>SLMV01000015.1 GCA_007133365.1 Clostridia bacterium
AAACACATCTCCGGCTCGGCCAATCCTCGATAAACTGCGACGGCTTTTTCCCGGCAAGTCGGATATCCGCAAGCGCTGCAATTTAATTCGTCCTCCGGTGCTGCTTTGCCCATTTGCTCAAGGATGCGCAGAAGTTCCTCTTTCGGAGGAAGCGGCATGGTATAACCGCGAACCGAATAGTCCCGCCTTAGATTCAAATCCTTAGGTCGAGGCGGCGCCTCAGCGGGGTTACCCAATTGTCGCACCCGGTCACGAGTATAATCCACCACCTTTTTTCGGCGCTGCATCAGCGATTGCTCGGTATCCATCGCCGGACCATCGATACAACCTTCACAAAACAACATGTCGAGAAAGCGATAATCCACCTGATCGCTCTCGAGGGTCTCGATGACTTCCAGTACGTCGTTGCCCTCTGCAACCAATACGTCGCTTTCGACCACATCCGCATCGATAGCAGCGGACTTTAACAATCCACCTGAAACCGGGAAAATCCGGGCCAATCGCGGATGGGGCGGATCGCATTCCGTTTGTTCCAACTCTTCGAGATAAATATTTCGCGCCAGAAACATCTCTTTTAATTCCTTGAAGGTCAGCGCCAATTCCAAACCCTTTTCTTGAAGATCAACGGTTTCCGCCTTCTTTGTGACACATGGTCCAATGAAAACCAGGTTTGGCGATTCCTCCCCGGCCTCCCGCGCCTGTGCACGAAGATAGCGAGCGATGGCGACCATCGGGGAGACGATGGGCACCAGGTGGGGTATCAGGTTAGGATAATGCATCTCGATCAGTGTCACCAGGGCCGGGCAGGGCGAAGCAATATAGGGCGGTTTTACGTCTTCACTCGGCCCGGCATCCGATTCATCGGTCACCTCCCGCATAAAGCGGGCATATTCCTCCGCAACGAGTTCGGCACCATAGGCAACTTCCACCACGCGATCAAAGCCGAGTTTACGGATCCCCGCCAGGATCTGACCCGGATGGACATCTTCAAATGCCGCGACAAAGGAGGGCGCCACCAAAGCCGTTACCGGCTCATTGCTCGCCAACAACGACCAGGTGTCCGCAACATCATCACGGTAATCCTTAGCCTTTTGATGGCAGACGCGCATACATGTGCCACACGAGATACAAAGATCGTCCACGACTTCCGCCTGACCTTCTTTGACTCGAATCGCCTTGACCGGGCATTCGCGGACACAGTGGTAACAGCGCCGGCATTTGTCCGGCAAGGTATAGACGACACCCATGTTCGACGCCCTCCTTTCCGTCTGCTCGATTAATCCGAGATTTTCGGATATCGTGAGCGGGTTTGATATTCAGTGTGCAATAGTTCATGACAACGTTCACTTAACGGCGCACCCAGATACTCCTCGTACAGCCTCTGAATTTCCGGGTTTTCATGGGAGAACCGCATCTCGCGTTGTTCATCCAATTGGTAAAGTTGCCGCGCCAGCTCCGCAACACGCTTGGTGTCGCTGTTATAGGGCTGTCCGCCCCCGCCGACACAACCCCCCGGACAAGCCATGACCTCAATGAACGCATAGTCGGCTTCACCGCTTTGGATCTCTTCCATAACCTGACGAGCATTGGACAGGCCGTGAACTACAGCACCCCGAACGACAGTGCCATCCGAGAACGTGAGCTCTACTTTCTTGACGCCATCCAATCCACGGACCGCACTAAAGGCTTCTGGATCGGGATTCTCACCTTCCACCAGATAATAAACCGTTCGGAGGGCTGCTTCGGCGACCCCGCCGGTGGCTCCGAAAATCGCGCCAGCCCCGGTCGATGCCCCCAAGAAGTCATCGAACTGATCCTCAGGAAGATTGGAAAACACGACCCCCATTTCTTCGATGGCATCGATCAGTTCGCGGGTGGTGATAACGGCATCCACATCGCGACCCGATTCTGTTTCCATTTCCGGACGTTCCGCTTCATATTTTTTCGCCGTACACGGCATGACCGCGACAACGCGAACATCCTTGGAATCAATTTCCGCCTGCTGTGCCCAGTACGACTTAATCATTGCTCCCATCATCTGCTGCGGTGATTTACAGCTCGAAAGGTGGGGCAAAAACTCTGGGTAGAAGTGTTCACAGTATTTGATCCATCCGGGTGAGCACGAAGTGATGAGCGGCAATGATTGATCCGACTGAATGCGCTCCAAGAGCTCCGAGCCTTCCTCCATAATGGTCAAATCCGCCGTAAACTGGGTATCGAAGACCTGATCAAATCCCATCTCGCGAAGAGCACTCACCATTTTACCTTCCGCTTCTCGGACTGGGAGATCGAAAGCATAAGCCAGTGCTGCCCGCACGGCGGGCGCAACCTGCACCACGGTGGTCAGCTGTTCGTCTTCAAGGTAACGCCAAACTCGCGGAAGATCGATGCGTTCCGTGAGTGCCCCGGTCGGGCAGATGGCCACACACTGGCCGCAGTTTACGCAGGCCGTGCTCGCCAATTCGTCGTCAAATGCCGGGAGCACCATGCTATCGAATCCACGATTCGCGTGGTCAATCGCACCGACATCTTGAACTTCATCGCACACTCGAACGCATTTTCCGCAGAGAATACACTTGTTCGGATCGCGAACCACGCTAGGGCTGCTCCGATCCATCGGGTGCGTCCGCCGGCTACCTTTTCGCCAGAGTCGCTCCCGAATACCAGCATTAACGGCCAAATCTTGCAAGGTGCAATCGCCGCCCCGTGCACAATAGAGACAATCATCAGGATGGTTGGCCAACAGCAGCTGCACCATCTGACGGCGGGCATTCATTACCCGCGAACTGTTGGTATGAATGGCCATTTGGTCCTGGATGGGTTCGGCGCAGGAGGGAACGAGAGTCCCACGGCCTTCCACTTCGACGACACACATCCGGCACGAACCTGTTGGTTCCAGTCCCTCCACATGGCACAAGGTGGGCACATAAATATCATGTTGTTCGAGAACGTCCAGGATCGTTTGCCCTGATTCACATTTTATCGGTCGATCATTGACCTTAATTTCTAAAGTGGACATCTCCTTTTCCCCCCTACCTCACTTTGATTGCCGCAAAGGGACAAAACTGGCGGCAACTTCCACAGCGTGTACATTTATCGCTAACAATATAATGAGCATGACGCTTCTCACCAAGTATGGCTTCGGTCGGGCACTTCCGGGCACAAAGGCCACAGCCTTTGCAGGCATCTGCATCAATATAATAATCCAACAGCGACGTGCAAACACCGGCAGGACACTTTCGCGAAAACACATGCGCTTCGTATTCATCACGGAAATAGTCCAAAGTACTTAACACCGGATTCGGGGCCGATTGGCCCAAGCCGCAGGCGGACGAGTCCTTGATCATCTCTGCCAGTTCTTCCATCTGCGCGACGGATTGGAAGCGCAAAAGTGTCTCCTCCGACGTTTCATCGGCATGCGATTTGACGACCGCATCGAGGGTTTCTTTGAGTCGGGCAACCCCTTCTCGACAGGGCAGACACTTACCACACGACTCCGCCGCCGTAAATCCGAGGAAGAACCGAGCGACATCCACCATGCACGTGCCCTCATCCATGACGACCATACCACCTGAGCCCATCATGGCGCCGGCTTCAATGAGCGAATCATAATCCACCGGAGTATCGAGCAAACTCGCCGGCAGGCACCCACCCGAGGGGCCACCAATCTGAACGGCCTTAAACTTGCGATCATCTTGGACCCCGCCGCCAATATCAAACACGATCTCACGGAGGGTCATTCCCATGGGGGCTTCCACCAGGCCACTGTTTTTAACGCGGCCGGCTAAGGCAAAGACTTTGGTTCCCGGACTCTTTTCCGTCCCATATTTACGGAAGGATTCCGCGCCTTCCGACAGGATCATTGGCACATTTGCCAAGGTTTCAACATTATTGATGTTGGTCGGTTTACCCCACAACCCGGACTGGGCCGGATACGGCGGGCGAGGTCGCGGCATTCCGCGGCGACCTTCAACGCTTGCGATCAACGCGGTTTCCTCACCACAAACGAAGGCACCGGCGCCCTTTTTGATCGTCACGTCGAAATTAAAGCCAGTGCCACGAATATTCTCACCCAGATACCCCGCGGCTTTCGCCTGTTCGATCGCCCGATTCAACCGCTCAATTGCCAACGGATACTCCGCACGGCAATAGACATACCCGTGGTTAGCACCAATTGCATAAGCGGAGATAGTAAGCCCTTCCAATAAGCAGTGCGGATCCCCCTCAAGAATTGACCGGTCCATGAAGGCACCCGGATCGCCTTCGTCCGCATTACAAATAACATACTTTTCATCACCCGGAGCATCGTAAGCAAACTGCCATTTGAGACCCGTCGGGAAACCGGCACCGCCGCGGCCCCGTAGCCCCGCTTCTTTTACCTCATTGACAACCTCAGCAGGCGCCATCGACAAGGCCTTTTCAAGCCCTTGATAACCACCGGCGTCCATGTACTCTTCCATCGACTCCGGATCAATAATGCCGGAGTTTTTCAACACCAAACGCTTTTGGCGCCGGAAAAACGGAAGCTCCCAAAGGAGCGGCGCCGTGCTGAGCTCGGGAATATCCTCGCCAGGCGCTTCGTGGGCACCCAAAAGAATGTCCTCTGGAATTTCCCCCCCGGCAGCAACCATGTCCCAAAGCCGCTCCACGTTGTCCATAGTAACCGATCCAAACGTCAAACGCGGCCAACCGGGAAAGACGACATCAACGAGCGGTTCCATGGTGCAATAACCGATACAGCCCGTCTTCTTCAAACTTATTGCAGGCCCTTCTTCGGCGTTTGCCTTCCGTTGAAAGAAATCATGGATTCGTGCTGCACCAGCAGCGAGTCCACATGTTCCCGTTCCGACGATGATGATGGGCTCATTCGCCCTTGCTTTCTCATTGGTATTCATGTTCGCTGACGCTCCCTTGCACGGAGTTCTTTGACCAACTTTAGGGCTTTTTGCGCTGTCATTTTTCCGTGAAACTCAGAATCCACACTGACAACCGGCGCAATGCTGCAGGCCCCTAAACAGGCCACAGAATCCAAAGTAAATAACCCATCTTTGGTAGTAGTCGACGATTCGTCCAATTCCAGCTCAGCCCTTAGAACCGAGTGAATCTCCGCCGCACCCTTGACGTGACAGGCCGTCCCCATACAGATCTGAATGTGATTCTTTCCTAAAGGTTCGAGACGAAACTGATTGTAAAAGGTCGCGACCCCAAAAACACGCGCCTCCGAGAGTCCCAAGAAATCCGCAATGCGGATCACCTCTTCCCGGGGCAAATACCCAAACTGCTCCTGCGTTGCCTGCATGAGCGGGATCAAAGTGCCCGGGTCGTTACGATTCCAATTCCCCGTTTCGTCTTTAAGGACCGTCGGCGTCAAATTTCCCTCGGCCCGTTCTTGTGATGTGCATGCACACTGCTGCTGAACCCTATTATTCATTAAATTCAACCTCCAAACTGGCAATTTCTAAGACCTCTATCCGGATCAACCCGGATCAACGTTGCCCCCGGGCTCGGATCACCAAACGGTAGACTGCTAATGCAACCAAACCACCGGCGATCGCCGTGATCAGCTGCGGGGTTCCCATCATTGCCGCCACCGGTGGGGGAACATCCGGAACAAAAACTCGAACTGCCGTCGCCAATACGGCAAACTTAACGACTGCTGCAACACCCAGCGCCAAAAATACATTCCGAGACCGAAGGAGCACAAAAACAATCACGAAAAGTGCGTTACTGATCGCGATAAACGGTACCATCGGTGCTAACACCGGCGGCAGGATTCCTCGATAAAAGGCAATGACCGGGGTGAAAACGCCGACGAAAACGCCGGAACCCATCCCCACCAACATGGCGGCTAACAACAGCATGGCATTCACTGCCGGACCGGTAACAGGCTGTGGAAGACCCAGCATTTGTAACGCAACGGTAAGCGCCAAAAGAACGGCCGTTCGCGCAATCCACTGGGTGTTTGATAACGCTTGATTCAAATGATTGGGCATCGCAGCACCTCCCGTGTGCTAAGTTCAGTTAAGTGGGCGTTGATTATTGTCGTTCGTTCCTCGATCTATTCGGTTATTCTCCGACTTCTACGTGATTTATATCACAAAAGCCCTTGTGATGCAAATCACAAGGGCGAAATCCT
>SLMV01000180.1 GCA_007133365.1 Clostridia bacterium
GATGCTTCCTTTTCCACCTGGCTTTACCGGATTGCGAAAAATGTCTGTTTGGATCGGCTTCGGCACCGCAAGCGACATCCTACGGTCTCGCTCGATGATCCCATGCCCACCGACGACGGCGAGATTTCACGTCAGGTGTCGAGCTCCAATCCCGATCCCGAAGACCTGGCTTTATCCGGGGAGATCCAGGACATTCTCGACCGGGCCTTGGGTGAGTTGCCTTCCCACCACCGAGCCGTCATCGTGCTGCGCGATCTGCAAGGGTTTTCCTATGAAGAGATCGCTGACGTGCTTGAGATTGAGCTGGGAACGGTCAAATCACGACTCTACCGCGCGCGGAAGGCCTTGCATGATCGTTTGGCCCCGATGGAACTCTTTTCCGATCGTGACGTCAATCGTTCTGAGAGGAGGGAAGAAGCATGAGCTGCGGTGAATTTCCGGGAGAATTGCTCTCCGCCTATCAGGACGGGGAATTGGACGCCGAGGATGAACAGGTGGTCCGCCAACATTTGGTGGATTGTCCGGCGTGCCGAGAGGAACTGGCGAAATTACGAAAGACCCGTCAATTATTGCAAAGTATCCCCGATCGTCCGGTGCCCAAAGAACTCCGGGCTCAACTTAAAGAGCGTCTGATGGCGAATCAGTGCCAAGCGGGGTTTGAAACGCCGACCGGCACCGCTTTGCTTCCTTCCCGGCGACGCCGCTCGCCCTCCTATGTACCCTCTTTGGCGGTGGCCGCTGCCGTGGTTTTGGTATTGCTATTACCGGTTCTGGCACTGGTCGGGCCTTTTATGGGCCCCATCGGGACCGATATGACCCTCAGAACGGATGGGCCCGACCCGACACCGGAGGCCGCGGATCCCGATCCCGGTATGGCGGCCTTGGAAGAGGAAGCGGCGAGCGATGCGTCCGCCTTCGGTTCAACCCTGGTGATTGGTGTCCCGGATGTTGCGGCGGCCCAAGAACAGGCCGTTACCCGCATCCGAGACCAACAGGGCGAAGTTACCGGGGTCATGCAAACGTGGGATGACGCGGACGCATTAATACGCGTTGAACTTGAGATTGAGGTTTCGCCTGAGGGTGCGGCGGCCCTTCAGTCCGAGCTCGCCGATCTGGGCTCGGTGTTATATCATCAATTCGAAACCGAAACGCCGGCCATTGATGAACTCTTGGCGCGGGGTCGAGCCTATTATCCGACGACGCCGAGTCAATTTAGTGTGCATTTTGAAGAATTAACCGCCCCGATGCCGGTTGATGTCGAACCGGAGACCTTCGGTCGTCAACTTCACCGAAATGTCGCCGACTCTTGGGAGCGATTTGGTAAAAGCGTGGCATCTACCCTCCTTTGGGTGGCCGCGCATTTACCGCACCTGGCTTTTCTGATCGGACTATCTGGCGTCATCATTTGGGTGATTGCACGGTTTCGGTCCTAGCGCCGATTAGTCACTCGTTTCTGGTCGGCGGGGTGACGTTGCTTCCTTGATGAGGAGAGATATCCTATGTCCACCAACGCGAACAAGTCCCGCGAAGACGTCGTTTTGATTGATGGCACGAGCCTGATGTATCGGGCCTTTTTTGCCATCCGTGAGTTGAGCGGTCCCCAGGGGCAGCCCACGAATGCGGTTTACGGCTTTATCAACATGTTACTTCGGCTGTTGGAAGAAACCGATCCTGATTACGCTGTGGTGGCCTTTGATAAAGGGGCGCCCCAGGAACGACTGGCTCTCTATCCCGATTACAAGGGACATCGACCGGATATGCCGGAGGATTTAAGGCCGCAATTTGAAATGGCCCGCGAACTCCTTGACGGTCTAGGCGTGCCATATCTTGAGATCGAGGATGTCGAAGCCGATGATGTCTTGGGCACGTTGGCCCATGACTTTGCCCGCGATGATTTTCGCGTCGCCATTGTGACGGGTGATAAGGATTTGTTGCAGCTGGTGGGGCCCAATGTCGAGATCTTGCTCACGCGCCGCGGCATTACCCAGATGGAAACCTTTGATGAGACGCGCGTTGAGGAGACGTACGGCATTTCGCCGGCGGCCTTGGTGGATATGAAAGGGTTGATGGGGGACAATTCGGACAACATTCCCGGCATTCCCGGCGTGGGGGAAAAGACGGCATTGAAGTTGCTCAAAGCCCATGGCAGTTTGGAACAGGTCTTTGAACAGGTGGACGCGGTTTCCGGGGAAAAATTAAAGGAAAAACTGCGCAAGCATCAAGAAGATGCGGTTTTGAGCAAGCGGCTAGCGGCGATTTGTAAAAATGTGTCGCTTGGCCTGACGCGGGAGGATTTGACGTTTCGAAAGCGCGAAGACGAGGCCCTTCGGGAGCAACTTCGGGCCCTGGGGTTCACCCGACTATTGGAACGGCTCGATCTCGATGTAGAAGCCGCCCCGAATGGCGATGACAGGACGGATCCCATCGCATTGACAGCTTTGGCGGCCGGGGATGACGCGAAATGGGAGGCGTGGTGGGATCAACGGCCCGCTGATACCTCCGACGATCCCATCATCTTGGACTATGCCTTAAACGGGGATGGCGGCGGATATGTTGCGGCCAGCCATAAAGAATCGGGATGGTGCTTTGAATTCGATTCTGACGATGCGGCTTGGATTCGAACCCGGTTGATGGAGAAGCTCCAAAGCGCTTATACCTTCTGGGGTCATTATTTGAAACCACTCCTAATGTGGGGCGACGAGGACGCTCTCGGGGCGTCCCTTTTGGATCTAAAAATTGCCGCGTACCTGCTGGACCCGGCCCGGAGCAGCTATCCCTTGACCGCCATCTCCCAGAAATATCTCGGGGGCACGGTGGCGTCGCGACAGGAGGTTCGTGAATCGGAGGAGGCACCAGCGCTCATTGCCCTTCGGCTCGAGAGGCTTCGCGATCTCTATCAACCCTTGATGGCCGAACTTGATGCGATGGAGCTTCTGGCCTTGTTCCGTGAGATCGAAATGCCCCTTATCCCGATTCTCGCCGACATGCAGCGTCGCGGGATTCGGACGGATGAGACGGTGCTTCGGGAGCAGGGGCAGACGATTGACGCTCAGATAGCGGACGTTTCAGAGACGATTTGGTCGCTTGCGGGCCGTGAATTTAACATCAACTCCCCGAAGCAGTTGGGGGAGGTTTTGTTTGAAGAAATGAAACTCCCGGTGATCAAACGAACCAAGACGGGTTATTCGGCGAATTCTGAAGTATTGGAGGCGCTGGCAACCGAACACGAGATCGCCAACCATATCCTCGAGTACCGCACGTTGGCCAAGCTGCGGGGCTATGTCAAAGGATTATCGTCCGAGATTAATCCGGACACGGGCCGAATTCATACCACCTTTCATCAGACGGTCACGGCGACGGGCCGGTTGTCGAGCGCTGATCCCAACTTGCAAAACATCCCCATTCGTCGGGAAGTTGGCCGACGCCTCCGCCGCGCCTTCACGGCGCCGGAGGGCGATCAACTCTTGGCCGCTGATTATTCGCAAATCGAACTTCGCATCCTGGCCCATCTCTCGGGTGATGCCAAGCTGGTCGAATCCTTTCAGCGAGGTGAAGACATTCACCAACGAACGGCCAGTGAAGTCTTCGATGTTCCTTTGGAAGGGGTCACCCCAAAGATGCGAACGGCGGCGAAGGAAGTTAATTTCGGCCTCATATACGGGATGAGTGGGTACGGATTGTCCCGGAGTTTGAAGATTTCCCCGGCGGAGTCGCAGGCCTACATTGATCAGTATTTTGAAAAATTGCCGGGCGTCAAAGCCTACATGGAGTCCATCGTCGCCAAGGCCCGAGAGCAGGGGTATGTCCGGACCCTGATGGGCCGAATTCGCTACATACCGGATCTCGATCATCGGGTATGGCATCGCCGCCGCTTTGCCGAGCGGGTGGCCCTGAATACCCCCATTCAGGGATCGGCGGCCGATATCATCAAGAAAGCCATGGTGGAGGCAAAGTGCCTCCGCTTTGAAGACGATCTCCCGTGTGCCTTGTTGCTTCAGGTTCACGATGAATTAATCTGGGAGGTCCCGAAAGATCGAGTCATGCGGGTTGCCCGGGCGATCAAGGCGCGGATGGAAGCGACCGTGACGCTGGAGGTTCCGCTCAAGGTCGACTTGAAGGCCGGGCCTAACTGGTATGACATGGAGCCGCTGGAGCTGAGCGATGATGCCTGAGTTGCCCGAGGTGGAGACCATCCGCCGTTCTTTGTGTCCGCATTTGATCGGCCAGACCATTTGTCAAGCCGATTTCGCCCGCTTTGATATCCTGAGGTCGCGCCTGGGGTCTTCCAAGGTCACGCCGGCGGAGGCGGCGCGGCTTTCCACCGGTGCGGTGGTGACCGGGTTGGACCGCTGGGGCAAATATCTATTGATGCAGTTGGATGGGACTTGGGGATGGGCCATTCATTTTGGCATGTCCGGGACCTTTCGTTTGAAATCGACCGAGGAGATCGACGCCCATACCCATGTGCGGTTTTTGCTGTCATCGGGCGATTGGCTCTCGTTTCGCGATCCCCGCCGATTCGGCAGTTGGACCCGCATCGATCGCGCGGATCTGGTCGAGGCCGTAAACGGGTGGGTGGGATTGGATTTATTGGCGCCGGCGCTCGATTGGACCCGCTTTCGGGCCCTACTCTCAAAAAGCGAAAGCCCGATCAAGTCGCGCCTTTTGGATCAACGTTTCATTTCAGGCTTGGGCAATATCTATGTTGATGAAGCCCTTCATGCGGCCGGGATCGCACCGTTTCGGCCCAGCCGGACCTTGACCGACGACGAATGGCGGGCCCTTTTTCGGGCCGCCCAACGCGTGGTGCGAGCCGGAATCCATCACCGCGGGACCACATTGTCCGACTATAATGATGTGAACGGAAATGTGGGGGATCATTCTTCTTATCTTCGGGTTTATGGTCGGGCTGGACAAAGATGTCCCAAATGTCGCACGGTAATTGAGAAGGTTAAGTTTCGTGGCAGGGGAACGCATTTTTGCCCTGCCTGCCAATCAGCCAATGGGAGGTGAGATCGCACCCGTTTTCGGGGCGATCAATCATGCATATCTTCGCAATACGATTTGACACTCGCGCCAAACTCGATGAGGCGATTCGGGACCTAAAGGAACGGATTGATTTAACCGGAGAGCTCTCCGTTCGCCGCGAGGAGGACGGTTCGTGGCGGTTGATGGTGCTGAGCGAGAAACGGCTTCGCGAGAGCACGTTGGAACGGTTGCCCGGGGAGATCGTGAAGGAAAAATGAGCGATACAAAGGTCCTGGGCATCACCGGAGGCATCGGTACCGGGAAGAGTACCTTGGCTCGGTTCTTTTGTGAGCAAGGCGTGCCGGTGATTGACGTGGATCGTTTGGGGCATCGGGCTTTAAAGCCGGGCACGTTGTCCTATGATCAGGTGGTCGAGCATTTCGGTGAGGGACTCCTCGATGCCGAGGGACGCATCTGTCGGAGGGCCTTGGGGGCCATCGTTTTTTCCGACGCGTCCGCTTTGAAACGGCTTGAATCCATCACCCATCCGGCGATCAAGGCGATGATCCAAACCCTTTTGGATGATCAGGCAAGAAAGAAAACACCGTTGGTGGTGCTCGATGCGGCCTTGTTATTTGAAATGGGTCTTGATGCCGACTGTCATGAGGTTTGGGTGGTTTGGTGTCAAAAGGACCAACAGATTACTCGGGTCATGAACCGAAACGGCAGCACCCGGGATGAGGTCATGCGCCGGATGAATCACCAAATGCCGCTCGCCGAAAAGAAGGCGCGGGCGGATCGTCTGTTTGATAATTCCGGGTCCGAAGCCGGGTTGCGATGTAAATTTCTCAGGGTATGGCGCGACCTCACGGTGTGCCTCGGGGGTGACGACCGGTGACAAACGCCCTAGGGCGTGGGGTCATCTTGTTGGGGATCGGCGTTTTGCTCTTGGCGATGCTTGCCCTTTTTTTCGGGGCCCGTCAGGTCTATCCGCTTCGGCATCGTGAAATCATCGTGTCCGAAGCCGAAGCCTACGATCTTGATCCGTTATTCGTCGCCGCGATCATCCGAGAAGAGAGCCGTTTTCGCACGCATGCGGTCTCGTCCCAGGGTGCCATCGGATTGATGCAGCTACTGCCCAGCACGGCAAAGTGGGTGGCGGATTCGCGGGGCGACGATCCGCTTTTGGATGATCAGTTATTGGACCCCGCGGTGAATGTGCGGTTGGGTTGTTGGTATTTCGCCTATCTCTTGGACGCCTTTGACGGGGAGACGGCACTCGCCTTGGCCGCTTACAACAGTGGTATCGGACGGGTCAAGTCGTGGATACAAGCCGGAATCTGGGAGGGTCGGTTGGCGGATTTGGACGCCATTCCCACTCAAGAAACGCGCGAGTTTGTCGCACGTGTCTTAAACAGTTATCATGTCTATCAGTGGCTTTATCCGGAGTTTGGTCAACGAAGGCCGGACCCCGTGATGATCGAGGGTATCAATCGAGAGGTGAGGGAACCCGGTGAGTGAGAAAGAGCGGAGGGAAAGAGCAAAGGAGATCGTCAAAAAGCGCGCTCAAGAGCGGTTGAGCGAGGGGCTCTACTTCGATCCTCCAGATGAACATGAACTAGAGACCGAGGAAGAACCGGCCAAGGATTGGGACTGGTTAGACGTGGTTGCATTTGTCATTGCGACCTATCAGGTTCTGTTGCCCATTCTCGGTATCATGTTCGGCGTTTTTCTCCTAATCTGGGCCTTCTTCTGGCTCCTAAGTATATTGTGAGGCTTGACGCTTGATTACCGGATTTCCCTGTGCTAAAATCGGGTGCGATTAGCCGAAGTGGTGGAACTGGTAGACACGCGGCGTTCAGGACGCCGTGGGCTTTCGCCCATGGGGGTTCAAATCCCTCCTTCGGCACCAAGAATGCCCCGATGTTCGGGGCATTTTGCTTGCCCGAACCGAACTGCCCACCTGGCTTGTGACGGATTTCACCCTTTAGTATAATTGAATCGATTGTGCTGATGCGCACACGCGAAAGGAGACTGCCGGTGTCCGATAATAAAGAGCAGACATTCGACGATCACGTCGCATCGCTTTCGGAAAGCTCGGTCCGAATCTCCAAAGATGTGTTGGCCGTCATTTCCGGTATTGCCGCAAGTGAAATTGAGGGCATTGCGGGGATGTCCGGTGGTTTGGTCGATTCCCTATCGGAGAAGTTTCGAAAACACGATCATCGACGGGGCGTGAAGGTGGAGACTCACGACCAGGCGGTGACCGTTTCCCTTTATATTTTGGTGGAGTATGGATTTAAGATACCCGAGGTGGCGAGGCGTTTACAGGCCAACGTCAAAGATGCCATTGAGAACATGACCGATCTGACCGTACAAGCGGTCAACGTGCATGTCCAGGACGTGGCCTTTCCCGAAAAGAATAGAGAGGTCTGTGACCAAAAGCCTGATGAAGACGCTTGAAGAAAATTCGACCAAGCAAAGTGAACTAAGGGAAGCGGGTGCAGTTTATCACACCGGCGAGAGGACGGATGGCATCGAGCCTAGCACCCTCTCGTTATTTGTTGTTGGGGCAGCCGCCGGTGTGACGGCGCTTGTGACCGGTTTGTTTTTCTCAAGTTTCCTCGAGCATCGGGGTGTGCTTCGGTTCACTACCGAGTTGGGGGAGATCCGTTTTACCGCCGAGGCGGTCAATGGAATCATTAAGGCGGCCTGTGAACCCGTGGTCGGCCTTTGTGATGTTCAGGCGGCCGCGAAGATCCGCCATGATTGTGTCATCATCGGGCTTCGCTTCGTGGTGGATTCGGATTATGATCTTAAGACGACGATGGCCGACGCCATTACGGCGCTGTATGAGGGCCTTCGGCGTCTTTTGCCTTCGGGCTCCACCCAGGTGGAGCTGGTGATCAACGAAATCATTTATTAGGAGTTGAGGGTTTTCGTGTCGAGAAGAAGGGCAAGAACGGCCGTGTTGGAAACGCTTTACCAGCTGGAGTCTCGGGATGAAGAAGTGTTTTCCAATTTCGAAATTTTGAGTATTTGTCGCGAGGCCATGGGACGCCACAACGTTTTCCAGCCGGATGCCGTCAAATTCGCCGAAACCCTGATCCAGGGGGTTTGGTGTCATAAAGATTGTCTCAATACTACCATTTCCCAAACATCGAGGCGTTGGGCCATCAAGCGGATTGGCCGTATCGAGCGTGCCTTGATGCAAATGGCGCTATTTGAGATCAAGGGGATGGAGATCCCTCGAAGCGTTGCCATTAACGAAGCAGTGGAGCTCACCAAGGAGTATGTTTCCGAGCACGCGGCTTCGTTTGTTAACGGTATTCTCGGAGCACTCGTCGAAGAGCGGGACGAACTTCCACAGGATGGGGCGTCCGGCCCGTGAACGGATGGTCCGAAAATTAGAGGAAGAGGTGACTTGATGTATCGCATTATTAACAAACGGGACCTTACCGACATAACGAAGCTTTTTGAAGTTGACGCACCGCTGGTGGCCCGGCGCGCCCAGGCGGGGCATTTTGTGATGGTGCGGGTGGCCGAATGCGGGGAGCGCATTCCCATCACCATCGCCGATTACGATCGGGAAGCCGGCACCGTCACCATCGTGGTGCAGGAGGCGGGAAAGACCTCCGCCTGGATCAATGCATTAGAAGAAGGGGACGAGTTCGTTGATTTCGTCGGGCCTTTGGGGCAGGTTGCTCCCATGGCCGATTCGGGTCACGTCGTCTTGCTCGGCGGCGGATTCGGGGTAGCGCCGATTCACCCCGTGGCGCGTGATCTAAAAGAAAAGGGCGTAGAAGTTACCTCCATCATTGGCGCCCGGAGCGAAGATCTGCTCATCTTTGAAGATGAGATGGCACGGGTTAGTGATCGCGTGTTGGTGGCGACCGACGATGGTTCGAAAGGAACCCACGGATTCGTCACCGACGTGTTAGATGCCATGATTGAAGATGGCGAATCGATCGACGAAGTCATCGCCATCGGGCCGATGCCCATGATGGAAGCCACCGCGAAGGTGACGCGACCCCATGGTATTACGACCTGGGTCAGCATGGATCCCATTATGGTCGATGGCACCGGCATGTGCGGGGTGTGCCGCTTGACCGTGGGTGGCGAGATGAAGTTCGGGTGCGTAGACGGTCCCTTCTTTGACGGGCATCAAGTCGATTTCGAAGAAGCCCATAAACGGGTGAAGATGTACGAAAGCGAAGAACGAATCGCTTACGAGCGGTATCAAAATAACGAGAAAGTATGCCAACGTGGGGGTGGATGTGATGGCTGACCGAAAGGACGATCGTTGGGTGAAAACACCCATTGCGCAGCAACCCGTTGAAGCCCGGATCAAGAATTTTAACGAGGTGGCGCTGGGCTATTCGGACGACGATATGAAGCGCGAGGCCGCTCGCTGCTTGAAGTGCAAAAATCCGAAATGCGAAGAAGGCTGCCCGGTCAACGTGCCGATTCGCGAGTTCATCGAACATTTACAAAACGACGACGTCGAAGCGGCGGTGCACAGCATTTTGTCCACCAACAGCCTTCCGGCCATTTGCGGGCGGGTCTGTCCCCAGGAGGAGCAGTGTGAGTTGGTTTGCGTGCTTAGCAAACGGGGCGATCCGGTGGGAATCGGACGACTCGAGCGTTATGTGGCCGATTACGGCATCGAAAACAACATCGGTATGGAGACCGTCGGGGAGTCCAAGTCGCACAAGGTGGCCGTGGTGGGCTCGGGTCCGGCCGGGCTGACCGCTGCCGGAGATCTGGCCCGGATGGGTTATCAGGTCACCGTGTTTGAAGCGCTTCACGTCCCGGGCGGCGTTTTGATGTATGGCATCCCGGAATTTCGCTTGCCGAAGGACCTGGTGCAGCGTGAAATCGCCAATCTGGAAGCGATGGGGGTTGAAATCCGGCCCAACGTGGTCGTGGGCGCCACCCTTACCATTGATGACCTTTTCGAAGAGGGCTATGCGGCCGTGTTCGTGGGCTCGGGTGCGGGATTGCCCAAGTTCGTCGGCATTCCCGGCGAGAATTTGCTCGGCGTGTATTCCGCCAATGAGTTTCTCACCCGTATCAATCTGATGAAGGCATACCAGTTCCCCGAGTGTGACACCCCGGTCAAGATCGGGCGTTCCGTCGCGGTTATCGGGGCCGGGAACACTGCGATGGATTCCGCCCGTACCGCATTGCGCTCGGGCGCCGAGGAAGTCCACATCGTCTATCGCCGCAGTGATCAAGAGATGACGGCACGGATCGAGGAGTATGAGCACGCCATTGCGGAGGGTATCCAGTTCCACTGGCTGACCAATCCGATCGAATTCCTCGGTGACGAAGATGGATGGCTCCGCGGGATGCGCTGCGTTCAGATGGAGTTGGGCGAACCGGATGCTTCCGGTCGCGCCCGCCCGGTGCCGATCGAAGGGTCCGAATTTGAAATGGACGTCGACACCGTGGTCCTCGCCTTGGGAACCAACCCCAATCCGTTGGTGCCGCGCTATACCCCCGGCCTGGAAACCGAATCCTGGGGCGGCATCATCACCGAAGAGGAAACGGGTCACACCAAACGTGAAGGCGTGTTCGCAGGAGGCGACGTCGTCACCGGTGCGGCCACCGTTATTTTGGCAATGGGCGCGGGCAAACAAGCCGCGACGGCCATTGATGAATATATCCAAAAGAAGTATGGGAGCAAGTGACGAGAATCTCTGAAGGGAGAGATAGCATGACAGCGGAGCTTATTGACGGCAAAGCCATTGCCAAGCAGCTCAGAAGAGATCTCAAACAGGAGGTCGACGAACTAAAAAGCGCGCATGGCATCACACCGGGATTGGCCGTGGTGCTCGTCGGCAGTGATCCGGCCTCGGAGGTTTACGTGCGAAACAAACACCGGGCGTGTGAAAAGGCGGGCATCATGACGCGCGACATCCGTTTGGATGAAGACACGTCCCACGAAGAAGTGATGCAAGCGGTGCAACAACTCAATGACGATCCGCTGATTCATGGTATTCTCGTGCAGCTGCCGACGCCGGATCAAGTGGACGATGAGGCGATCATTAACGCCATCGATCCCAACAAGGACGTGGACGGTTTTCATCCCGTCAGCATGGGGCGGCTGCTTGCCGGCCAGCCGGGATTCGTTGCCTGCACGCCCAAGGGTATTATGCACATGCTCGATACTTTGGATATGGATCTTACGGGCAAAGAGGCGGTGGTGGTGGGCCGCAGCAATATCGTGGGTAAGCCACAAGCGCTTTTGCTGCTAGAGCGCCATTGCACGGTGACGATTTGTCATTCACGCACAAAGGACCTGGCAGCACATACGTCTCGCGCGGACATTTTGGTGGCCGCTGCGGGTCGGGCCCATATGATTACCGCGGATATGATTAAACCCGGGGCGACCGTCATCGATGTGGGGATTAACCGTATGGAAGACGGGTCACTGGCGGGCGATGTCGATTTCGAAGGTGCCAAAGAGGTGGCCGGTGCCATTACCCCGGTGCCGGGTGGCGTCGGTCCCATGACCATTGCGACGCTGTTACGAAACACCGTCGATGCGGCCAAAGCAACGGCCTGATTGTTGGGACGCACCGGGAGGTGACGCTGGTGGCTCGGGAGGATACGGGTTTAAAGGTGTGGTCGGTATCGGAATTGACGGCCGAGGTCCGGGACGCGCTTTATGACCGGCCCTCCCTGCAGGCCGTGTGGGTGGCCGGAGAAGTATCCAATCTTCGGCGACCTGCTTCGGGCCACGCTTACTTCACCCTAAAAGATGACGAGGCGGCCTTGAAATGCGTCCTCTTTCGCAGTCACGGCCGCCTGTTGGGTTTCGAACTGAAAGATGGCATGAACCTTCTCGCCTATGGTAATGTGGATGTCTACGAGAAGAATGGGGAATATCAGCTTTACGTGAAGACGGCCGAACCCACCGGAGTGGGTTCGTTGCATTTGGCGCTGGAGGCCCGACGTAAGAAGTTGGAAAAGGAAGGTCTCTTCGATCCCGCCCGAAAACGCCCACTGCCCAAGTTCCCAGAGAGGATCGGGGTGGTGACCTCAAAGCATGGCGCCGCGTTACGCGATATCATTCAGGTGATCCGGCGGCGAAATCCGTTGTGCCATATTCGGGTTGCCCATGCCGCCGTACAAGGCGATCGTGCGCCGGCGGAATTGATCGAGGCCCTCGAAATGGTGGGGCAGCCTGAATGGGTGGACCTGGTAATCATTGGGCGTGGTGGCGGCAGCTTGGAGGATCTTTGGGCCTTCAATGATGAAAACCTGGTGCGGGCGGTGGCCGAATGCCCGGTGCCGGTGGTCGCGGCCGTCGGACACGAGACGGATGTGAGCCTTTGCGATTTCGCGGCAGATGTCCGCGCACCCACGCCGTCGGCGGCAGCGGAACTGGTGGTGCCCGAAAGGGAGCGCTTGATCCGCGAGGTGCATCAGATGTCGGAGGGGCTGGCGCGGCGACTCCAGACCCGTCTTGAGATGAGCCGAGAGCGGTTGCATGCGCTATTAAAACGCCGGAGCTTGCAGCGTCCCGAACGGATGGTCGAGGAACGCTGGCAGGACCTTGATGCCCTTCAAAGCCAACTGGTGCGAGGCATGCGACTTTGGTTGAAGGGACAGCGTCAGCAAGTGGATTCGATTCGCTCCCAACTGTTGGCGTATAGTCCGTGGGCCGTGCTCGAGCGTGGCTATAGTCTGGTCACCGATCCCGGGGGAGGTGTGATCACGTCGGCGGGCGCATTGTCCGAGGGCGATCACATTACGGTTCAGTTTTCCGAGGGGCGGATTAATGCCGAGGTGCTCGAAACCGATGGGGAAGGGGCGATGACACAAGATGACACCGGTAAATGCTGATGGGTCGGATTCCCTAGAACACGGTGAGATGACCTTTGAAGACGCCATCGAACGATTGGAAACCATTGCCGACGCTTTGGATGCCGGTCAGGTATCCTTAGAAGAGTCGATTGCGCTATTTGAAGAAGGCATGGGTCTGGTCAAGCGTTGTAGCGAGCGCCTCAACCGGGCCGAAGGAAAGATTGAGGAATTGATCCGGGTTAATGAGGAAACCTTAAAAACCCAGCCGTTGGATGTTGACGTCGAATAATGGGTCATGAATGGAGCATACGTCTTGGCATCAAAACCAATGCCCGATAGTCTGAAACGCCTTCAGCCCTATGTGGAGCGGGCGTTAAAATGCTGGTTGCCACCTGAAAATAAAGGGGATGACCTGGTCCGTGCTATGCACTACAGCGTTTTGGGGGGCGGAAAACGACTTCGGCCGATTTTAACGTTGCTGGCGTGCCAGGCCGTCTCGGGCAACGTCGAACCGGCGCTTCCGGCGGGTTGTGCCGTGGAGATGATTCACGCCTACTCACTCATTCACGATGATCTTCCGTGCATGGACGATGACGACCTCCGACGCGGGCGTCCCACCACGCACAAGGTGTTCGGGGAGGCGATGGCGGTTTTGGCCGGGGATGCGCTTCAGACCCTGGCGTTTGCCATCCTTACCGATCCCAAAAATGGGTATCGCAACGAGCAATCGCTGGCAATGGCCCGGGAACTCGCACGAGCCGCCGGATACCGCGGGATGGTGGGGGGGCAGGCCAAGGATATCGGGAAAACGGCCCACGACCTAGACACCCTGGCGCGCTTGCATCGGGAAAAAACCGGGGCGATATTCAAAGCAGCCGTTACGCTTGGTGCCATCGCCGCCGGTGCGTCCGATCGGGAGCGTAAGGCCCTCGCAGGCTATGCCGAGGCGTTCGGCTTGGCCTTTCAAATTATGGATGATGTCCTCGATGTGGTCGGGGACCCGGCAAAGATGGGGCGTTATAAGGGATCGGACGAAGCCGCGGGCCGGGCGACATATCCTGGCATGATTGGTGTTGAGGCATCCCGTCGTCGGGCCCAACAATCGGTCGAACAAGGCCGCGATGCGCTTATGTCCTTATCACAGCCGGCGGCGGAACTCGACGAACTTCTCACCTTTGTCCTTACCCGCGATACCTGATTCTGCTAGGGGTTATTCAACATCTGGACACCCCACCTTTGCTTTGGTACTATATGAATGCATCAGAATATCGAAAGTGTATCGACACGGACGATGATCATTGATATTTAGGGCGATTCTGAGATGGGGAGCAGTATCCTAGTCGATGTCGCGGTGTCTGAAAGCGGGCGTAAAAATCCGTTCTGGGCACATCGATGAAGCCTCTGGTGCTGGCTGCTGACGCCCAGTTAGGAGTTGGTGCTGGAGGAAAGCAGGCTGGGAGGTCCCGCAATGGCATGCGGGGACACCTTCCTAGTCGGCGTGGAGGCCCAATCGCGTGGTGCAGGAGTCCTCGAACTTCGGCTACGGATTGGGATTAAACCTGTATGCGGGACGACTGTGTGCAGCGTAGCCTGCTCTGAGTGATGAAGGGTGAGGTGAGGCCAACCTGACGGATCTAAGGCCTAGATTCCCAGGTCTTTGCTCACTGAAACCTTCATTGCAAAAAGGGCTAGGACAACCGCGAATCGTTGAGGAAAACTCCTAGGCTGTTCCATCGTGAGACCTATCGAGGATTGAAGTGTGTGCTCAGTGGTGATCCAGTTCCGGCCACGGCGACGGGTTGGGAGGCCGCTTAAAGGGAAACCGCTGATTGGCGACAATCAGTTCGGCCTCGGGAAAACCTGCTGGACCTTAAGCCACAGGCTTTACTCGATAGGTTTCCCCATCTCAGAACCGCCTCTAAATCACCCCGAAGGGAGTCCTATTGTCCCGGCGCTCGAAGAAGCAGGCCAAATTTGGTAACCCTTTATGGCAAGGACTAACATTCGGTGTTCTTAGTTTTATCCTGGCCGTGCTCATCCTATTTCCATCGCGACTTATCACGGAACAGCTTCACTTTTTGGGCGCACTTCTAACGATTATTGTCATTGTCGCGGTGGGGGTGTTGGCGGATGTCATTGGCGTTGCCGCCGCGGCGGCGAACGAATCCCCATTTAACGCCATGGCGGCCCGACGGGTCGCCGGAGCCAAACATGCCATTCGATTGGTGCGTAATGCGGATCGGGTATCGGCAATTTGCGCCGATGTCGTCGGGGATATCGCTGGAACAATCAGTGGCGCCGCTGGGGCGGCCCTGGTGATTCGTTTGGCCACGATGATTCCGGATTTATCGGCCCATCAGACGGCCCTTCATACCGGGGTGGTGGCGCTGGTGGCCAGCCTCACGGTGGGGGGCAAGGCGGGAAGCAAAAGCTTGGCCCTGACCCGTTGGATCGGTATACTATTTTTTGCTGGGAAAGTGCTATGGTGGTTGGAAACCTATTTACATATTCGCGTTTTGAGAAACAGCGGTAAACGACAAGGGAGGCCGTCATGAGTCACGAGCAAGCGAAAATTTTGCCTCGGATTGAGGGGCCGCATTCGATCAAGCATTTGAGCATGTCGGAGATGGCGGCCTTGGCCGATGAGGTGCGGCAGTACATTATCGAAACGGTTTCCGATACCGGAGGCCATCTGGCGCCGAATCTTGGCGTGGTGGAACTGACCCTGGCGCTTCACCGAGTGTTTGACAGTCCGCGCGATCAACTCGTCTGGGATGTGGGCCATCAGTGTTATACCCATAAGATCATCACCGGCCGGTGCGATGCGATGTCCACCTTGCGGCAACCGGGCGGAATCAGCGGATTTCCGAAGCGAAATGAAAGTGCCCACGATGTCTTCGAGACGGGGCATTCCAGCACGTCGGTCGCCTCGGCCTTGGGGCTCGCGGTCGCGCGCGATCTGCGGGGGGATGATTCGGAGGTCGTGGCCATCATTGGGGATGGCGCCCTGACGGGCGGTTTGGCCTATGAGGGGCTCAACAACACCGGTGATCTCGGTACCCGGATGACCGTGGTGCTAAACGATAACAGTATGTCCATTGCCCCCAATGTGGGTGCGATGTCCCAGTATCTTGCCCGGGTGCGTTCGGATCCTACGTACAATCGACTAAAAGAAGATGTAAATGTGCTTTTAAAAGGCATTCCCCGTGTTGGAAAGTCCATGGTGGGAAGCCTCCGACGCGTCAAGGGCAGTTTAAAGTATTTGCTGCTCCCCGGCATTCTTTTTGAAGAGCTTGGGTTTACCTATCTCGGCCCGGTGGATGGTCATGACATCCAGGCGCTGACCGATGTCTTAAAGCGCAGTACGACCATTCCCGGTCCGGTCTTGGTGCATGTGTTGACCGTCAAGGGGAAGGGATATCCACCGGCGGAGCGGCACCCGGAGCAGTTCCACGGGGTTGGTGCCTTTGATATTGAAAGCGGTGCCACCAAGAAGTCGTCGGGGGTCAGTTATACCAAGGTGTTCTCCGAGGGGCTTTTGGCATTAGCGGAAAAGGATTCGCGGATTGTCGGCATCACGGCGGCGATGCGGGAAGGCACGGGATTGGATCAGATGGCCGAGCAATATCCAGATCGCTATTTCGATGTGGGCATTGCCGAAGGCGGAGCGGTCACCTTTGCCGCCGGTCTGGCCGCGGGAGGACAACGGCCGGTCGTGGCGATCTATTCCACTTTTATGCAGCGTGCCTTTGATCAGGTGGTGCATGATGTCGCCCATCAGAAACTGCCGGTTATTTTTGCCATTGACCGGGCGGGCATCGTGGGCGCCGATGGGGATACCCATCAGGGCGCGCTCGATATCGCCATGCTGCGAACGGTCCCGCACCTGGTTTCGATGGCGCCCCGGGATGAGAACATGCTCAGGCGCATGTTGGTGACGGCCCATGAATATGAAGAGGGACCGGTTTCGATCCGTTTTCCCCGGGGAGCCGGGCATGGTGTTGCTGTTGATGACGATCTCCAGCCGCTTTCGTTGGGCACGGCGGAGCCATTGGCTTTTGGTGGGGACGGTGCGATCATCGCCATTGGCCACCCGGCTCATGAAGCGCTCAAGGCCCATAAACAACTGCTCTCGGAAGGTCTTAAGATAGCGGTTCTCGATGCACGTTTTATTAAACCCCTTGACCGGGAGCGGATCGTGGAATTGGCGAGGACCGTTCCCTTTATCGTGACGGTGGAAGAGGGAAGTTGCCACGGAGGATTCGGCAGCGCAGTGCTCGAATTATTAACCGAGGAGTTGCCGCCCGAAGAGATGCCCAAAGTGCGGATCGTGGGCTTGCCGGATGTTTTTATCCCGCATGGCGATCAAAATGAACAGCGTCGGGAATATGGTCTCACCGCAGACGGTCTGGTGGCCACCGTGCGGCATTTAGCCAAGGCTGAGCGGACCGGGTTTGCCAAAGCATGGGCCGTGATGAAGGGCAAAATGCGCCGGGGTGTCGGAGAGTAACCAATTCTGGGATGGGGTGTCTCCTCGTCGAGGCGGTTGACAAGAATCGATATTGAGAGCAGGCGATGAATCGAATGCATCTGGGCATCATTGGGGATCCACGGAAGAATGTCACGGCACAGGTGGCCAAACGGCTGATTTGTTGGCTTGGGGATCGGGGCGTTGACGTCTCCGTCAGTTCGCCTTTAGCGGAAACCCTCGGCATGACCGGGCGTTCGGTTGAAGACTGGTGCGACGATTCCATGGAGTTTCTGATTGTTTTGGGCGGCGACGGCACCTTGTTGCGCGCGGCTCGAAAGACGCAAAGGCTGGAACTTCCCCTTTTAGGTGTCAATCTCGGTCGCCTCGGGTTCTTGACCGAGGTGGAGATGGATGACATGTACGAAGTGCTGCCCGAGTTTCTCGATGGAAAATGCAAATTTGATCGACGCCATTTCATGCGGGCATCCGTCTATCAGGCGGGTGCCGTGACCGATGAATACCTGGCGCTAAATGACGTGGTGGTTGGAAAAGGTGGGTTTTCCCGCATGGTTGATCTGAGGCTTTGGGTGGACGGTGCGTTCATGGGTAGCTATCGGGCGGACGGTGTGATTTTGAGCACCGCAACGGGTTCTACGGCCTACTCCCTTTCCGCCGGAGGACCGATCGTTCACCCCGAATTGGAAGTATTGGTGGTGACCCTCATCTGTCCCCATTCGTTTTATGCGCGCCCTGTTGTCCTCAGTCCCAAACAGAAGCTCACCGTTCGGGTGCACAATGTGGGCGACGTTCGAGCACGGTTGACGGTGGACGGACATCAGGGACGTGAATTGGAGCCGGATGAAGAGGTCAGGACCCGATTGTCCGAACGCACGGTGACGTTGCTTCGCCGACCGGATTGGAACTTTTATGAGGTCTTAAGGCGGAAGTTTTCCCAGGTGGAAGGCAGCGTGCTGTGGTGAGGAGGTCCCGTCGTGTTAGTGCAGCTTGAGGTCAAAAACTTTGCTTTGATTGAAAGTATTGCGGTTGAACTCGAGTGGGGCCTAAACGTGATTACGGGTGAAACCGGTGCCGGTAAATCGTTATTTGTGGATGCGGCCCAGGTGGCACTGGGCGGACGTGCATCGCATGATTTTATCCGCTCGGGATCGGATCGATCCGAAGTCCGGGCGCTTTTTGTTTTGAATCACAGGCGGCTCCCGGAAGCGCTTGCGGAAAAACTTGCGCTCGACGAGGAGAACACGGTCTTGATCGAACGCGAACTTCGCCGGGAGGGCGCCAACCGGGCTCGTATCAACGGGCGTTTGGCCAGTGTGAATACCATTGATGAGTTTGCCTCCTACATGGTGGAATTGCATGGACAGCACGAACAGCATCGGTTGCTGCGGGCGGATCAGCAGCGGGCGTTGCTCGATGCCCTCGGAGGTGAGACGCTGGAAGAAGAGCGTCGTCAGGTGGCCGACCAATATGCAGCTTGGCGAGCGGTCCAAGAAGAATTGACGGCACTCTTGGGCGATGATGCCGAACGAGCACGACGCTTGGATTTTCTTCGTTATCAGGTTCAAGAGATCGAAGCGGCGGAGTTGTCGCCTGAAGAGGAGCGCGAGCTGCGGGAGCGGCGGAAGATTCTTGGTAATCTCGACCAGCTTCGCGAGGGGCTGGCCGAGGGAATGAATCTTCTGTCCGAAGGCGATCCAATGCATCCCGCTTTGATCGAACAGATGGGCCAGTTGGTGACGATGCTGGGGCGTCTGAGCGAGATTGATCAAACGTTGGAACCGGCCTTTTCAACGAGTGATGGGTTGCAACAACAACTTCAGGATCTTGGCCGTGACCTTCGTGAGCACCTTGATCAATTGCCCTTCGATCCAAACGAGCTGGAAACCATCCAGGAACGCTTGCAAGGGATTGCCGATTTAAAGCGAAAATATGGAGCGACGATCGCGGATGTTCTTGCCTATGGGGACCAAGCGCGGGCGGAAATTGAGCGGATTGAATCCTCGGAAAAGCGAATCGAAGAACTAAAGGCGAAGCAAGAAGAATTGGAGGGCCAACTTGCGAATGCCGCGGTGGTATTGAGTGAAAGGCGTCAAGAAACGGCGCAATGGCTCGAGGTGGCGTTGATCGAAGCGTTATCCGATCTCCAAATGGAGGAGACGCAGTTTGAAGTGGCCTTCGAATGGCCCGATGATAAGCACGGCATTCGGATCGGCGATCGGCGTGTGCGATGTTCCCCGCATGGGGCCGATGAAGTCGGTTTTCTCATTTCACCCAATCCGGGTGAGCCTTTAATGCCGTTGGGCAAGGTGGCATCCGGAGGTGAACTGGCCCGGATCATGCTGGCTTTGAAAAATATCGCGGCCGATGCGGATGACACCCCCACCTTGATTTTTGACGAAATCGACGCCGGTGTCGGGGGCAAAGCCGGTCAAGCGGTGGCCCGAAAATTGGCCAGTTTGGCTCGCACTCATCAGGTATTATGCGTGACCCACCTTCCTCAAATCGCTGCCTTGGCGGACAATCACTACCATCTTCGCAAGCGAAGGGTGGAAGGTCGAACCGTGACGGAACTGTTGCAGCTCTCGGGAGATGACCGGGTGGATGAACTTGCCCGAATGCTAGGGGGAGACGCGGACGCCACGGGTCGTGAACACGCTCGCAGATTGCTAGCAGGTGGTGTTAATCCGTCCTAAAACGCCAAAGCACCAATGCGGTATGAGTTGACCCCGCGCGTTTTGGCTGTGTATAATACGATGTGCTTAGGAACTAAATGCGGAAGTGCTGGAATTGGCAGACAGGCATGGTTGAGGGCCATGTGACCTCCGGTCGTGTGGGTTCGAGTCCCACCTTCCGCACCAAGTAGGAGTAGAGAAGAGCCATGAGCCGAATAGGTTTGTGGCTCTTCTGCGTTTAGGGGTAAGGAAACTTTGTCACGGATTTGTCACGGGAAGTTTGGAATCATTATGCCGACACTTAACAATTGTGATAGTCAGGAGTCACCTATTGGGCAACTGAACCGCCCCGGGTTTTCCGGAGACTTCAATCTGTGAGAGGATGGAGTCATGAGAAATCAAAAGAGGTATTCCCGGGAGGTCAAGGAGAGATCCGTTCGTATGGTGTTTGAACACGAGCGGGAGTACGATTCCCAGTGGTCGGCTATTGTA
>SLMV01000090.1 GCA_007133365.1 Clostridia bacterium
AATGATGCCGACCGTTAAAATATTGTAGCCCGTCGTTTCGACCAAATAATCGCCTAGATAAGTAAAACTTCCGAAGACGGCAAAGCCCACGAGGAATAGAATCATCACGGTACGCCAAAGCATCGGCACCGAAAAGGCGTTGAAATAAGCAGCGCGAAATCCCATGCCTTCGGCGGTCGGCACGCTCAATACCAGATACCGCATCATGAAAAATGATAGAATCAGTTCGGCAATCCCAAAGGCCAGATACACCAAACGCCAGGAACCGAAAAAGGACAAACCCCCATCGATAGCCGTCGCAGCAGCAGCCCTAAGAAGAACATTCCCATCACCCGACCGATCGCGTTCATTTGCGACCTCGGTTTTGGGAACAAATCGCCCATAAAGGACATGGTAACCGGGAGAATCGCCGCGACAAGCGCGCCATTGATCGCCCGGATGACGACCAGGGATTCTAAGTTAAAGGCAAAGGCACCCAATCTACTAAAAATTGCGGTGTCAAAGAAAGCGGCGATGATCACTCGGGTCTTTCCATATCGATCCCTTAGGGGACCGAAAAGAAACGTAAATAGACCAAAAGGAAGCATATAGGCATTACCACCACTGCCGCGGTTCCGAAATCCAAACCAAAATCACGCGCAATATCAACCAACATTCAAAATCCCATCAAGCCCAATAACGTTGCCGCCAGGTGGGCCTGCGACCCTTGATGTTCTTTTACCATGCTAAAAGCACCTCATCTTTTTTGAAAACGGATTTGGTCGTGAGTATGCCTCAATCAGCATTTTTGATACGCCTCGGCACTTACGGAATACGGCGATTCTACTAATTTGACTGTAAAAAAAGGTAGTTCGGTCAAACCCATGCCCGGCCTAGATAACGCATCGCTTTTCGGGTTTCCCAACGCCCTTACGAGCGAAAAATGCGAACGCCAAAATCCAGAAAACAAGGAGATCCGGGCGCTTTTCGGTCTTATGGGTCTCGTTTTCACTCACCGGTAAAATCCCAAAATCGCCTCCGAAATCATCCGCGACGGTAAAACACCGAAAGGACACGCCCGGTAGACGGTATCCCTTCGCAAACGGGCGTGTCCCTTTGTAAAAGGTGAACTTTAGGAAACCTCGATAATGGTCGATCACTTCATTTCCTTAAAGAAGGACGTCTCTTTCTAAGAGCGAATTCCGAGACCTCATTCAAGGCCGTACGTTCAGACGACGGAGTCCCGCTTTGATGCATGAAAAGGACCTCGTCTTATGATGTTGCCCGGTAGACTGCATCACCGGATCTCACTCGACTCTCAACTTTAACGGCGACCTCCTGGCCCGGCTTCCCCTCTTTTACATCCTCGTGGTCCACTTGCATCGATTGGATAGTTTGCTCGAAATCTGTCTCGTTTCCAACAATGCGGACGGTGTCCCCTTCGTGCAACGCTTCCGTGAGGTTCAGCACGGCCACCGATATGTCGGTAAAGAAATGCGTGACTTCGCCAACTTTGGTCCCGGCCATCATCACCCCTCCTTTTTTCTAACAACAATCAAGACATCGGTCTTGTAAAGATATTCTCGGATTTTCCGATCAAAACCTGCAGATCTTAACGCGATATCCCAAACTAAATGCCGATTCGCCTCCCGATCCGTGACCGGAACGGTCCCAACGCCAAAAATCCTTTTCTCGCCTACCGCTTCTTCTTCGCCCTAAACTCAAAGGGTGGGGGCATCGTAAGGGGTGGGATCATCGATTAAGCCCTGTTCCGTGGCAAACACCACGGCCTCGGTGCGGTTACGCACGCCTAGTTTTCCATAAATATTGCTGGTGTGCCATTTGACGGTGCCCACCGAAACGAAAAGGTGCTCCGCAATTTCCTGATTGGAGAATCCCGACACCAATTCCCCGAGGATTTCGTGTTCACGTCTGGTGAGGGGTTCGACCCAATTCAGATCGGCCGGTGGGCGCGAGGTGGAGGTGCCTTTGGCATCGGCGGTTTCCCTGTCCGTTCCATCGTCACAAACCATCGTTTCCCACAATGCCGCCGCCTCCTCGGGGGATGGCCTGAGGGCTTTGGGAGCAAGACGGTCTATCAACGTCTTCAACTGCGGGTAAACATCGCGAAAACGCTGACGATATCCCCTGGGGTGGCCGCGCTGAATCGCCCGTTTGAGAGCGCACCCGGCAGCCTCGAGATCATCAGCCATCATTTCGACCCAGGCCAGTGCCAAGAACGCATCAACTTCAAGTCCCCGATAGCCGTTCTTCTGTGCGTGCTCAAGCACCGCTCGAATCAGCGAACGAGCAGTTTCAAAATCGCCGGCTTGACCCCGGCATTCACCGAGAAGCAACATTCCGGGTTCGTGGCCGAAACCAAAGGAAACTGGTTCCTCGATTCCCCATGTTTTAAGGAGGGACTGGGCATCATCCGGTTTCCCCGCCAGCAAATAGAGGCGGGCCCGGTAGATTGCCACCGGCAGGGTGATGAAGTAGGGAAGTGTGACCTCGCGATGAAGTGCCTCGAGGGCATCCAGCACCGCATGGGCCTGGGCCGGTGCTTGTCGTGAGAGATGGAGGGCCACCTGAAACAGAGCGTTCCAGGCCCACGATGGCTTCTCGGTCCTCGAGTAGTGAAGACCCCGTTGGATGCAGCGTTCAGCGCCTTCGAGATCGCCCGATTCTCGCAACAATTCCCCCTTGAGTGTCCAAAGCAAGCCGACACGACTGACTTCGGAAAACCCGTGATCGCGCGCTTTTTGGAGCAGGTGATGGGTAAGCGCTTCTGCTTCGGCCAACTCGCCCCGGTAATAGTGCGCCGTGGCCACCTTAAAACCGGTCGACAGGGCGAGGTAGTGATTGTCAATTTGAAGACAGGTGGCATAAGCCGCCTGATAATGGGTGAGGGCCTCTCGGGGACGTGAAGCAAACAGGCGAGCATCACCCGAATACACCGAAATATTAATGCGCCAATAGTAGGCATCCTGGGGCAGCCGCCAAAGGGCGATCGCAGCCCATCGATTGGCCGCTTCAAAGTCATGGGTATAAATATGATAGTAACTCTTTAAGGCGGCGACCATGCCGGAAAAGGCGGGGTTGACGACTTCGTCTTCATCTGCGGCCGTTTGGGCCCGTTCAAGAAAGGGCCGTGCCGCCTCAGCCCCCCGATAAATCAATTTGGAATAGGCCTGATGCACCAACAACCGGGGATAACAGGCGAGCAAATCGAGCGAAACTAAATTAAGGGTCTCAAGCAATCGCTCGGGGCCTTCATCAAATAGAATCGTCTCAAAGTGGGTGTCCAACAAGCGGGCGACCTCCTCAGAATCACCGGCTTTTCGGGCATGACGAAGGGCTTCTCCGGGCTGACCGGAGGCGGTCAACCATTGGCTGGCCCTTTGATGCAACGTGGCAACCTGGCACGGTTCCCTCCGGTGCAGTTCGTGACGAAGCTTTTGGGCGAATAACGGATGATACCGGTACCACTGCCCGCGGTCATCCAGAGGAAGCAAGAACAGGTTATCCGTCTCGAATTGATCGAGGAGACGAGCGCTATCGGAACGTTTCGTCAGCGCATCGCAAAGCGTTGGGGTCAAACGGTCCAAGATGGAGGTTTGTAACAGAAACTGCTGGACCGACGCCTCCTGCTGTTGGAACACCTCCTCGCTCAGAAAATGAAAGACATGTCGCTGACTCCCCGTAAACTCCCGCACAAAATGTGCGGGATCGGGATGCTGACGAAGCGAAAGGAAAGCCAGCTGCAGTCCCGCAACCCAACCTTCCGTCTTTTGGTGAAGGGCGTCGATATCATCCTTTGTCAGCGTGATCTCGGGGAATTGTTGGAACAACTTCTTTGTTTCGTCAAGCGAAAAGGTCAAATCTGCCAAACGTGTCTCGCTCATCAAACCTCGGGCTCGCCACCGGGACAAGGGCCACGGAGGATCCGATCGGGTGGTAATGGCAACATGCACACTCGGCGGCAGATTCTCCATCAGGAAAACCATGGCTGAATGGATATCCGGTCGGTCAATCAAGTGATAATCGTCCAAAGCGACGAAGAGCGGCTGGTTTAAGGCAAGTAGATCATTAAGAAGGGGTGTCAAGAGGGCCGGCGCCTCCGGCAAATCTCCGCCTAGTCGACCGGAACGAAGCATTTCCAAGGTAGCATCGCCAACGCCGGGCTGGCATTTTTGGATGGCAGCAATGAAGTGCATCCAATAGCGCGTCGGCTCATTATCTGCGCCGTCGAGACTTAACCAGGCCGTCGATGCTTCCCGGTTCCTCAGCCAATTTCGAAGTAACGTGGTCTTCCCGAATCCCGCGGGAGCCGAAATGAGGGTGAGGTGACGGGAAAACCCATCCCCCGCCGGCAATCCCATCTCAAGTCTCTCCTGAAGCTGCGGCCGAAGTACCGAACGACAATTGATCGGAGGCATATGCGTTTTGATATGCAAAATGCGATCAAAGACCATAACTCCTCCCTCTTTCTCTTTCGGCCAACCGGGCAAAATCCCTGCCCAGCCTAAGGGTCCGCTCACCAAGAATGGGTCAAATTCCGGGGCAGGGGACGCGGCACCTTATCTTGCACATCGACATCCCACCCGGGTATCCTCCGCGTTTAGGCCATTGGAATACGATGCGAGCAGCGATTCCCCCATGACCTAACCCCTTCTCCCGGGCTTTATCGGGTCGCGCCGCCTTATTTTTATGACGTCACCAAAGAAATCAAAGCCCTTATCGATCACTGCTAATGAGGGGTTCGAAACCAAGTCATGACAACTAAAGCGAAGGCTGCTTCCTCAAGGCGGGTCCCCCCCAAAACCCCCAACCAAGGCCCACCACTACCGAAATGATACACCTCGAAATCTCCCGGAGGTTTGATTTTCGCCTCCCAATCTCCGAGCTAACCCCCCGCTTGCTTCCCGGTGCGCGCTCCGCCTAACGCCCAAATCGAGACGAATCCCTTACGTTGGTTGGGCACCATCCCGGCTCCTATTCCATCCTCGGGCATCGGCGGTGCGGTTGAGGTTGATAAAACCCAACCTTCGGCAGGTCCCTCCACAGTTCGAGAACGCTATCATGAGAACAAATAAATGAAAGAGGAGTGAGGGAATCATGGCCAATACGAAAAAGATGAAGTTGTTATTCTTCGGAGCCGGTGTCTTGGGAAGCCTGTATGCCGCTCGATTGCATGAGGCGGGGCACGATGTCACCCTCCTCGCCCGTGGGTCCCGGTATCAAAACCTAAAAAAACATGGAGTCGTGCTCGAAGCCTTTGATACCGGTGCGATCACCCAGACCTTCGTACGCGTAGTGGATACCATGCCAACCGATGAACCCTTTGACGCCTGCATCATCTTGGTCCGTGGCAACCAACTCGAGGAAGCCCTCAATGTGCTTAAACAAAACCCGCACATCGATTACTACGTCTCCATGGTCAACGCGGTGACCGGCACCTCGTCACTGGTACAAGCCCTCGGGCGGGATCGGGTGATCCTCGGACATGCCAACGCCGGTGGTGAGCGGGATGGCCATCGCATCCGCTATATGATTTCGCAAGAAATCACCCTGGGGGAACTCGACGGCGAAAGGACCGAACGCCTAGAAACGCTAGCTGGCGCTTTTCGATCCGCAAACCTTCCGGTCGTCTTTAGTCAGGATATGGATGCCTGGAAACGCTACCATGTGGCTCTCGCCGTTCCCTTTGCCAACGCTCTTTACATGTCCGGCGGATGCAACTATCGTTTGTCGCGCAATCGCGAAGCGCTTCGCTTGTGCATCACCGGAATCCGAGAAGGGTTCCATGCCCTTCGCACCCTCGATTTTCCCGTCGAACCCCCCAAACTCCGATGGATCCTTGCCCTTCCGAATGCGATCCTGATCCCCTTATTTGCCAGGATCTTGCGCCTCAAGGTGGCCGACATTGGGATGGCTCGCCATGCGCGAAATGCCCGAGATGAGATGGCGGCGTTGGCCGCAGAATTCGATGTCCTGATCGCGACTGCCAATGTCAAAACCCCGGCTTTGGACGCCCTCCGGCCCTATGCCGACCCCACGTTGCCCCTGGATTTCGAAGAAGAAGAGGTCGCATCATAAAAGAGGAGGAAAGCC
>SLMV01000045.1 GCA_007133365.1 Clostridia bacterium
AATTATGCGTCGAACCCGGGAAACATCGGATGTCTATTTGGGTGCCAGTCCGCGGGCATCGCTCGCCATGCTCAAGCTGAGCCAAGCCCTGGCCCTTTTCGAAGGTATGGATTATGTGCTTCCCGATCACGTGAAGGAAATGGCAGTCCCGGTCCTCCGACACCGCATCATTTTGACGCCTGAGGCGAGATGGGAAAATCAATCATCGGTCGAAGTCATCCGCCGGGTTTTGAATCGAGTCACCACACCCAGCCCGCAGCAACAACGCGCTTAGAAGGGAGTTGTCGTGTCTCGGGCGATACACTGGATCTGGAGGTTGGGACGAAGGTTAAATGGCGGCATTATTTGTGCAGAAAAATGGCCGCTTGCGCTGGTCGTGCTGCTCTATTTCTTAAGCCGCGTTGCCGGCGGCTCACTGCCCACCTTCTTATTTCGAACGTTTCTTCTGCTGGTCCTCGCCAGCTATTTTTGGGTCCGCATGATGAACAAGAACCTCTCGTGCATTTTTAGTGCGGAAAAGCGCGAAATTACGCGTGGGACCCCCCTTCGCTTATCCTTGCGCTTCGAAAACGAGGGCCTGCTCCCCATCCCCAAACTGACCGCCTTCAGTCGTGTGCCGGGCTCGGGTCAGGATTGGCATATATTAAGTAGCGTCCCTGCCTTTAAAAGCCGCATCTTGTCCCAACAACGATCCTTGCCCGAACACGGATTTTATCCGCTCGGGCCCGTCCACTACACGGTAAGCGATCCCTTTGGTTGGTTCGAAAGCCGAGGGACGCTCTACGGGGACCGCTACATCACCGTGTATCCGCAGGTACTGCCCGTGACCGGCGACGCGTTTCCTCTGCGACAACCCTTTGGGACCTTTCGCACGCGCATTCGTTCCTTTTCCGATCCATCGAGCATTGCGGATATCCGCCCCATGAAAGCGGGCGATAATCCCAAACACATCCACTGGCCCACCACGGCCCGCATGGGCAAACCCTATGTGCGGGAGTTCGAACTGACCGCATCCGGGGATATCACCCTGGTACTCGATCTTTCACAGGTCGATGCGTATGAATCCATCGCGGCTCGAGAAACGGCTTTCGATCTCACGGCGGGCCTGGCCGCAAGCACGCTCCAAAACGACTTAGCGGTGAGTCTGATTGCTCGTGGCGGTGCCCGGGATCTCTCGGTACGCTCCGGAACTGGAGCGCTTCAATTTAGAGAAATCATGCGCGCCCTGGCCCAGTCAAAAACCGACTGCCGCGTGCCCATCGAACGGGTTCTCGGTCGAATTCGTCATCATGTCAGTGCCGGAAACACCCTGCTGGTCGTCACGGGAACCAGCTCCCCAAAACTAATCGCCCTTTTGACCTCGCTGGTTCAATCGGGTCTGGGCGTGGCCTTATTCCTCTGCCTTGACCACAATCGGGGAGTTTCCCGCCTGAAATATGCACAAAACATCTCCTTCCCCTTGTGGGTGGTCACACCGGACGATTCCGGCCTCACCTTGGGACCTGCGGGAAACAGACGGCAATTTGATCCGCTCACCACGGCAAAGGGGGCGGTCATGGATGCCGACTAAGGCCGAACGGAAACGGTACACTTTGAAAATCGAAGGCACCACCGCGATCTTGCATCTGGCCTTGGTGGTCATCGTGGCCCTGTCCCTGTTCCGCTTTATGGGACTCACCGCTTCCCCTGTGTTTTGGGGAGGATTGGTGGGCCTCTTTATCATCGCCGGCCTTTTGACCCGCTGGTCCCGGATGACCCTTCATCTCGCCGCCGTGGGGATGGGAATTGTCAGCATCTTGGGGATCATCACCCACATTACGCAACCCGAAACGCTCGATGGCATCGCCCATCACATTGCACGCTGGATCGCATTCTTGCAAGCGGGTTACTGGGGCACGCTGACCGATCTCCCCTTTGATCTGGCCTATGCCAGCATCGGCGTCTTTCTCATCCCGTTAACCTTTTGGGGCTGGAACCGACTCCATAGACGGCAGGCGTGGCCGGTGCTCATCCCCGGGCTGGTCTGGCTCATCATCCAGTGGTTTTTCCACTTTGACTCCGAGCCTTTCGTGCAATATTTCCTGGTGGTGGGTTTGCTTTTGATCGCAGTCAATCAGGGCCGTGACTGGTACCAACGTCAAGACGTGACAATTTTGGAGGAGTTCCGACTCGGTAGCAGCTTACGGGCGGCCCTCGTCTTAAGTCTCGGCATTATGCTTTTGACCGGGCTGGCGCCCGACCCCCAAGAACCCTGGGATTTGCCCGCCATGCGCGATTGGTTTCTCGATCGTTTTCCCACCCTCGATCAGCTGCGAGGGACGGCCGGGCGTGTCGGAACCGAATCGGGCTGGTTTTCTTTGAGCCGCTCCGGTTATGGTCCCTCCACCCGACTGGGGGGACCGGTCACCCTTGATGAGACGGCCGCCTTTGCCATCCGATTTTCGGTGCGCGGTGTTCAACCGGACACCCTTCCCTTCCCGCTATACCTCCAGGGGCGAACCATGACCCGCTACACCGGAGAGGGGTGGCGTCCCGCCCAGGAAGAGAGATGGGATTGGTATGACACCAATCAGTTGATGCCGGGAATGGGCCCTCGCGACGTCGACTCCATTCGACTGGTAAAAGAAATCGAGCCGAATGATCTAATCAGCAACACCCTGTTTGGGATGGGTGATCTCCGCCAAGTGGATCCGAAAGATAATGACCCGGCGACCGACGGCGTGATTGGAAGGAACCGTTTCGGCGACGCCATTCTCCGGGGAGGCGTGGTGCAATCCTCGTACCAGGTGGTCTCCCAACTCCCATTTTGGGATCTTAAAGGCGATACCCCCTCCGAGGAAGGACCGGCGCCCGATGATGTGGACATCTTCCTAGAACTTCCGGATACGCTCCCGGATCGAGTGGTGGAACTCGCCGATTCGATCACCGAGGACGCGACCGGCAACTTTGAGAAAGCCCAGGCCGTGGTCAAGCATCTGCGCGAATATCCCTATTCACTGGAAACCCGTCACGTACCTCCGGATCGCGATTTCGTCGATCACTTCTTATTTGATGAACAAGCCGGATATTGTACCTATCATTCTTCGGCACTGGCGGTATTACTCCGAACCCAAGGCATCCCCACCCGCTGGGTGCAAGGATATGTGTTAAGGCAGGATGATGTCGAAGAGCAAACCGACGGCCCCAATCCCTTCTGGGAAGGGGAGGTCTCACAGGCTACGGCCCACGCCTGGGTTGAGGTTTGGATCCCGGCGTTTGGATGGGTGCCGTTTGAGGCCACTCCTAACTTTGATCCCATTGACCATGGCCGCCACCTCGACCGGGACGCACTCGATCTACCGGAAGGCGAGGACGATCCCACCGACAGAGAGAATGACTGGACCTTCGGTGATAGTTATGATGAACCGCCCTGGCTCGCCGACGAGGCCGGGCTTTACGATGACCCGGAACCCCCCTCTCCCTGGCCGAGGGTCTTTCAGATAACGGGCATTACTTTGTTGCTCATCCTGTCCGGCGGCGGGGTTTTCGTCTGGCGTTATGCTCACGTTCAAGAGCAACACCTAAAAGTTCAAGCCATTCGTCAACTGCTGCCGGATGACCAAAATAAAACGGAAGCCGCCGACATCGTCGGACTGACGGCGCTCGCTTTTCAAAAAATTCACGACGCCTATGCCATCCCGATGTCGGGCCAAACGCCACGAGATTTCCTGCGTAAGCTTAAAGAACAGGCACCGGAAACGGCCGAATATTTAGCACCTCTGGTGCGCTCCTATGAAGCCACCACCTTCGGCGGCGAGACCCTCGACCTCGATCAGGCTGACGCGTTGCGAGAGGCCTTCGAGGCGCTCAAGCGACACATTCGAAACGAACAGGGGTATTGGGGCTATATCAGAACGCGGTATCTGCGCCCCCTGCGACGAAACGGCATCACCGGACGCCATCATCGCCGCCAATAGCACGCGCGGTTGGTCCTCTATAAATGACGCGATTTGGGAGGGATGGGCTCGATACCCGTCCCTTTCCCTTTTATCCCGCGTTGTTTCCTCCCTCGATTTCTGCCAGAATGCGCCCCGGCCCAATTAAGCCCGATATCCATATTGGTTGCTGAATTTGCCCCATTTTTTTGGCATCACTCAATGCCGATGAGCCCTTGTTTCAGTTTCGGTCCGATTGGGTCCTCGCCCAATTCCTCCTGGACGTCCCAACACTATGGAACTCTCGTGTTCGATCCGCGTCCAAATAATAAGACGCATCAAGAATGAAGACACCGAATTGGAGGAGGATGAACATGTATAAAAAAATCGGATTGGCCATTTTCGTGTTGGTCGTTGCCGCCGCCATCGCTCTTTTTACCCTAAATGGCCCCGAGGGGACCGAACGCGCCGAAGCGGTTCGGGATCTCGATGGGCGATTGGTCGAGGCGAATTTGCACTTTGGTTTTGAACTGTTCCAAAAGCTGTACCCGGAGGATCCCGAAAAGAACACGGTGATTTCGCCGACGAGTATCTCCATGGCGCTCGCGATGACCTATCAGGGCGCCGGGGGCGAGACCCGAGACGCGATGGCAAAGGCCCTCGCCCTTACGGATATGGATCTCGATGCCTACAATGAAGCAAATTCCGATCTTCTGACCATCCTCACCCATCGCGGGGACGCGGTGGAGAATCGCTTTGCAAATTCACTATGGAAGCGACAAGAATATGACTTTCGTGACGCCTTCGTCAACGCGGCTCGCGACTACTTTGGCGCTCAAACCCAGTCGCTGGATTTCGACGATCCAGCCGCCGCCCAAACCATCAACAACTGGGTTAAGGAAAAGACCGGAGGTAAAATTGAGGACATCGTAGACGATGACATTGACCCCGATACCATCATGTTCATCATCAACGCCCTTTACTTCCAAGGCGATTGGACCCACCCATTTGACGAAGCCTCCACCGTCGAACAGGATTTCTACCGTCCCGATGGCCGTACCGATACCGTACCCATGATGGTTCGCCAGGGCGAGATGGCGTATCTCGAGCGGGATGCGTTTCAGGCGGTCCGCCTTCCATACGGTGAAGAGGAACGCTTCAGCATGTACGTGTTTTTGCCAAATGAGGATCTCGGCCCGGCCGGTCTCATCGACCGATTGGAGCCAGAGCAGTGGAACGACTGGATGGGCGCATTCTCGAAACAAGAAGGCCGCTTACGCCTTCCTCGTTTTACCGCGGAATATGAAGGGGAGTTGGAAGACGCCCTGACCGACATGGGCATGGGTCTGGCCTTTGACCGTCAGCAGGCCAATTTCGAAAACATGCGGTCCATTCCCCCCGTCGTGTACCTAAAGAGCGTTCGACACAAAACGTTCATTGAGGTCGATGAGACCGGTACCGAGGCGGCAGCGGCCACCTCGGTGGAGGTGGGGATTGAATCGGCGCCGATGGACGCATTTGACATGGAGGTTAACCGTCCGTTCGTGTTCGCCATCCGTGATGACGTCACCGGCACCGTGCTTTTCATGGGATCAATCGTGGACCCAGAGTAATCCGTGATGACACCCTAGGGCGTTAGGGTGTTGGCACCGGGCAATAAAGTCCCTCACGGGATCGACACCAACCTTAAAGGAACCAAAAGGGCTCCGAGGAGCCCTTTTGGGCTCGTCAGCGCCGATGAAAAGGCATACGCGAAAAGCGCTTGCCCCCAATGGCTAAGGCATGCCATCGTGACGAGACATCAAATGGATCGCATCCTGAAACGACTGGGTCCATTACAACCGAGGCCTCCGTGTCGGACGTTTCAACGCCTAATCTTTCTACATAAATGGTTCCCGAACGACTGGATCCGGGAAACCGGTTTAATCCCAAAAAAAAGACCTCCCGGCTTTAACGCGGGGAGGCGTTCGCCTTAAATTGCTGATCCCGGACATCAGGATTGTTCGCCGGCTTCTTCCCAAAACGAAATGGTGAAGCGATCATGCTCACCCGTATAGGGAAGCCACTCCATCTCAAAGCGTTCG
>SLMV01000042.1 GCA_007133365.1 Clostridia bacterium
GAAAGCGACGTATTGGTTGCAGAGGGCAAGGACGTAGTGGAGGTCATCGAGACCCTCGAGAGCGATCAGGTGGATTATCGCTTTCTCGACATGTTGTTTTGTGAAGGCTGTATCGATGGTCCGGCGATGGATACCGAGCAATCGCTGATGCAGCGCCGAAAAAAGGTGGTGGACTATACTCGTGACCGGGTGCGACAAGTGAGCAACTCCGCTGAGGCGGCGCCTCGACCTAAGGATTTGAATCTAAGGCGGGACTATTCGGTTCGCGGTTACACCATGCCGCTTCCTCCGAAAGAGGAACTTCTGCGCATCCTTGAACAAATGGGCAAAGCAGGACCGGAGGACGAATTAAATTGCAGCGCTTGCGGATATCCGACTTGCCGGGAAAAAGCCGTCGCAGTTTATCGAGGATTGGCCGAGCCGGAGATGTGTTTGCCGACCATGGTCGACCAGTTGGAAGATGCCTTGCAGGAATTAGAAACATCGTATCATAGGCTTTACGAAACCCATGACAAATTGCAAGCGACCCAGGAGGAACTGGTCCACGCGGAAAAGTTATCGTCTTTGGGTCAGTTATCAGCAGGTGTGGCGCACGAACTGAATAATCCGCTCGGCGGTATTTTGCTGTATTCCAATTTGATCCGAGAAGAAAATGTCCCCGAAGAAGTCGAGGACTACGTGCGAACGATCGGTCAGGAAGCGGCGCGATGCCGTGATATTGTCAGCGGCCTGTTAAATTTTGCCCGCCAGTCGCGGGTCCAACTGGAGCCAACCGACATTAACGCGTTTATTCGTGAGGTTTATGAGGATTTCACCCGCGAGGTGTCCAGTGGTATCAATGTCGAACTCGACCTTGACGATGATCTTCGCGAGGAAGCGGAGATTGATGCGGGCCAATTGCGCCGGGTTTTGTTGAATCTCCTTCGAAACGCACTGGAAGCCGTCGGTGACGAAGGAGAGATTCGGCTGTCGACCGTCTATCAAGAAGGAAGCAATGAATTTCAAATCGTCGTAAGCGACGACGGGGTCGGCATTTCGGAAGAAAACATGTCCAAATTATTCACGCCGTTTTTCACGACCAAAGAGCAAGGGACGGGACTGGGCATGCCGATTGCCTACGGAATTGTTAAGATGCACCGGGGTCAGATCGCAGTGGATTCGGAAGAGGGTGACGGAACGAAGGTCACCATTACTCTGCCGATGGAAGGCCGGCCGCAACAGGCCACCCAACTTCTCGGTGAATCTCAAAGTGGTTCGGCAGGTTCGGCCTTGCGATTTATATGATCGATGATGAAACGAATGAACCTGATATCAAGGAGGGAAGAAGATGGCACGTATTTTGATGGTGGATGATGATGCTGATTTCATTGAAATCCAACAGATGGCTTTGGAGGGAGCTGGACATGATGTGACCCCAGCGTACAACCCGTCGGAGGCCATGGAAGCCATTGAAGAGGCGACCTTTGATCTTATAATCCTGGACCTTATGATGGAGAAAAGCGATGATGGCTTTCGGCTGGCCCATGAGATTCGGAGTCAACTTGGAAAGTCGGTTCCCATCATGATGCTAACCGGGGTCCGGCGCGAACATGATTTGGGTTTTGATCTCGACTCGCCAGCGGGGCGGAAATGGATTGAGGCCGATGTCTTTTTGGAAAAGCCCATCCCGCCCGAGCGTCTGATTGAAGAGGTCCGACGTCAATTGCAGGACTAACGAGCGCCCCGATGGCGGTAAGTGCGGCGGGATATGAAACGATATCGGGGGGATGAAACGAGGGGTGATTAGGGTGCAAGACCAGGCAGGGCGGGATTGGAACGAAGCGGACCGGACGCCACGCATTATCGTTATTGACGATGAAGAATCCATTCGGACCGGTTGTGAAAAAGTGCTCGGCCGGGCGGGTTACGAAGTGGATATCGCCCGGGATGGTAATGAAGGCTGGGATCATCTTTGCCAAAACGATTATGATTTGGCGCTGATCGATCTGAAAATGCCCGGTATCGACGGCATGAGCATTCTTCGACGGATGCAAGACGAGATGCCGGATGTCGTTGCGATCGTGATCACCGGTTATGCTTCCTACGAAACCGCGGTTGAGACGGTCAAACTCGGCGCCTACGATTATATCCCCAAACCATTTACGCCCGAAGAACTCCGAAATGTGGTGGAACGAGGCCTTGAGCGGCGCTTCTTGACGTTGACCAATCGTCGCCTTCGCCAAGAGCGAGAACGTCATTTACTCGATTTGGCGCAGGAGCGGAGTCGTTTGGCGACCATCGTCCGCAGCATGTCGGACGGCGTTTTGGTGATTAACCGCCGCCGCGAACTCGTCCTTTATAACCCTGTCGCTGAAAAGTGGGTCCTATCCCGGGGCATGGAATCGGATGCGGAGGCCCATCCCTTGGAGGAAGTGCTAGAAGTAAACGCACTGGAAGATTTGGTGCGCCAGATCGAAGACGATCCCGAGTTGGATGGGTGTGATGGGGAAATCCATCTTGAGGACGAACAGTATGTTCATGCGGCGGCAGCCGCAATTCGAGACGAGGCGGATACACTTCTCGGGGTGGTCATCGTTTTGCGCGATATCACGGAGCGAAAAGAGATCGAACGCATGAAGTCGGCGTTTGTTCGCATGGTGTCTCACGAGCTGAAGTCTCCTTTGGCGGCCGTCGAAGGGTACCTGAATTTCTTGTGCGATGGTTCGGTGGGCGAAGAAGATGCCGACCGAATGTTAAAACGTTGCCGAACTCGGATCCAATCACTGCAGAAAATGATTTCGGACTTGCTCGATATATCACGTTTGGAGAGTGGCCAGGTTCAGAGGGAACTTCGCACCATTGACTTAAACGAGGTGCTCTCCGAAGTGGTTTCCTTGCAGGAGGGCGCGGCTATGGAGCGAAATATTGAGATAGACCTTCAGTCGGATCATGAGTTGGAAATTGTGGCGGATCAGCGAGAAATGGATGAGATCTTTTCCAACCTCATCTCCAACGCGATCAAGTACAACCGTGATGAAGGGAAGGTGACGGTGACGGCGAAACGTTCGGGAGGACGGATTCGCGTGGCGGTTTCCGATACGGGGATTGGCATGGCGCCCGAGTCGATTGATCAAATTTTTGACGAGTTTTACCGGGTGCGAAATCGAGAAACGGCCAATGTAAGCGGCACCGGTCTCGGCCTAAGCATCGTCAAACGAATTGTAGACAGCTATGATGGCGAAATATCCGTTGATAGCCAAGAGGGAGAGGGGACAACGTTTGAAGTTGAATTGCCGGTGCGAGGACTTTAACCATGACGCCGGGTACTGGATGAGGGAGGGGGCGGGGCATTGAACACCGTGTTTTTGAATGGTCAGTTTGTTCCGTACGAAGAAGCTTGCATTTCGCCGGAGGACCGAGGTTTTCTATTTGCCGACGGGATCTACGAAGTCATGCGCGTATACAATGGTTCGCTATTTCGTTTTGAGGATCATATGGCGCGACTTCGATTTGGGGGGACAACGCTCGATTTACGGATCCCCTATACCGACGAGGCGTTTCGCGATTTCATCCATCAATTGCTGGCTCACCATGATCTTTGTGAAGCCTCCGTTTATTTGCAGGTCACCCGAGGCGCCTCGCCGAGGCGTCACCCGTTTCCCGAAGAATATGACCCCACTGTCTTTATGATGGTGCGCTCGGTAAGTGCGCCGGAGCAAGCGATTATTGAACAAGGGGTTGATGTCATTACCCATCCGGATAACCGCGGTGGTTTGTGTTATATTAAGACGCTTAATCTTCTGGCGAATTGTATAGCAATGACCAAGGCAGAGGCACAAGGTGCGTACGAGGCGCTATTGGTTCGAAATGGCTTTGTCACGGAAGCGACCGCTCGCTCGGCATTTTGTGTGATTGATAACAGGATCTACACCTATCCTCTCGCCAACATTCTACCAAGCATTACCCGCAAACAGGTCTTGGCAATCGCCCGTGATGCCGGCTCGCCGGTGGTGGAACAGGCACTTCCGGTGGATACCTACATCAATGCCGATGAGATTTTTCTTGGGGGAACCTTGTGTGAATTGGTGCCCGTGGTCCGGGTGGACAAAAAGCCGGTGGGATCAGGAGTGCCGGGCCCGGTTTTTCAAAAGGTACATAGTGCCTTTATGCAATTGATTGCTGAAGAGTGCGGCACCTAGGGCCCTTGTGGTGATGGTGGGATTCGTTTATAGTGGAATAGATTCCATTATATGGAATATCCGGCCAGATTGAGGAAACTTCCATTTGAAACGGCCATTTTATGGACTTGCAATGGCGATGGGTACCGGCATTATTCTGGGAGCGCGTCTGGATTTGCCAGGATACGATTGGTTCTGGTGGGCGCTTGGCGTTGCCTCGCTGGTCGTCGTCGTTGGGTTTTTGGTCTTACCGGAGCGTTCGACGCGATATGGACCTTGCCTGATTTCCGCGCTCCTTTTGCTGGGAGCCGGCATTTCGGGTGTGCTTCTTTGGAACGTTCACCAACCCCCTGCTGATCCAGCCTTTATCGACTTACTTCCATCCGATGACACATTCACCGTCGACGTTACCCGGGTTGGCCCGATCACCGAGACCACCGGTGGGCAGTACGCCTGGGAAGGGCGTATGACGGCACCTGGCCGCCCCTGGCATCGAGAGTGCGCAATGTTTTTCTATCAGGGCGAGCAACGCCCCCTGGGATCTTCCTTTCGCATATCGGGTCAGTTGCAAGCGCCGTGGGAGGCTCGAAATCCTGGTGCCTTCGATTATGCTGATTACCTCGCCCAAAGGGGTATTTTCCATGTTGTGAGGGTCGACGAGGTCACCGCACTTCGCTATGGTTGGCCGCATCGGCTGTTTGATCAGACGCAGATTCGCTTGCGCCGAAGCTTACAAGGTGATGTTGCCGCGGTGATTGAAGCGCTGGCCTTGGGGGTGCGGCAAGGGGTATCGGATGACCTTCAAGCCCGACTTCGTGCGGCGGGGGTGGCCCACTTTTTGGCCATCTCCGGACTTCATGTCATGACGCTCGGAGGATTCATCCTCCTGCTGTTTCGGCGTATCTCGAGAGAGCCGCTCGGGTTCTTGGTTGCCGGATCCGTGGTGTTTGGGTATTCGCAGTTAGTGGGTGCGCGTCCCTCCACGTTACGGGCGCTTACCCTTTTTATGTTGTGGCTCGGCAGTCGGTATCTGGGGCGACCCTTTGATGGTCATAATGCGTTGGGGGCAGCCGCCCTTTTTTTGATGGTGCTGCGACCCGCTTGTCTAATGGATCCGAGTTTCCACCTATCGTTTGGGGCTGCCTGGTCGTTATTGTCGGTGTACCCGAGGCTGAGACGGACATGCGAGACCCTTCCGATCCCCGCTTGGTTCGGGTCGACTATCGCGCTCGTAGGCGCCATATTGGTGGGAACATCGCCCTTCTTGCTCGTTCATTTTGGTGAGATTCCCCTCCTTGGAATGGTTCTGGCCCCGTTGCTTGCTCCGTTTATGCTCCCTGTCCTTTTATCGGCATGGGGTTCAGCCTTGATGGCGGCCTTCGATTCCCCGAGTGCTATCATCCATTATCTGTCCCGTCCGGTTGCCTGGTTTATTTGGGGTGCGGGCGAACTTGGGAAGGTGCTCCCGCTATGGCAAGGGAGTAGTCCAAATGGGGATCAATTGTTGCTGATGGTTGTCATTTTGCTGATCGCGTGTCCTCCCGCTATGTTCCAAGCGCTGGATCCAGGTAGTTCCTGGGTGGCGATCCCGCGCATCCGCTGCCGTCACTATCTCCGTTGGATCGGGGTCGGGGTGCTGGTTGTCCTGGTGATGATGAATCTTGGCAAAGAGCCGGCGCTCCTTAGGGTGACCGTCTTCGACGTAGGCCATGGAGATTGTATCCTATTGGAAACGCCTGCAGGCAGTACATTTTTGATCGACACCGGTCGCCCGGGATGGCGGGGTGCCTCGGTGATGGCGCGCGATGTGGTGCCCTATCTTAAGGGGCGGGGAA
>SLMV01000085.1 GCA_007133365.1 Clostridia bacterium
GGTCCACTGTTTGCCGAAGACCGTCTTGCTCGAGTTTTAGCAGGCGGTCATCGACCCATTCGATGAAGATGTCTCGGCGGTGATAGGTTCGGTCTTCCCGCAAAAAGCCCAGTCTGCCTTTTGGATTTAAAAATGCTTCGACATGGGTTTCTTTAAAATCCTCGAGGGTATGGGAACCAAAGATCGAGAGGCGATCGGCCAAGGGATAGGTGCGATCGTTGATTTTGAGATCATCAGGGCCGATGGCCGTTACCTGACCGCGAATCACCGACTGGTCCATTAAACTCTCACCGGCTTTGAGAGAGGGCGAGGTGTTATGAGCTTCCGGCGCTGGGGTGGCGAAGGCCGCGGCGGTGACGCGGGCCATTTGTGCTCGCGTGATCGGAGTTGAAGCAGCGATTTCGAGGTCGCTCGTAATTGCCAATGCATCGGCTTTTATCAGGGCACCCTCGGGCCAGGGTTCCGGAAAGCGCCCGTGGCCGGTCAGTCGAAGCAGCATGGTAAGGGCTTCAGCATAACTGACGGCGGCATTGGGATCGAAGCGACCGTCTTGGCGTCCTTCGACAATGCCTAACCCGTGAGCCGCATTGACCCAGTGGCGTCCCCAGCGGGGAATCTCATAGGCATCTGGGAAGCGAACCGGTTCATCAATTAGTGATTCGGCAAGCCGGGTATTGCCGGATAGGGCCACCGCGACTTTGGCAAATTCGGTACGGGTCAGTGTATCTTCCGGACCGACTCGAAATCCTCCGTACCCTTGAAAGACATCTAATGTAAAAAGCAAAGCAAAGGCTTCCACGGCCTCATGATCCGGATCGAGGTCAACAAATGGAGAATCGACGACCCCGGGGCTTGCTTGAACCGAAGCGGGCGCAATTAACAAAAGTAAGAAGACGAAAGATATTGTTGAAACCAGAATTTTCACGATGAACTACCTCCTTTGATGGGATTCAACTAACCACCGAAAAACCGATGGGCGAGAATGAGCTGATCGTCGTTTTCGAGTTTCGGGTTAGCGTCTTGGTTCGGATTAATCGACTCATAGTGATGGCCCCGCTGAACCAAAATTCGAAATCCCTTCCGAATTTGAAATTCCGCAGGACATTTGGGATGCTCTCGGCAGCGCTTTTCAATAATCCCTAGTGCGTGCTCAAGATCGGCTTCGTTGCGATTCAGTCGGAGATCCAGTCGGCTGGCATTTAGCAAAAATGCCACAAACCCCGCGGCTTGTACCGAAATTCGGATGGTATCGGTCATGAGAGACCCTCTTCGATGTTCGGGAAATCAGGATCGGACTCGATCTCCATGAGGTCGAGTCGACGCAACAAACTCCGGGTCGGCCACCCCTGCTCACGCGTCCAGCCGCGTGTTTGATAGTATTCGTCTAGCATGATGTCCTGTTCAAACACCAACCCGGCGGAGGGTCCGCATTCCTTCGGTAAAGGTTCGTTTAGGAATCGGGAGGGGAGTCGATCATCTTTTCGGGAAATGCCCTCGCGCATACAAAAAGCGCGTTCAACATTGATGATGCGCTCGCCCGCTATTTGTAGATCCGACGCGGTCAATGTCCAGCCCGTCGTGGCATTGAGTAGGGCAGCGGCGGTTTCAAAGGGCACGCCTTCCATGCAAACTGCCGTGTTCTTACAGATATTTAGACTATCGATGACGGCACACCAGTCTTCGAAGTATTTTACCAATTTTCCTTTGCCTTCATAATTGCCGGGATGGGCCACTTTGGGAGTGCCGAATCGACGTTGGCCTTCGGCTTCATCGCCGCTCAGTTCAAAAAACGGTTCGGCTCGCAAATGATCACCGCCGCGACTTGCCACACAATGTCCCAACCCATACCCCTTAAGTCCGCGTGGTTCCCCTTGAATGATTTCCAATCCTTTGACATGCATGGCATACGGTTCGGCATGGGGACCGATTCGAGCGGCGGCTTTCGCGGCGCCATCAGCCAGCAGGTCGCCAATTCCTTGCCGATATGCCATTAGGTCGAGGAGGGTCAGAATGGTATCCGGATTTCCCCAGGAGAGATCCACGCCGGCATCTTCGCTGGTGAAAAGACCTCGCTGATTGAGTTCCATTAGCATGGCGATCGCTTCGGCGGCCGCTAATGCGTCCATCCCGTAACGATTACAACGGTCGATGGCGACCATTGCGACATCGAGGTCATCATTATCCACACGGGCCGTAAATGCCCCGAGGGGTTCGAATTCGGGCCCTTCGCCGTAGAGTCCTTTGTGCGGCCCATCATGGATCATGAACCATCGGCTGCAAGGCGCCGTACAGGCAAAACAGGATTTATTCTTGATATTGTACTCGGCGGCCAAACGTTCACCGCTGACCTTATCGGCTGCCGGAAAATGACCCGTTTGAAAATGCCGCGTGACTAAGGCGCCGAGTGCATTCAATGAGGTCAAAAGCCGCGGGGTGCCGAGAAGTTTCCGTGAAGCAAATTCTGGGTGCTGCTGCAGATGCTTTTCGATTTTTTGGATTAGTGTGAGAAATGCCTTAGGATCTGAGACCCGTACCGGTTGATGACCGCGTATTGCCACGGCTTTGACGTTCTTTGAGGCGAGGACCGTTCCCATCCCAGTACGTGCCGCAGTGCGAACCAGATTGGTAAAGATTCCGGCAAAACGGACTCCGTTTTCAGCAGCGGGGCCCACGCAAGCGATTTGAACGTCAGGATCGGCCAGTTCTTCGCGAATCAAACGATGGGTATTCCAAACGTCTTGACCTTGAAGGTGTTTGGCCGGACGCAATTGAACCTGATCGTCCTCGATATAAATAAAAACGGGTTCAGGGGATCGGCCTTCGAGGACAATTTGGTCCCAACCGGCAAAGCGCATTTCGGCGCCCCAAAATCCGCCCGCATTAGAGTCGCCCACCAGACCGGTCTGAGGTGAACGGGCCGAGACATTAAAACGCGTTCCCGGATACAAGGTGCCATCCAATCGCCCGGTTCCGAAAATTAGTTTATTGTCGGGACCTAACGGATCCGTTTGGGCGGGTATTTCGTGATATAGGCGATACATGTTTAACCCCCTCGATCCCAGATACGTTTGCATGAGGTGCTCCGGGATCGTCTCCGATCGATGAGCGGCATGGGATAGGTCTATTCGTAACAATCGTCCTGTCACTGGCATCAGGTATCCGCTCCCTCGGGTTGGGTCCGTGAGGGAGTTGTGCCGGACGGCGTCGGGTCGAGGCCCAGAAAACGCAGACGAGCGAGGAATTGATTAATGGATTCATACCGTATTGCCCCGGTGGGACAGCGAAGGACGCACTCGGGAGCCCCGTGACAAAGATTGCAGATCAGAGGGTGGCCCGAGTCCGGTACATAGGTGATCGCAAGGTGAGGGCATCGAACCCCGCAGCGTTTGCATCCGATGCAAAGGTCGGAATCGACGTCTAAATGTCCGGTTTGTGGGTTTCGGATGATAGCGTTTTCGGGACAAGCCCGTTGACATGCGGGATGTGCGCATTGCTGGCACACCATCGGCACATCCAAGCCTCTCAACTCATCTTTGGCAATCCGGATGCGGGCCCATTCGGTGCTAAACACTTCAAAATGAGCAAAGGAACATGTCATTTCACAGGCTCGGCACCCACAGCAGATTGATGAATCCACCGTGATTTGTTTGATTAGCATTATTTTCGCAACCTTCCAATTCTGGATCCGAAGGAGTCGCGTTTTTCAGCGGCGGATTTAAGTCGTCGGACGGCCTCGTCGATAATGGAACGCGACGTCGCCAAGTTAAAGCGCTGAAATCCTTCGCCACCTGGACCGAAAACGTAGCCATAATCGGTGGCGATCCTGGCGTCGTGTAACATAAAATCCTTCAATTGACGGTCGTCTAGTTGAAGTTGGCGCATATCAACCCAGGCCAGATAGGTCCCTTCCGGAGGAATTAATTGGAGGTTAGGGCATTCCTCAATCCCCTTGGCGAACTCGGCAATGTTTCGCTTTAGGTGGTCCAGGAGTTGATTCAAATAATGCGCTCCCTCTGACAATGCGGCTTCCATTGCCGTGAGGCCCAAGACATTGACTCCGCCTTGAACTTTGGCGGCCTGAATAAATCGTTGGCGCCAACTCGCATTTGGGATGATGACAAACGAAGCATTTAGCCCCGGGGTGTTAAACGTCTTACTGGTCGACATTAAGGTAATGGTTTTCGCTTCAATTTCCGGTGCCAGCTGCGCCAAAACCTGATGGCGCCTTTGCCCCACCATTAAATCACAATGAATTTCATCGGAGATCAAGGCACAATCGTGATCAAGGCAAATTTCTGCCAGTGAGGCAAGTTCCTTGGAGGTCCATACTCGGCCGACCGGGTTATGGGGACTGCATAAGATGAGGGCACGGATCCGAGGATCGCGGGCGGGAAACTGAAAAGAAGGTTCGAACAACGTTCTTAACTGATCAAAGTCCATTTCATAATGGGTCTCTTTTCGCTTCAAGGGATTGTCCAGTCGCCGACAGCCCTTACTCGCGATGGCGCCGAAAAAGGGGTAATAGACCGGTGGTTGAACGATCACCTCATCGCCCGGAATCGTCAATATTCCCAATGCTGCTTGAATGGCATTGATCACACCGGGAGAAAATACAATCCATTCCTTTTCGACCTTCCAGTCATATTGGCTAGCCATCTTTTCAATGATCGCTTGATAGAGGGACTCCGGGGGAAAGTGATATCCGAAAAACCCGGTTTGCACCCGTTCCCTTAACGCATCGATGACTGGCTGTGGTGATGGATAATCCATGTCCGCAACCCACATTGGTAAAACGTTTTCGGCAAAGAGCGTTTCGGCTTTATCCCATTTGGTGCTATTGCTGTTCCTTCGATCAAACGTTTGATCAAATAGATTCATTAATTTGCGCCCCCCTACTCGAAATAACTACGCCAATACATGCTCATTTCCTCCTAGCGGCAGGTACGAAAAACCTCTAAGATGAAGAGTAAGAAGGTGGGGGTGAGGTTACCCCATCGTCATGAGCCTTGGTTTGGAGGGTGATAGGGGTGCAAAATTCGTGGTTGGCGATCTTACTTGTCGTGGTCATACTCTTGGTGTTGCTCCCGATTTTTGGGGGGCTCCTTTTGCTCGTGATCGGTTTGCCGATCCGTATGGCGCTGGAAACGGGGGTGGCAATCCCCGAGATTTTTTCGGAGATCGGGCGCATGTTTCATGGTTTGCTCCAAGGTTTGCCTCGCTTTGGGGTTTGGCCGTTCTTCCCGGTGGGCCAAATGCTTTTCCGGTTGGTCCTCTATGGGTTAATCATCCTTTTGGTATTACAGATAATCCGTAATCGAAAAGAAAGAGAAACGGCAACTTCAGTCGAGCCGGAACAACCGGTTGGAGACACCGTACAAAGCCCGATTGAAACCGAAGAAGGGAAGATCGAAGGGAAGACCGAAATAAAGGATGCAGCGACGGAGGCGGATCCGGAAATCAAGGCCCTTCGGTCGGAGGTCGAACGGTTGCAAAAACGATTGGCCGATTTGGAGAAAGACCAAAGCACAAAAGAATAGCGCGATCGATATCCCCCTTTGAGGTGAAGGCGTTGATGGATATCCACGCTTGTTTAGCTGGGCGGATGAAGGCCGATTATCCTCCGGTTTCGGTAAATGGGACCACGATTTGAATTTCGATTGTTAAAAGTCCGATCGTATCGCTTCCCGAAAAGAGCCAAGCATTGGGACGTTGGATACGTTACAAGAAGAGACGGCAGAGAGGGCGACAGATTTGAATCGACCGATCGGCTTAAACCAGCTGACACCCCAACAGCGACAAGGTCTCTATGCTCTTATCGCTTCAATGTTCAGTATCAATCTCGGTGTCAGCATGATCATTCCGCTGTTGCCCGTTTATGCTGAGAGTTTGGGGGCTAGCGGTTTCTTGATTGGGACCATATTTGCTGCCAGCCCGTTTGTGCGCGGAATCATGATGGCGACGTTTGGGTCGATTGCGGATCGAAAAGAAAAGAAACAGATTTTGCTCTTGGGGTTGTCGGGAAACATTGTTGCGTCCATTGGTTTTGTGTTTGTGTTGGATGCGGTCCAGCTTTTGGTGCTTCGTATCCTGCAAGGCATCTTCTCGGCGATGGTGATTCCCGTTGCCCGAGCGTATGCAGGTGAACTTGCACCCAAAAAGCAACAAGGGGAAGTGATGGGGCTGGCGACGGCGGGCTTTTTCGCCGGCTTTGCCGCCGGACCTCTGGTTGGCGGGATCCTGGCAGACGCCTTTGGAATTGTGGCTCCCTTCATTGCGATGGGAGGATTGGCCGGGTTAGCTTTGATGATGGTATATCGTGCGGTGCCGCGACAACCACCTCGAACCCGGGAAACCGTTGGCGCGCCCTCCGAGTGGGCTCAAATTGTTGCAATATTTCGTAATGATATCATCAAAGGACTCTTCTTGATGCGGGGATCGGTGGCCATGGGTCGCGGTATCTTCAGTGCCCTACTTCCATTATTTGCACAATTCGTCCTAGGGCTTACCAGCACCCACGTCGGTTTTGTGATCACCCTTCGCGCCCTCCTTTCGTCCGTCTTACAGCCCCGTTTTGGGCAATTGGCAGATCATTACAATCGGAAATGGTTGGCCGTTGCCGGATTTGCTCTCGCACCCTTTGCCTTCTTCTTGCTCCCTTGGGCTTCGAATCTGAGTCATCTCATTATTCTTTCGGCTGTCTTAGGTGTGAGCACGGGGATGGCGGTTCCATCCTTGACTTCGATGACGGTGGATCGGGGCCGCGTTTATGGAATGGGGCGCCTCATGGGACTTGAAGGAATGTTTCAAAGTTTTGCGCTTGCCCTCGGTTCTATTGTTGGAGGCTCCGCCCTCGACATCGTGGGCTATCAGAACGCCTATCTCGGTGCCGCCTTTATAAGTGCGGTGGGTCTTCTCATTGCCCTTTGGTACCTTCGGTCCTATTCGGACACCTACATCCCGTATGAAACACCGTAGAACCCCATTTGTCTTTCATTCCCCTATAGAGGATTAATCGCAAGCTTCCTTTAACAGGTCCGACTCGGATTGTGGTGAGGACCATCGGTAAAGGCCAAGGCTGATTGCCGCCATGAGTGGGATGCCGATCAAACCGATGGGGTTGGCCAAAAGGATCCCCGCTTCCGGGACAAAGAGTCCGCCGAGGTGAATCGTGGTGTTGAACACCCCATGGGCAAAGCCTGAGACAATCACGCTTTTCGACTTAAGACGGAGCCAGATGAGGATGGCGCTCATAAAGATGGCGGCAGGAGCGAACAACATGAGTCCGACGAGGGGCATGCCGGGGAAATTATGCCCCATTAGAATGAGCGGAAGATGCCACAGTGTCCAGATAAGCCCATTGATCACGATCGCAAACGACAATCCCTTTGAAAGCATATGGTTTAGCAAATATCCCCGCCAACCGATCTCTTCGCCAATGCCGGTGGGTGCGTTTAAAAGCGGACCGACAACGAAGAGGAAGGTGAGAATTTGTGGGAGGGTTGCACTGCTTGATCCTAGGTTGAAGCGCTCAATGAACGCGGTGATTTCCACCCATCGCCCGAGATTTAGCACTAGGTGCAAAAGCGTATGCATACCATGGATACCCACCATGAGAAAATAGGCCATCACATAATAGCGAAAGGCTCCCCACCTGATGCCATAGCGGGAGAAGGATTCATGTCTAAGCGAAATGAAGAAGAAGGCGACAATGCCGGGAATCAACATTTGAAGCGGTAGCAGGACCCTTGCCCACGGTGAGGCCAGACCGCCAAGGCGGTATAGAGCAAAATTGAGGGAAAAAGTAAACAGGAACACGGCCAGAAGATAAGGGAGGATCTTCGACTTCATCGTCACGCCCCCTAAGACGTCAATTGATGTGGGCTCTTGTCGCCTAGGATTCCCGGTGCCGAGCGGATGTCCTCCTGCAAAACCCGGCGGGTCTCGGCCCCATTGCTGTCTTTCTTCGGCTTGCCAAAGGAAAGAGTGCTCAGGAGGCGAAAATAGGGTTAGGTGCTGAATCAACCCGAGCGATGATGGAAAAGACAGGTATCAAAAAGGGACAACGGGAGGTGATGGTGTCAAGATGGATGCGCAAGTGATTATTGTGGGGGGTGGCCCGGCGGGTGCTTGGTTGGCGTACCAACTTGCGCGTATGGGGGTGGAGACGTTGGTGCTGGAAAAGCATGCTCTACCGCGGTACAAAGCATGTGGGGGAGCCCTCTCGCTTAAGGCGGTTAATTGCCTCAAGGCGAAGGACGTGTGGCCCCACATTCCGATCGATCGGGAAATCAGCGATTTCGAATTTGCCTATAGTCGATATTCGCCGATCCCCTTTCAATATCATGGCCCCCCGATTCGCCTGGTTCAACGGAGTCAATTCGACCATGCCCTTTTGCATTTGGCATCCGCTGCCGGGGCTCGCCTGATCCAATGTCGGGTTCACCAAGTGTCGCGGGGGAATCGCGTCATGATGGTTGAAACAAATCGGGGCACATTTCGAGCTCATTATGTCGTGGGTGCGGATGGTGCCGGGAGCATTGTTGCTCGTTCCTTTAAGTTAAACCCCGGGATTTCGTTTTCGGCTTTTCAGGCCGAAGTCCCGGTTGATGAATATCCAGGGCTTGCGGAAAGGTTCAAAGATAAGATCTTTTTACAATGGGGGCGACTTCCGAATGGCTACGGATGGGTGTTCCCCAAGCGAACGGGTCTGTCTGTAGGCTTGGGAAGCCGATCTTCCGGTCCGGTTCTTTGGGGAGCTTTTACGTCGTTTTTGACGGAGCTGGGAGTGGATTGGAAAAGAATAGAGGTGCACGGTCATCGGATCCCGGTCGGTGGGCGTTTGGTGGTTAGCGGCGAACGCTTTCTTCTTTTAGGAGACGCGGCCTATCTGGCCGAACCCTTCACCGGAGAGGGCATATACTATGCCCTTCGAAGTGCGGAACTTGCGGCTTCGTGTTTGGTCAAAGGGCGGATCGGGCGTTATTCTTCGTTGCTACGAGACGAGATTTATCCCGAGCTCAACTGGGCGATGAAAATGGAGCAGTTATTTGGTCGATGGCCCGCCTTATTCCATCATCTCGTCAAGCGTAACCCGGATATCATCGAACATTTCTTCGCGTTCATCCATGGTCAGGCAAGTTTTCACTCCTTTTACCGGAATATCCTTCCGCAGCTTATCAATATAAGGGGTTCGTGATATAGTCTCCTTTAGATAGGTACAACGTGGAAGGAGCGCAATGCTGCCATGTTTTTGGCTGCCTTTATTGCGGGATTCGTGTCGTTTCTTTCGCCGTGTGTGATCCCCTTGATTTCAAGTTTCATGGCGTATCTGGCAGGCACCACGACGGCAATGGCCCGACCCCACACCATGTCCCTACTCAAAGGGACCCTCAGCTTTATCTTAGGGTTTACGGTGGTTTTTGTTGCCCTCGGATCGTTTGCCAGTGGCATCGGCTATCTGCTGCTTCGCTATCAAACCGTGTTAAATGTGATAACCGGCCTAGTGGTGGTGTTGATGGGTTTGTATTTGATGGGAATCTTGCCCTTTTCGATTAGTCCGGGAGGTGGACTGAAGGGCCCTCCATCCGGAAGTGGCTTCGTATTGGGGTTAAGTTTTGCTTTGGTTTGGACCCCTTGCACCGGCCCCATTTTGGGGTCCGTTTTGATGATTGCCGGCACGCAGGGCACGGTGGCGTATGGAGCCCTGTTGCTTCTCATTTATTCGATGGGTCTGGCACTCCCTTTTCTAATCACCGCTGTCCTTTGGTCACGTTATGCGATTTCCATGCGGCGCCTTGGGCCCTGGGCATATTGGCTTAATCGCATTGCGGGTGTCATTTTGCTGGTTCTGGGCTTTTTGATCATGTCAGGTCGGCTCCATCAATTGGTTTCCTTTTTCTCTTAGGAGGTGAAAATCGGATGAATCGAAAAATGCTTTGGGGTGTGATCGCGCTAATCGTCGTGGCGGGTGTGGTGGTATCTCTGAATGCTACCCGAAGCGAAGAACAAGCCGATATTCATGGCATCCTTATGAGCTTAGATGTTGTAAGTGGTGAACGGCCAACCGCATCCGACCTTCAAGGACGCCACACCCTGGTGGTCATTTGGACGTCGTGGTGCCCGACTTGCATTCAAGAGCTTCATTATATTGAGGACCACTATGCCACAATTGCCGAAAAAGTAAACTTGGTGGCCGTTAATATGACCAGCGTGGAGCAAAACATCGAGGATGTACATGTTGCGGCCGAGGCGATCGATCCGTCGTATCCCGTTTTGGCCGATCAGGAAGGAAAGGCCGGGGAAGTCTTTCGATCTCGCTATGTCCCCGCCAATTTTCTCTTAGATTCAGACGGGCGGATTGTCGAGAAACGAGAAGGCGCTATCACGCTTGATCAATTGGATGAATGGCTTGATCCCTGATCAAAAGAATCCAGCAGGCATTAAATTTTGCAAGTTAAAGTTGGCCACATGGTGGGAGAGACCCCGATCCCGCTTTCGCCGTCGAAGGGTTGCACGCAGTGCCAAAAGCGTGGCATCAATGAGGGGTTCGGGGGTGTTCATGTCGGTGAGGGATAGGTATTGACCAATCAGATGCCGACAAAGGGATTGTTTGGCCGACGTAAACATGGGGTCGGTATCCAGAATGGAGGCACAGATGGCGCCGATATCATGGATTGGATTTCCCCGGTGCATCTCTTCAAAGTCCACACCGTAGATATCGTTGGTCCACTTATGAACGATGAAGTTTCGCAAATGGGCATCACCTTTGGTATATCGATTGCCCGTGGCCGAATGAAAGTGAAAGAACCATGAAGCGAGTTGCCCGGCATATCGTGGATCTGCAAAGGCGCTGACCCGATCGCAAAGATTATCCCCGGGCACGTAACCGAGAAGAATTTGCCGGGATGTCGGCATTTTGATAGGCGGGGGAACCTTAAGTTGAAGTCGGTTTAGATCGCGCAGCATGAGGTATTCCCATCGCGCTCGCTGATGATGTCGACGGGGAAAGGTTTTTAGGACATAGGTGTTTCCTCTCCACCGAATTATCTCCACTTGGTTCTTGCGACTCTTAAATGAAACGCCCACGTGGCGCGCTCCTCTCCATGGTTGATCATACCATAATGGTTTGCTTCACCTCGAAACCCGATTCGCCCCGAACCGCCAATCAAATCAATTGTCTTGGCTTGATTTCTAAGGTAGGATAGGACGTGTGAAAATGTTAGGGGGTGCGCGATGGGAGCATCTTGCGAACTAAGAGAAATTAGAACGGAAGAAGAACGCCAGATGTGGCGAGGATCGGTGCATTATGCCTTCGCGCTTGACCAGGCGTATGATGAGTGGCTAAAGCAACATGAGCGTTCGGCGTCCGATGAGATGGAAATAAAGTGGGGTTATTTTTCCGACAATACGCTGCTGGCAAGCGCATCTCATATACCTTATCAGGCGCCGGTCCGTGGTGCTTTATTGCCCATGGCCGGGGTGAGCAATGTGGGAACACCTCCCGAATATCGGCGCCAAGGGCATGCCGAGGACATCCTCAGGTCGCTGATGAAGGTGCTTCGAGAACGCGGGATGGTGTTAACCTGTTTGTGGCCTTTTTCTCGGCGATTCTATCGACGGTATGGGTGGGGTAACGCCGCGGAATACTCAACCTATGCGCTAACGATGCCGGATCTACGCCAAGTGACCCGGGGATATTCGGGTTCCCGGAGGTTTTCACGTCTTAGTTTAGATGACGTTGAAGCGATGGCGGCCGTGCGCCGCGATTACCTCGCTGATTATGATTTGGCGCCGATCCGGCCCTGGGACTGGTGGCGATGCCGTGTTTTTTGGGACTGGCAGCAATGGGCGCATGTCTATGGAATTTGGGATGATGAGGGTGTCTTAAGCGGGTATTTGGCCTATGTGGTGAAGGACCATGGAGATTGGCAGCGCGAACTTCGCGTCACGGATATTGCGTATCGTGATCTTGCCGCTTACCGGGGTCTTTTGTCTTTTCTTCAAACGCATGATTCCCAAGTTCGGGAAATGAAGATTAGCCTCTTTGCTTCCGATCCGCTTTTTGATTGGTTGTCAGGGGGTAAGATTCACCGACAGGCAGGAGCCATGATCCGTTTGCTCGATGTGAAATCAGCGTTGGAGTCATTGGCCTATCCCGAAACTATCGAGTTGACGATGAATCTTGAGGTCCTTGATGACTTTGTAGCTGCCGGCGGTTGTTTTAAGTTGGAGGTGGCGGAGGGCAAGGCACGGGTTCAGTCAACCGATGCGACCCCCGAAGCCCGAATGCCAATTGGGGCCTTTTCACAGTTATTGACGGGTTGCCGATCGCTCGATGCCCTGATACGAACCGGGCGGGTGGACATCGATGTTTCTAACGTACGAATCCTCAATCAATTGAGGGCCCTGTTTCCGCCCCGCCAAGTCGGGATGATGGATCACTTTTAACGTTGGGATCAAAGGGTGCTATACATAGGATTGACGAAGAGGATGGGGGATTCATTTAGGCGATCAGTGCGCGCGAAAGATTATTGAGTGCGATTGGACCGCCGGCGGAAATCGAATAAATGGAGCGTTTCCGAGGATAATAAAGGTGTTGTCTTGTTCTGGGCCGGATGAATTTTGACTATTTTCCATCAAGTTTTCGTTAATGGCCTTATCACGTCCAGGATCAGACGAAGGGGAGAGGCCCTCAAATTGACCCCAAAGCGCTCAAGGGGGCGTCAGAATTGAGTGCGCTTACAAGGTGCCTTTTGATCCGGGCCATGAATGGGTGATGCCATTTGGTTGGCCGTTTTGTATCTATCGCATTGATCGACGAAGGCATGCGGGCTTTATCGTGGAAATGTATTGTTGAGAAGTTGCGTTGATTGAAATTGCGTGAGGAGGATGTGGTCGAATGGAGTTTCTAATGCCTTATACACCTGTAATATTTGGAATTATTGGTTTAGTGGTTGCTTATTTCCTCGTAAAATCGATCCATCGCGCGCCCTCGGGCACGGAGGCGATGAAGGATTTGGCCGCGGCCATTCATGAGGGGGCCATGACTTTTTTGCATCGCGAGTACCGGTGGCTCGCAATCTTTGTGGTGGTGCTTGCGATCCTTTTGGGCTGGCAAATATCTCCCGGAACGGCTTTTTCCTTCGTTTTGGGTGCTGTCTTTTCGGGTAGTGCCGGTTATATTGGCATGAAGGTCGCAACCGCGGCCAATGTGCGTACTGCTCAAGCGGCGACCACCTCTCAATCGGGAGCACTTAGGATCGCGTTTTCAGGCGGAGCAGTGATGGGCATTTCGGTGGCGTCCCTCGGCCTTTTGGGGTTGGGTATCCTCTATATCGTCTTTGGACAACCGGAGATTATCAATGGCTTTGCGTTTGGTGCCAGTTCGATCGCCCTCTTCGCTCGTGTCGGGGGTGGGATTTATACGAAAGCAGCCGATGTTGGTGCCGATCTGGTTGGCAAGGTGGAAGCCCGAATTCCGGAGGACGACCCACGAAACCCGGCGGCCATTGCCGACAATGTCGGGGATAATGTGGGCGATACTGCCGGAATGGGCGCGGATCTATTTGAATCGTATGTGGGATCGGTCATCGCCAGTATGGCAATCGGGCTTTTAGTTTACGATACGGCTGGAATGGCTGTGCCCTTGATGCTCGTCGCGGTCGGGCTTTTGGCTTCCTTATTAGGCGTGGGCTTTGTCCGCTGGCAAACCGAAAAGGATCCTGGCACGGCACTTCGAAACGGAACCTACGTGGCCTCGGCCTTAGCAGCTTTAGGATTCTATTTCGTTGTAACGAGCTTTCTCGGCGAATTGGGTCCATTTTTTGCGACGGTGGCGGGACTATTGGCAGGCCTCCTTATCGGTGCGATCACGGAGTTTTATACCTCGGGCTCTCCGATTGTTGAGATCGCCAAGGCTTCTCAGACAGGGGCGGCGACCAATATCATTACCGGGATTGCCATTGGAATGCAAAGCACGGCCCTGCCGATCGTAACCATCGTTCTCGCGATTTTTGCTGCCTTCCATTTTGCGGGCCTTTATGGCATTGCCTTAGCCGCAGTGGGCATGCTGGCGACCATCGGAATTACCCTATCGGTTGACGCCTACGGTCCGATTGCGGACAACGCCGGTGGCATTGCGGAAATGGCCGGAATGGATGCCGAAGTTCGGGAAGTGACCGATTCATTGGATGCACTTGGAAACACGACCGCCGCGATTGGAAAAGGATTTGCGGTGGGGTCGGCGGCGCTGACGGCACTGGCATTATTTTCAGCCTATACACAGACGGTTGGCTTAGAGCAGATTGATGTGACGAAGGCCGAGACGATTATTGGCTTGTTGCTTGGGGCCATGCTTCCATTTTTGTTTTCGTCGATGGCAATGAAGGCCGTGGGCCGAGCCGCGTTCTTGATGGTGGAGGAGGTACGACGTCAATTTAAGGAGATCGAGGGCATCATGGAAGGAACGGGCCGTCCGGACTATGCGCGATGTGTGGACATTAGCACACAGGCGGCTTTGCGTGAAATGGTGGTGCCCGGCTTATTGGCGGTTTTGGCGCCGGTAGTGATTGGGTTCTGGTTGGGCACCGAGGCCCTTGGAGGGTTGCTGGCGGGTGCCTTGGCTTCCGGGGTGGCATTAGCCATCATGATGACCAACGGAGGCGCCGCTTGGGACAATGCCAAAAAATATATTGAGGCCGGCGCCCTTGGCGGCAAGGGCACCGATACCCATGCCGCTGCTGTCGTGGGTGACACGGTGGGGGATCCCTTCAAAGACACGGCAGGTCCCTCTTTGAATATCCTGATTAAGCTCATGGCGGTGGTCGCTCTGGTTTTAGGGCCCCTCTTCATGGGATAGGTTGTGTTGTAATGGGAGGTGGAAGGCTACGTGCTGTCGGACGTGATGGATGTTCTCTTTTCGGCCACGCATTCGGATCGAATGCTTGAGAAGATGACGCCTTCCACCTCGGATTTATGGGTCCTTTCTCCGGTGGTACTAAAGGATCCGCTTCCGCTATTTTCTGCGGTTTATCGAGGCATTTCCCAAACAGCAGTAGGGGACTCAATTGCCGAGAGTCCGATTCAAGTCTGAAGAAGAGAATGCATTGAAACGCCTTTCCTCTTGGATGTGTTTTTTTCTTTCCCAACCAATATCCGATTTACGTTACGAAGTGTCCGGTCAGTGTCCGGACCGGTTGGTGGTTGGGATTCGTCAGCCTCTCCCGTATGGGCGGTCGAGGAATCGAAAGGAGAAGGTGTGGGTTGCAGGTCTTTTGTATGCGATTTATCGGGTGCGACGATACGATGCCTTGACGTCCCATCACCTGTTTAAAAGGTTGTAGATGAGATGCGAGCGAGCTGTCTGGAATCCGATAACGGCTCCCAAAATACTGTAGAGGGCAGCGCCCGGTCCGAAAAGTTCAATCATCAAAACGGCTGCCGCTAATGGAGCGTTGATGACGGCACCGAGGCAGGCGGCCATTCCTGCTGCCGCCAACGCGGTAATTGAAAGCCCGGTGAAACTGGCGACGCCGTTGGCAACAAAGGTGCCAATGACGAGGGCAGGACCGATGACACCCCCACTGCCACCAGGGCCGACGGTGAGGGCCGTCGCCACTACCTTGCCGGCGGCCAGGCCCCAGGATCTCGCGCCTAAAACGGGTGTGATCGCCCATTCGCTAAGTGTTTCGACCATTCCCCAACCTAATAGCTCTGGTCCTAGTACAAACCCTATAATTCCCGTAAGCGCACCGCCAACCATTATCCAAATGAAAAACCATGGAGAAGCGCGAAACGTCTGCTGGATGGCTCGAAATATTCGAACAAAAAAGATGCCAAAGCCGGCGGTAATAAAAGCGGTCAAACCGGCAGCGAAGAGCAGGCTGCTTTCGACGGTAAAGGGATGCCAAACAGGGAGTGAACCGCCCCATAACAGCACGGAAAAAGAAGTCCCGGCAACGCCTCCCAACACCCCAGGAAATACGCGTTCGTATTCCAAATGAGACGGGTGTAGGACTTCAACGGCCAGTAAACCGGCGGCAAGGGGGGTATGTAATAAAGCGCCTAACATTGCGGCGGCACCCGTGACCTGCAAACTTTGCCGTTCGGAGGGCGATAACCAAGACGGCCATTCGCGGTGCACCCCGTTTAGTCCAGCTCCCATGTAGATGGCGGGTCCGATCAAACCACCACTACCCCCGGAGCCAACGGTGAGAGTGGTGGCAATGAGTTTTGTTAGCGTCGAACCCAAAAGAGGGGGGCGCAGCGTGCCGTTGATCGAAGCGATGTATCGATCCGTTCCCACCCCAGCGGTGTGTGGCCATAGGTAGATGAACCCAGCCGCGACGGAAAGTCCAATGAAAGGAGAAAAGTAAGGGCCGAACCGAGAAATCATTAACGCATTAAGCCCCGAGACTCCGGTTGTTAAGACGGCTGCTAACGTCGAAGCCACCAGACCGGTAACTGCGGCCATCATCAGCCATTTAACCAGTCGCACCATTTATGTACCTCCCACGGCCTACCTGATCATTATCCAACGAGGCGCTAAAAGCGCAAACGAACGAAGCGACATCAACGACACAAATGGTATCATTCGAGGTCATCACCACGGTACTTACGGTGGACGATGCCAAGAATCGCAAGCGGCCCCGCAATGCTAAACGCGCCCGCGATGAAAAGGAACCAAGGATCCGTCAGGTGAAATAATGGAAAAGGTCCCTCTGCCACCCACTCGTAAAAATCGGGTGAAACACGAAGGGCCAGCAAAATGGCCAGTGGCCAGATAATAAATCCCATAATAACCCCAAACGCACAGGCTAAGATGCGCTGACGTTGCTTGCCAACCCAATATAAGTAATGGGTCAGGAGGCGAAGGGAAAGCAGGCCCACCAGGGTGATAATGCCGGCGATGAGCACTGCGATTAACAAACGAAGTGGAATGGGCAAGACCGGACTCCTTCCAGATGGTTTTCGAAAACTGTGAACACGCCCTTGATACGGGCATTATGGAATCCTACCTCATCATACAACGGACCAAGACAGATTCAAAAGGAACAACGCGATGAAGAACGAAAGTAGAAGTAGAGAGGAGTTGAGGAGAGATGAGTCAAACACAGGTCCGAAGTGATGAAGACTTAAGGCAAGTCCTTGAGCGCTTAAGCATCCGATCGGGACCCGTTTTCATTAAAGTGAATTGGACATCGCCGTTGGAAGGGATGTATACGGAGCGCCAAGTCCTTGAGCAATTTCTCGAGGTGCTGCCCCGTCCCGTCGTATTCGTCGAAGCCCATTCGGTTGGGCGATTGGCCGGCAAGACGAACCTGGCCGATTTGCCGATTGAAATGGATGAATATCAGCGGATTATCCGAGCAGCCGATAAAGCATTTCTTAAAGAGACCGGGCTCGATACCTTGATGGAAGCGCCATCGGTTTCCTACTTCAATATTACGGAAGCTGTTTGGAAGGGACAATGTGTTCCCGGGCACGTTATTCAATCCGATCTCAAAAGCGCCGGTGAGGGGCCACTGAAGTTTCCCGAGTTCTATGATTATGTTCCGACCTGGCTGTACGAGCAACGGCATAAGGCCAGTTTTCTTAATCTCACTCGCGTCAAAGTTCCCGCTGAAGATCATGGCGACTGGAGTCTTACGTTGAAGAATCTTTTCGGCTTGATCCCGGACCCTTATCGGATCAAGTATCATCGACAAGACTTACCCGGTGCCATCATTGATATTAACCGGATTTATCGCACGCTTTTTCCCGTCGTTGATATCGCCGAGGCACTCCATTGGGTGGTCATCTATGATGAAGAAGGTGATCGTCGAGTGCCCTGGGGCCGTTACCGCTTGCTGCCTGGGAATGGTACGATCTTTTGGGGGCATGATCCCGTGGCGCTCGACTTGGAAGTGGGACGCCGATATGGTCGCAACCTTTCGAAACGACAGTTGATCCTGCGAGCCCAGGCGATGTTCACGGATGAGGGCTAAGAGCGGAATCGAAAGAGACGCAGGGAATTGGAAACGGCGAGCAGCGTAACGCCCACGTCGGCGAAAATTGCACTCCATAGGCCAGCCAACCCCAAAGCGCCTAATGTAAGAAAGACTGCTTTTAGCCCTAGGGCGAGTGTGATGTTTTGAATGATGACATGACGGGTCTTCTTTGCGAGTCGCCGGGCGGCTACGAGGCGATTGAGATCGTCATCCATAATGACCAGATCCGATGCTTCGAGTGCGGCATCACTCCCAAGCCCTCCCAGGGCGACGCCGACATCGGCAGCAGCGATAATGGGAGCATCATTGATTCCCTCTCCAACGTACATGATGCGCTGATTTTGCCGAAGGTCCTGTAATGCGCGCACTTTTTCGTCTGGCATAAGCCCGAATCGAAAGTCGGAGATGTCCAATGCGTCTGCGATCGTTCGGGTTGCTTGTTCCGAATCCCCGGAAAGGATGGCCATCCGTTGAATGCCCTCGTCTCGCAGTTGTTGCAATACGGGAAGCGCTTCACAGCGCAGGCGATCGTTCAATTCGATCTGGCCAATTAACTGACCATTAAAGGCAACATAAGTTCTAGAAGCCATGGGATGATGAAGACGAATGTTCTCCCGCTCCATAAGTTTTGAGTTGCCAAGAACAATGCGATCACCTTCCACTTCCGATAAAATACCCTGCCCGGGAATTTCTTGATGAATCTTCGGGGCCGATGATTTGTCTTCATCTTCGCCCTGGTGATATCGCCGTACAGCTTGGGCAACGGGGTGGCTGGAATATTGGGCGACGCCCTTTGCATACCGGAGCACTTGTTGCGATGTGAAACCCGTCTCGGGTCTCACGCGGCTGATTTCAATTTGGCCGCGGGTGAGGGTCCCGGTTTTGTCGAAGATGATGGATCGAACAGTGGGGATGCGGTCGATGACTTCAGCGCCTTTGATGAGGATGCCAATTTGAGATGCTCTTCCAATGCCGGCATAGTAACCCATTGGGACCGAGATGACCAAGGCGCAAGGACATGAGATGACGAGCAGGATAAGGGCGCGATAGATCCAATCCGACCATGCGGCATCCGTTAATAAGAGCGGGGGAAGTGTTGCCAAAGCAAGGGCACCGAAAACTACCACCGGTGTATAGTAACGGGCGAAACGCGTGATAAAGCGTTCGGTTTTTGCCTTTCGGGCCGAGGCTTCTTCGACTAATTGAACAATGCGGCTCACGGCGGAATGTTCTTCATCGCGTAAGACGTGGAGTCGGAGCATCCCTTCGTTATTAATGGAGCCGGCCAAGATTTCGTCGCCTGGCTCGACTGCCTGAGGCGTTGCTTCGCCGGTTAGGGCCGAGTTATCGACGGACGATGCGCCCGTAAGCACTCGGACATCGAGGGGTACGCGTTCCCCTGGGTGAAGAATGATGGTGTCATCGGGTCGAATTCTATGAAGCGGACGGACCGTTTCACCGTTTTCATCTTCAATTCGTGCGGTTTCTGGCCGGAGCTCGAGCAATGACTTAACCGAAGCGCGGGAGTCTTGGATGGCAACGTCCTGGAAGTATTCACCAATCGAGTAGAACAGCATGACGGCGACGGCTTCTGGGTACTCACCCAAAGCGATAGCACCTAAAGTGGCAATCGTCATCAGGGTATATTCGTCAAAGATCAGACCCTTTCGCACATGCTGAAGAGCCCTCAACACGACCGGCAACCCAACGATCAGATAGGAAAGGGCAAAAAGAAAGAGGGAAAGGGCGGCATTGACCGTAACGTCCATCCATCCGAGAAACACGCCAAATGCTAGAAGGAGCCCCGACCAAGCGATCCGAGTGAGGGGACGACTAAACGAAAGCCAATGATTGTTCAGCAGTTTTCGCGTAATCCTCGCCATTCACCAGTTCTCCCTTCATTGCTGCAAGCTTCGATATCCTAATGGTATCAGATGATGCTCGTTTCAAGCCCGCCAGGAATGTCTCAAAC
>SLMV01000200.1 GCA_007133365.1 Clostridia bacterium
ACCATGGTATGATGGGGGCTAAATGCTCGGAGGAGGCAATTATTTGCACTTAGGGAAACGGTCATCACCGGATGCATCAGCCTATCTGCTCCCCACCGTCATCGCTGGCGGCCTCGCCCTACTCATTTTCATCGCGAGTCGCTTTCTAAACCCATTGTGGTTGGTTCATGTCGGGCTTCTCACCAGTCTTCTCGCGGCCCATCGTTTAGGGCTCAGCCGGGGACTCCTGTTCGCCCTCATCGTCAGCCTGGGAATCGTCAGCCCCCTGATTGCAACGACCACCAGTTGGCTTTATCCCCTCAATATGATGGCCGGGTATGGCCTCGTCGCCCTCATCGTGGGCGCTAGCACCGATCAGATTCGCCGGCAGAATCGTCAGATGGCCGAACAACAAGCCCAACTGCTTCAGATGTTCAACGAGTATGAAACGATTTTTAACGGAACGCAATCGGCCATGTTCTTAGCCGAAGTCACCGACGACCATGCGTTTCGGTATCTCCGCAACAACCAAACGCATCAGAAGGCCACGGGACTCACCTTGTGCGATCTAAAGGGGAAAACCCCGCATGAGATTGCCGGCGATGAACAAGGAGAAATCATCGCGCAACGCTATAAAAAGTGCATAACTTCGGGCCGATCCCTCCGCTATGAGGAGACCCTTGTGCTTGCCGGTGAAGAAAAAACGTGGGTGACAGTCCTGAGTCCGGTCATCGATGCGGACGGTCGTATCACCCATATCGTGGGCTCCTCTGAAGACATTACCTACCGAAAGACGATGCAGCAACAATTGGAAACCCAACAAAAACAGCTGCGTGAAGACAATCAGCTGCTCCAATCCATTTTGGATCATGCCCCGATCGGCATCTGGCTCGTGGACCGAGAACAAGATCCCATTCTGGTCAATCACGCCTTTCAGGCAGCCACCGGCCTCGGAACGGAAGCGCTGAGCCTGAGCAATGCGGAACTCAAGACGTGCAAAGAAACCGATGAAATAACCCTCGAGCAGGGCACCCCGCAAGAATTTGAGGAAACCATCACCTTCACCGATGGTCGTCGGCACGTCTTGCGGACGATCAAAGCCCCGCTCCACGATGACAGCGGAGACACCATCGGGGTTTTGGGGTTGGGGTTGGATATTACGGACCAGAAACGTCAAGAAGCCGCCCTACGCGAAAACAAAGAGAAGTACCGCTCATTAGTGGAAAATCTCAATGAAATCGTATACCGCCTCGATCGAGACGCGCGCGTCACGTACGTCTCACCGAACATCACCCCCATTTCCGGATATGAACCGGGGGAAATCATCGGCCGGCGTTTCACGGCGTTTGTCCACCCCGATGATCAAGAAAAACGACGCCCCCAATTCGAAAACGCCATGGCAGGGGCGAATGACCCCACCGAATACCGCTTTGTCAAAAAAGATGGCAGCATCCGTTGGGTGAGAACGTCGGCCCGTCCCATCTTGCGAAACGGGCAAGCAATCGGCGTTCAAGGGGTGCTGACCGATATCACGGAACGAAAACGGATGGAAAACCGCCTAAAAGACAATGAAGAAAAATACCGGGCGCTGGTGGAGCAATCAACGGAAATGATGTTTCTACATGATCTTGACGGCAACTTCCTCGAGGTGAATCGGGCCGCTGTCCACCATACCGGCTACCGCCAAGACGAGCTTCTCAACATGAGCGTCTTCGATCTGCTGGCCACCTCGGACTCAGAAGCAAGCATCCGATCCCAATGGATCAAATGGGGAGCCGGTAGTCGCCCGTTGACGATCGAATCCAAATACCGCCTGAAAAGTGGCGAGATCATTTCCGTCGAAATTTCCACCGGAAAGATCGCCTTCGGAGGGGATGCCTACATATTGGCCTTAGTCCGCGATATCACAGAACGAAAACAATTTGAGGAAGCACTTCGCCACAAGAGTTTTCATGATCGGTTGACCGGATTATATAACCGGCATTTTATGGAAGAAGAACTTGAGCGGCTCGATACCCGGCGCCAGCTTCCCATCAGCATTATCATGGCGGATTTAAACGGATTAAAACTGGTCAACGACACCTACGGCCATCACACCGGCGATAAGATGCTTAAACGAGCGGCCAATCTGCTCAAAACGTGCTGCCGATCGGAGGATCTCATCGCGCGTTGGGGCGGCGATGAGTTCATAATCCTATTGCCTAAGACCGATCATGATGCCGTCGAACGCATCCTCCAGCGAATTCAAGATGACTCCCAGGAGGCCTTCATTAGTGAGATCCCCTTTTCCATCACCCTTGGGAGTGCCACGAAGACCGCGGATCGACCCGACCGTCATTTAAAACGGGTATTGGCCGAAGCCGAAGATGAGATGTATCGGTACAAGCTCATCGCCAGTCGGAGTCAAAAAAGTGCGGTGGTCAACACGCTATTAAGAACGCTGCAAGAGAAAAGTTTTGAAACGGAACAGCACACGCGCCGGATGAAGGATTACGCCTTACTGCTGGGACAGGCGCTCGGGCTTCCCACCCAACACCTCAACCACCTAGGGCTCTTAACGCGCCTCCACGACATCGGCAAAATCAATATTCCAGAGACTCTCCTCACCAAAAAAGGCACGCTTACACCAAAAGAATTTGAAATCATCAAGAAACATCCGGAGACCGGTTATCGCATTGCCCTCGCAACGGATGAATTTGCCCACATCGCCCAGGACATCCTGGCGCATCATGAATGGTGGGATGGCACCGGGTATCCCCACGGATTGTCGGGGGAGGCAATTCCGCTTTTGGCTCGCATCATCGCCATCGCGGATGCCTTCGAAGTCATGACCAACGGACGTCCCTACCGCCCGCCGATCTCCAAAGACGACGCGATTTCCGATCTTTTACGGGGTTGCGGCACCCAGTTTGATCCCGAGTTGGTCACGCTATTCGCCGATTGCCTGGCGCACGCGAATCACCGCGTCCGGCGATCCTCCGATTAATGGGGAGGACGGAATCGTCGGTCATCGAGAAGCATCGGGTAAGATGGACCGTAACGGACAAGCCGTTCGCCGGGGGACACCTCCAGCCGGATGAACATCCCGTCACGCAGTTTCTGTGCCCCCGACAGCACCATCAAACCGGTTGCTGCCGCCTAAACGTCGTGCGTTCGATTCGTTTCGGACGCCGGACGAACAAGACGACGATGGCCCCGACGACGGTCAGCAGCGTCATCCCAATCAGAATTTCTTGATAGCCCCCAAAAAAGTCGTATCCCAATCCGAAGGGGAGCGGCCCCAGCGCCGACCCGATCACCATGGCCATGGTGGTCACCCCGCGAATGCTCGCCAAATAACGGGAGCCGAAGAACTGCGGCCACACGATGGCATTCGACAAGCTCATAAACGCCATCCGCGATCCCTGGATCACGCCTAAAATCACCGCCGTACCGAGACCGGTCACCACCAACATCATGAGTAAGTTCACACCTTGTAACACCAGATAAAGGGAGATGATGAACGTGATGCGGTAATGATCGCATAGGTAACCCGCCAACGGCGTGATGATCAAATTGGAAACAGCCGCCACGGTGAAAACCAGGGCGGCGATCTCCCGGGCCACGCCGTTTTCTGCCAATATGGAAAGATGATGAAACTGAGCGCCCGTGCCCACCATGCTGGGAATCGCCGTCACCAACAAGATGATCCAAAAGGCACCGGTTCGCATCACCTCGGGAAGATCCCACGAGATCTCCAAAGGATCGTCGTGGTGCCCGCTTCCATCTTTCCTGGGTCGGCACTTTCGTCCGTCGGGAAGTAGGCCTAAGTCCTCGGGGCGCTCCCGGGTGAAGTACCAGGCGATGGGAGCGAGCACGAGTAACAGGACACCGCCCCAGAAAACCCAGGTCAAACGCCATCCCGCCAGGGCGATCAAACGAACGTTGATAAAAGGTAGGACCGCCGAACTGCACGCCGCGCCGATAGCCAGGAAACTAAAGGCTCGGCCCCGGCGGCGAATGAACCACTGGGGCACCAACGAATTGGGGATCAACGTCAAAGATCCTTGCCCCAGCGTTCGAATCAACATAAATCCGATAAAAATGGCGAGCAACCCGTTGACCGTGCTCATGTAGAACAAGGCACCGGCGAAACCAACGGCGACAAAGGTTAACATGAAGCGGTATCCGCGAACGTCGACCAGGCGTCCGACAACAATCATCAAGGTACCGGCCAGTAGGGTGCCCCCGGAGTACATGCCCGAAATCTGGGCCCGGCTCCATTCAAACTCCGCGATCAAGGGATCGATAAAGGTGGAAACGGAATAGGTCTGCCCGGGGCCGGATAGAAAAACGGCCAGGGTGGCAACGGCCACGATGATCCAGCCGTAGTAAATACGACCGAGGGCACCGTCAAACCGTTTTGTCGCCTCCTCAAGGCGGACTCCTTGTTGATTGTTTCGCGTGGCCATATTGGGTCTCACACCACTTCTGCCGGGAATTATCGACACTGATCCTCTGCGAACCGATTCGGCGCCCGAGAAGACTGGCTATCAATCTCTTCAGATGTTTGTCGGCCTAAAGTTGACATTGTCTATGCTCAGCGCCGATACCTCGTTGTTATCCCTCACGGGTTCTAAATAGCACACCGAATACCCACTTTAGACATTTTGGGTCTATTAAAGACAGTGACAAAACCTCCGCCCACCATCGTTCTTCTCCCGGACTTCTCCTAAGGTGTTTTGGTGATGCAAATACTTTCTTGGCGCCATTAAGGTCTCCTTCTCAATATCCTAGCGGTAGGGTTGATACGACCGGCCTCACACCTCTCTTCGTGCGAAATCGGCTTGGGTTATTACAATCAACAACAAGATAAGCACCCAACTCAGACCGACTGCAATCCATAATGATGGTGAACTAGAGCCCTCAAGCGCACCCGGCAGCCAGCGATTCAGTTGCAGGGGTAGCCAGTCTATCTGTGATCGGGACATCAACCAATCAAAGGAGGACATTAAGAACAGCGCCATAATTCCTGCCCCAGCGGCGACACCGGCCACTCCTGTGATGGCGGACACCGCCAGAGTCAGCATCAGTGGCAGAAGCAACTGGGTGCAAATAATGACGATTGCAAGGAAGACCCCCATGGGGTCAAGTGGCCCAATTAATGTATGGGTATAAAAGGCACAGACCAATGAAGACAGGGCCACAATTAGACACGTAGTGACCACTAGGTATGTTGCCTTTGATAGTATGTACGTCTTTCTGCTAACCGGACGAGTGAGAAACCACTCGGTGAGACCATTGTTCTTTTCGCGGGCAACAATACCCATGGTCACAATAATCGAAGCAATAAGCACCATTGAATTAAGGTCCCCGGCAAACTGCAGAAAAGCAGCTTCGGAACTAACCGGTGGCAACTCGATCACCATGCCTTCGGCAAACATCTCCAAGATGACCCCCATATACTTCTGGGCAGGGGGTTCGAGAATGGCAAAAAACATCGCCAATAATAATAAGCCTGGCAGGCGAAAACTGCGCCATCCTTCCCTAAATTCGCGGAACAGCATAAGTCGCATTTCTATCCGCCTCCATTAATCAATTGCAAGAAGACATCCTCCAGTGTGGCCTCCCGCAAAGAAAACCGCAACACTGCAATATCAGCCTCGAGCATAGAATATAAGGCCTTTTTCCTCGCGATGTCGACGACCTTTTGCTCCGTCTGCAAGAATAGGACATTCTCCTCAACCGAAATATCCGTCAATTCTGGGATTTCCGCGAGTATGTCCTTGGCATGATTCAGCTGCTCAAAGGGAACCTTCAATGAAAAATCAGAGCTAACATATTGATCTCGAATATTCTCCATGCTGCCTTCAAGCAGAACATGCCCCTTACTGATAATACTCACCTGATCGGCGACCCTTTCAACGTCCGAAAGGATATGGCTGGAAAAGAACACCGTCGAGTTACCCCTTAGTGCCTTGATCTGTTCCAACACATCGTGTCGTCCCTGTGGATCTAAGGCTGACACCGGTTCATCGAGGAGCAATAGCTTCGGTTGAGGGAGCCAAACCGTCGCCAAGCCCAAACGCTGTTTCATACCGCGGGAGTAGTTCTTCACCTGGCGATGCCCCGCCTCCAACAAGTCGAATCTTCGCAATAATCCTTTTATGCGAGACACTTTCTCGCCTTGCGGCACCTGATACAGAGCGGCCACAAGTTCCATAACCTCTATCCCACTATATTGCTCCGGAAACACCGGATCCTGGCAAAGGTACCCAATATCTTGATGAAAAGACCTCATATTGCCAAACTGGATGGGCTTCCCGAAGAGTTCCACCTCTCCCGCATCGGCTCGATAAAGCCCGAGCATGATCTTAATTGTGGTCGTCTTTCCCGCCCCATTAGGGCCGAGAAAACCATGTACACTGCCCTCCTCCACCGTACATTCGATGTTCCGAAGAACAGTATTGACTCCAAAACTTTTCCGCAACCCTCTAATTTTGATACTGTTCATCGCACTTAACTTCCCCCTTACCAAGAATGAAATACAGGATCGGCCCCACCGTATTCACAATAATCACGATCAGAATCCAAGCGATTCGCGGTAATACCTTGGTTTCTCCTCTTCTTGCGATGCTTACCAAAGCACATATGGCAAGGACCGCCTGAAAAGCCAGCAGCGGCCAGAATCTCAATAATAACTCTATGACAGTCATCGATTTACCTCCTTCAATGGAGTCTGACGCCTATCTGACAAGGGCGAAATGAAAGCGGGAATCGGGTTCCTTCATCCCTTATCACAACCCGTTCTTGATCTAACCTTCATGATGCCAGCTGGGGACATCGACTAAGTTTACTCCTCCACCCGTTCCCCGCTTGTCTTACACCAATCCTCATCCTCAAAGAATCATGTGGTCGAATAGCCAAATGCCTTGGCAAAACGAAGGATGCAGACGAAGAGAGGATATTGCTTTTCTCCATTTGGGCGGGACATCCCTGCTGATTCTAGCGAGCCGGATGATGATCGTAAACCCTCCTCTCTCGGTGTTCATCCAAACAAGCGCCACGATGACATCTTTTAAGCCCAAAACACGGAAGCGCATGCGCCCGATCGGTTCATCTGTCTTCTTCGCTTTTCTTGGTCCGGAAGATGGAAGGCCGCTCCGGCTCCACAGCTATCAAAAATTTCGCCGAAGGTTCTCAAGGTTCAAAGTTGAATAATTGGATCACCGCTTCTTCTCTCCCATCCTTCCACTTCCTTACATTCCCCAAATCACCTTCTCAGAATGGACCTGAAGCATCGGGCCCAAACCACGAACCGTAATGAAGCCACCTCGGATGGAGGAGTCCAGTACGCTTTCAAATGACAGGTACCGGCGTTAGGATGTAAGCGGATAAGCATCCCGGTTTGAGGTCGTCGACATTCCTGCCCTTTCGATAGCGGACCCCCCACTCCTTCTTGAAGCTAACTCTCAAGATCATCGAAAAGCCAGAATCTACCATTTTGGGGATCGCCCAAAACCCATCAATGTCAAAAGAGGACACCGGGGCTAATTCCATGGCGTCAACACCGAGGAGACATATGAAGATCAAACCGGGAGAAACACGAACCTTCCGACAGTCGGAGTTCGGCCAAGTCGTCACATTGGAGACATCCGCTAGCTGCTGAGCCCCCAAGACCGTCGTTCTCCCGAATCGTCCCGCACCCCAAAAATCCGGACGATGACGTCAAGACGAATACATCCTAGCCCTGGATATCGCGCCGTCCATATCCCATAAAGCCCGCCACCACAAATCCAACCGCAAGCAACGTCAAGACTAAGAAAATGGGCCAACTGAAATCTTCAATCGGGATTTTGGGAATATGCCCAAACGGGGATAGGTTGGCCATCCACTGGGGAATTTGGAGCAGTTCCCCGATGTAAACCACCAAAAAAGAATACCCTAGGTAGAGCCAGATCCCACCGGCCCATCGCGGCACAAATCCAATTAATAGGACGGCGATTCCCATCATCACCCATATTGCTGGCAAATAGACGATCCCAGCGTTAAAGATGGTTTCGAACGCCATCGGGTCCTCCATTACCGCCACGCCAGCCGACCACATTCCGAGCACTGCCAAGAGCTGCACCACCATACTCACTACCAAGGCAATCCCAAAATAACTGCTCATTAAGCGATTTCGCGAGACGGATCGTGCCAAGAGCAGTTCCGTACGATTCAGATTCTCTTCTGCATTTAGCTTTAACAACATGAGCAAAACGGGAATGGTGGACACAATGGAGATAACCGAAAACAACATGGGAAGGAATTGTTCCGTCAAACTGAAACCCTCTACCGCCGGCAACATGAGTTGAATGAGATCCATGGTTTCCAAATAGACTTCAAGATCACCCAGGACCGACCCATACGAGGCACCCAATACAAACAAACCAACGGCCCAGGCGATGAGTGCGGTCCGTTGCAGCCGAACCGCAAGCCCCAGCGGGGTCTGCAAAAACCGCGAGGCAGACCTTCTGCCGGGTCGTGCCGGGATAAAGCCGGCCTCCAAATCCCGGATCGAATGGAGGTAAAGCGCAAATGCAAACACCATCGAGGCGGCAAGCGCAGTGAGGAATACGGGGTTCCAGTAATTGTTCACATAAACCTGCGACCGCACGATCCAACCGAGGGGCGAAAGCCAGGCAATCACTTCATTGCCCACATCCCCGATGGCGCGGATGAGATAGGCCAAAAGCAAAAGGGCGACCGACCAACCCACCGTACCCCGGGTCGTTTCAGCAAGTTGGGCAAATAGGGCCGTGACGGCACCAAAGAAGAGTCCGGTGGCGGCGAGCGCCGCGCCGTATAGCAAGGACCCGCTCCAATCGAGACTTTCAATACCGAGGGCGGACAGACTGATTCCAACCATGAGCATGATCAACAGGCACGATCCGAGGAGCACCAATCCGGTGGCACTTAAATTGGACAACCGACCGACGGGCAAAGACCGGAGCATTTCAATGCGGCCATATTCTTCATCCCCCCGCGTATGACGGGCTACCAAAAAGATGCACATGATGGCCACAGCCAATGCGGTGAAAAGCAGCATTTGATGCCCCATCATGGCACCAATGGTGTAATCGTCGAGTCCATATCCCGGACCTAACATGGCCGTCATGGCCGGATTTCGCATCGTCTCGGCCATAACCTGACGTTCTTGCTCGGTGGACGCCAGCTCGGTATAAGCCGAAGCCACCACCACTGTAAGGAGTGTGATGCCAACCAGCCAGATGGCAATGCGAACACGATCGCGCCGTAAAATCAAACGGAGCAATCGACTGGTTTGATGACCACGATCCCTTAACATGCTAGGATGCACCTCCTGTGCTTCGGTAATGCCGGAGGAAAAGATCTTCGAGCGTTGGGGGCCCGCTTTCCAATCGTAAAATCTCAAATTGGCTGAGATGCTTCATGACGTCGGGTAGCCTTTCCGTGTCCACTTGAATCGACACCCAATCCCCCTCTTTTTGGATATCATGAACTCCGGAAACGTCATGAAGGCCGACGATGGGGACCCGGGTTTGAACCCCAACGCTGATTCTCGTCAAATGCCGCAACTCACTTAAGGTGCCCGTTTCAATGATCTTCCCCTGGCGGATAATGCTGACCTTATCGCATAGGCGTTCCACCTCGGACAAAATATGGCTGGAGAGAAACACACTCTTTCCTTCTTCCTTTACCTCGCGCACGCAATCTTGGAACACCTTCTCTAAGAGGGGGTCTAATCCCGAGGACGGCTCATCAAGAATATAGAGATCCGCATCCGATGCAAAGGCCGCAACGAGCGCCACTTTCTGCCGGTTTCCCTTGGAATAGGTGCCGCATTTCTTTCTCGGGTCAAGGTCAAATCGTTGCAGCAACTCCTCGCGCCGATTTCGATTGTCAGAGCCTCGCAATTTCAAAAAGAGGTCGATGACCTCGCCGCCCGTCAGATCGGGCCACAAGTTGACTTCCCCCGGCACGTAGGCAATTCGCCGATGGATGTCCACCGCGTCGGTCCATGCATCCTGGCCCAGCACCTTCGCCGATCCGGCGCTCGCCTTGAGAATACCCAGAAGTACCCGAATGGTAGTCGTCTTGCCAGCCCCATTGGGCCCGATGTAACCATATACTTCGCCGGCTTGAACCTTCAGATCGACCCCATCGAGGGCGGTCACATGCCCAAAGGTCTTCGACAACTTTTCGACTTGGATGACATTCATGATGTCGCCTCCTCCTGTTGGTAATAGACTTTTCTGAGCGCAATCAAATACGCTTCGAACTCCTCCCAATGCGGTTTTAGATCCACCGTTGAAAGTCGCCGACCGGCGAGACGATGGGTGATCTCCTGGGAATAGCCATCGATGGACCACTGGATTAGCTTCACAATCTGTTTTGCGGGGAGATCATTTCGGAACAGGGTGGTATCGATGTTCGAAAACAGTTTGGAATAGGCGGTGCTTTGTACCTCGGTCAATCGGTTAGATAAGGATTCGGGCAGGTTTACTTCATGATCGAGTACCACCGAGCCCATGAAGTTGAAAAGGTGAGGACTTCTTACATACAATTCCAATTTGACTTCAGAAGCATGTTTGAGCTTTTTGAGAAAATCGGTTTCCTCATCGTCGAGCAAATCAACATATTCTCGGCGCATGTAATCGATTCCATAATCAACCGAGAAACAGTAGAGCCCCCATTTACTTTCGAAATAGTAAAATAGCATCCCCTTGCTAATGCCTGCTTCCTGAACAATCCGATTGGTCGATGCGAGTTCATAGCCCTGGGCAGCAAACTCCTTAAAGGCCGCATTTAAAATGCGATCCTGCTTGTCAGCGCTGAGTTTGTTAAAGGCACTTGAAATCATCCTCACCTCCTCAGCAGGGAATAACGCGAAACTTTTCCTAAAGATACCATAAGTTGACCACTATGGTCAACTTTTATTATCACGCTTACAAACAAGGCTCGAACCAAAATTGAACAACGGCTAGACTAGGTTGAGTATTCGATCGTGGTGCGAATTGGATATTGGGCTTGCCAAAAACAAGAAGAGGTCTTCGTCTCCTGTAATTACTCTGCCTAGGATGACTCTCTAAGCAGAAACTGCCCAAACTCTAAATGAAGCACGGTAATTTCCCCGGCGGCGCTCCCCATTATATAGAGCATACTGGGCATGACCAGATACATCGAAATTACGTATAAAAATGAGATGTTAAGACGATAATAATAACCGTCTATAATGTTCGTGCTTATCGCCTGATAGCCACGTTTATCCATAAGTTGCTATAAATATTTTTGGCGTTTTAGCAGGAGATATCTTAGACGCGTGGACCACAAAGCAGAATACAAATGCCGATTGCGTCAAATTTTATTGTTCAGTTCAAGGATAGCGCTCATCGCCTGGAAAACCCTCCACCATTAATGGCTAATTCGAAGAGATACAAATGGAAGTAGAAGATCATCAAAACCTACCGCCATTAAATTTGGCATCGATCAATCTAGCACCAACTTAATTTGCGCAGAGACAGGCTAAATAACTCCATCCTTAAAAACAAGCATAATTAGAATGTGAGACCGACGTTTTAGATCGTTTGCGACAAACCCGAATGTTTCGGTGCTAGGTTTATGAAGTCTAGGCCATCAGTTTGAAGTTCTGAATCCATTCACAGCTAGATGAAATGCTTATTGGTCTTTCAAGAGAGAAGGGATGAAGTCCATGTTTAACCGAAGCAAATGGATGCTAGTGGTAATGCTCGCGTTATTTGTTTTGTTGTCTCTCAGTTGCGCTCCCGCGGTTGATCCGGATGAGCCGGATCCGGATGAGAACGATGTGGATGTTGAACCGGAAGAGCCTACCGAACCGCGACGAATCATTGTAGCTCAAGGCACTGGAGTTGGCTCGTGGGACCCACCGGTCGACTGGAGCTCTCCTGGAGAATGGATTATCGACAATGCATATGATCGATTGCTAGATTCCACGGCAGATGCTTCTGATAAAGAACCGCTTCTCGCTCACAGTTGGGAGACCATTGATGAGGTCACTACGCGTTTCTATTTGCGAGAAGAGGTTGAATTCCACGATGGAACGGAATTTACCGCCGAAGATGTTAAGTTCCATTTCGAACGCGTCAGGGATGGTACAAGAGAACAATATATTCAGCAACCTGTTTTTCAGTTTTTTGAGGATATTGTAATTCACGATCCTTACACGCTTGATTTTGTTACTCCTGAACCTGATACATTGCTGTTGACGAGACTTCATATGACCGGCTCAGGTATCGTTAGTAAGGATTATGTAGAATCTGTAGGCACTGACGAGGTTCATCGAAGCCCAATGGGAACCGGACCTTTTAAGTTGGTTGATTGGGCCCGAGACGAATTTGTATTATTTGAGGCCAATAATAACTATTGGGGCGGACGCCCAGATTACGATGAATTGGAATTCCGCATTATCCCTGAAGCTTCAACACGAGTGGCCGAACTCCTTACAGAAGGGGTAGACATTGTCCATCAAGTACCGCCTGCCGATTGGGATCGAGTGCGCAATGCTTCTGGAGTCAATTTGATCGAATCACCCACTGGACAATCCTTTTTACTCCTACCCCGCTTAGGGCGCCACCCGAATTATGAGGGAGAACCGGAACTGGATCGCGATTTTACCACAGAAGATGTTCGCATTCGAGAAGCTATCGAACTAGCGATCGATAAGAAAAGCCTGATAGAGATAGCCGGAGGTATTGGAGAGCCAATTCGACATCGAACCTTTTATCCTCTGCCGGAAGCAAATCCCGATCTCTACGGCGATCAAGCTAATCTTTATAACCCTGATAGAGCTGAAGAACTTATTGAAGAAGCTGGATATGCACCTGGTGAAGCAGAACTGGTTTTTCATGCTCGCAGTGTTTTCCCTCAAGAGGATATTGCTCGGGTAATTACCGATATGCTTGAGGAGGTCGGTTTCGAAGTAGATCTGCGAATCCTGGACCAAGCAACCTTTGACAGCGAGATATACCAACCCCGAAGAACCCAGGAGTTATCTTTGCAGCCTCTCGGTGGAGGATTCAGTCCCCGCTGGGGAGTGGAGTTATATACTTCTGACTGGCTAACCGCTTCGACGACTTTGGGATCCCATGAAAGTGAAGCGGTCCAACGTATTGATGAGTTGGTTAATATTGCTTTCACGGAAACCCTCGACAACGAGCGACGGCTCAACGCTTATCATGAGGTTGCCAGTATTGTCGCCGAGGAACGTATCAATATTGCGCTGTTCCACGCTTTTAAGATGTGGGGTATTAATGAAAATATTAACTGGACGCCAAGAGTTGACGAGATGATTCGGGGCCAGGATATTAGTTTAGCCCAATAGGAGTAATCTATGACCGATCGGGTAGGAGGGGGCGCTTAGCCCCCTCCTCGCACACCACCGGACATGCGGGTCCGCACCCCCAAGTGTGGAAAGAAACATGGCCGTTGACAAAAGACTGAAGCGTCTTCTCCCAGCATTTTCGGGCCAATTCGCGATTCCTGGCCGGTCCCAGTGCCCAACCGGGAACCCACTTCCCGGCGATATCCACCCACATCGACATCATCGGTCATTCTTATCATTTCAAGCAGGGATTTGAGTAACTCATGGGGTATGTAATCCGTAGAAGCCATCGTAGATCCACCTCCGTAGTTTGTTTGATCACTCACTACTTTGGAGATCTGCGGTGGCTTTTCCTTCTATACGCCACCCCATAAATTACACCACTACTTAAGACTCTACCAAACTTAAGACCGTGACACCCCGGCATTTCGGGGAAAATGTTTGTCTCGATCAACCCAGTGGAGCATCAACACCAATACCAGGCTCAGGAGCAGGAGATAAATCCTTAGTCCAGCATGGACTTCCATCGGAATGCCAAAGCCTAGGTTCCCGAAAGCATTCATTCCGGCATGAAGCAGGATGGCCAGCAATATGCTATTCGTCTTGTGCACCACAAGCGTCAGAAGCAGAGAGTAGGCGATCGTGGAAAGCAGATAGGTTGAGAAATCGAAGTGATAATGAGCGAATTCATCAATTAAGAACAGCGGTCCATGCCATAAACCCCATAAAAGGCCGATCACCACACCAATGATGGGTAAGGAGACGTGCTTTGACAGGGTATCCTGTAGAATCCCCCTCCACCCCAGTTCCTCCATACCCCCAAAGACAATCATGGTCACTAAAGTAAGGGGAAACGCGATGATCTGACCGGTTTGCACATCGGGATTCCACCATCCGCCATAATAAATAAGGTTTGCAATCAATCCGATCAATAAGGGTGAGAGTAAGGTTACAACCCACCAAAACCACGGGGCTTGGTAAAGATAGGTGCGCTCCCAATAGACACGTTTCTCCCTTTTGTCGTACATGGTCCACACCATATACAAGGCTGCAAATGCAGGTGCGCCACCACCGATAATCATCAACGTGTTAAACGGGAAACTGCCCCACGCCAGGGAAGTTGTTTCAAGCAAAAAGGCAATCAATCCATGGGATAAATACATCAATCCAAAGGTGAAAGCTAGAAAAACCGAGATTCTCTTTACACGCTTTGACATCGTATCGCGCCTCCTCGTATCACGCTAAACTGACCATAATTTGGCCCTTTTCGAAACACCCACGTAATTTCATTCGGAGGATTCGCGCCCATGTCCTCTTTTGACAGGTTTTGTTGCAAAGGTGCCCGCGGTGTCTGATGATCGATGCTTGCGTGTTGTCATCACGGATTATGGCCTGGACAATAACACCTGGCAGGCAACGGACAAACCGGACCCGCCATCCACCTGACATCCATGCCGAGTCCGCTTACGCCTGATGCCGCGCCGCAATCTGACCGTTTCCCGATCAATTGCTGCAATCAGAAGGTATTTCTGCCGGGCGTGGCGAACCGGAAGCAAAATGGACAAGCGGGCCCGACCGATTCGAAGAAGGGGTCGCCGACCCAGTGCGCCAACCTTTACGGGCTGTGAATGGAGAGACTATGTCTATCGGATGCCTCCTAAGCAGATGGGTGCTGCAAAACCAGCAAAGATAGACCATCGTGTTATCAGCAGAAATTGGACACTCGCCATTTCACTGCCGAAAAGTAGATTCCTAGGTTCATGAGGTGATCAACTAATGAAGCATGTGATTAAAATGCTTGAGAGACACCCGGCGGTACGATTCGGGCTTCCGGTCATAGCGGTTTTGGGATCCACCCTGCTCTTCCTATTTGGGATCAGCTATTTCGGCAGCACGCCCTCCTGGATCGCGATTGGGGTTCTTCTGCTGTTGACCGGATACTTTAGCGAGTGGGGGAAGTTCGGGGCTGTGGTTGCACTTTCGTTGGCACTCATCTTCACCGTGGGTCCCTACCTGGTGGTCCCACCCGTCGGGTGGGCAGAATCGGCCGAGGTGACAAGTCCGTTAGTATACCATAGTCCGGACGACCCGGGTCCAGCTCAGCTGCGCGCCGAGTATGAACTAGACGACATAATCGGAGGCATTGAGGATGAGTTTGAGCAGGTAACGGCCCTGGCGGCTTGGGTCAACAACCGTTGGAGCCACTCGGGCACGAACATGCCTTCGTCGTCAAATCCCCTGGTGATTCTCAGGGAGGCAGACGAGGGGGCTAATTTCCGCTGTGTGGAGTATAGCGTGGTGATGGTCGGTGCGGCTCAGTCCATGGGCATGCCGGCGCGAATGGTGAGCATCAGTACAAAGCATGCGGCCACTGCCCGTTCGGGGGCGACACACGTGGTCGCTGAGGTCTGGCTGGAAGGCCTTGGGAAGTGGGTCGTTGCTGACCCCCAACTCGGCTACGTCTTTCGTGCAGAAGGTGTTCCGCTCAATGCGGTAGAGCTCGGAGAGGCGCTAAACGGCGGACCGGGATCCGTTGAGATCCTATCGGCCGATGGCCCCGTGGGATGGTATCAGAAGAATCGTTACGTTTTGTTTGTGGGACCGTACCTCTTCCATTTCGGCTCACTGTATGATCAAAGAATGTTCCTTCCCGAACAGGAGAGGATGCAGGGCGGGATGATGCTGATTCCCCAGGGCGCCCCCGAACTCAGACAGACCAATAGGCAGCCTTTGCTGAACTTTGACTACACGTCGTCAGTTGAAGCCTTTTACCAAGCGCCTAAGACCATACCGTGACCAATTATATAGGAGGCAATAGACGACCTGATAGTGATTATCTCCGTGCTAGCTGACGGATTTTGCCGGGATAATCAGATACCGTGTTTCAAGTCAAATAGTCGGCGGAGCGTACATCGAGAGGAGAATGCTGATGCAAGAGATTGGACACACGGGAGTGCTGATGAGCGTACGACGTTCACTGCCAGCGGCATACCAATGGCTTGATCGGCTAAGCATTCTCGAAGCGATATCTCACATCTTTAGCATCATAACAGTGGCGAACAGATCTTCAATGATCCTCCAAGCGCGTGCTGCGTGGTAGAGTTTTAATTAGTGGTGTGATTTATTCGGAGCTGGACACTTTCGTAGTGTAGAGTCATCCGGGTTAGAATACTTCTAGGAGAGGTCCGGGGATGGCTCAGAGGCAATCGTAATTGAAGGAGAAATTGGAGATTACCGCGCTTCACTCTGATCTGGACAATTTTGCCCAAGAGGGTCATCCCGTTTAGAGTGCCAAGAGAATGGGATTCGAGGACGTGTCTTCTTTCAGAATGTACTTTGAAAGCAGGCGCGCTGGCAGCAGCCCTCTCGTATGTCACCGGCCATGCTTTATCGTGACCTTGTCTTCCTCCACAATCGTACTTTCAGCATCACCATCATAGATATCCCCGACTTTCCGGCTGAGGCGGTCGAGCTTATACACGATCACCACGTCAATATTGCCCTGTTTGATGTCCTGGACCAACTCGTGGAAACCGGGTCGCTCCTCAGTGCTCTTACCCGAGCCTACATCCTTTCGGATGCTGTTCCCATACATCCCTTTTACCCCTCAATATGATCGCATCCTAAGTGAGGGTATTTTCATCAATAATCTAAGCATTTTTGTACAACCTTTGAGAAACAATGCGACGGTCCAAGTGGCGCGCTTCGTTTCAGAACTTCGCGACCGTTTCGCTAAAGCGCCCAATTTGCTCGAAACGGCTCACGAGGATATCCTGACTCCCATGCATTTTCCCAAGCATTTATGGCAGCGCATCCAGTCCACAAATTCTTTGAAACGGCTTAACCGAGATCTTAAGCGCCGGTTCAACGTTCTCGCGATCTTCCCCCATCGATCGGCGGTGATTCGTCTCGAGAGAACGACCCAGTTAGAACACCAAGAGGAATGGATCAACGGACGGTGGTACCTGGAAACCGAGCCGACTAAGACGATGTGACCAATCGATAGGGAAGAGCTCTCCGAAAGGGGCCGCTGATTCAAATAGAACGTCCCCATTTCGGAGAATTCACACCACTCGCAAGACGTGACCAAAGCCTAGCTAAATTTCAGGGAATCTCACCTAACTTGCTATAGGCTCCTTTGTCGATAAGTCTGTCGGTTTTAGGTCCCACACCCTCAATCAAAGAATCCTCCCTCCCGAACGAGGATTCAAGAATCACCCAATCCAAATCACCTCCCAATCCGCTCGTTAAGAAATGATTGGAATAGCTATTCAGTTATAAAAACCCTACTTGGCATGAGTTAGATCGCATCAATTAGAGGGATCTCCCCTTATGGGTCAACCAGTCCAATACCACCTGATCAAAACGGGCATTTTCGTCAATCCTTTTTCGAAGATTCTCCCGATAACAAAACCTGCGAAGGGCCTTGATCGTCGCCGCATCATAAATCCCGGTGATCTTCTCATCATAGTAACCCAGAGCGTAAAGACTCTTTTGGATTTGGCGGCAGATTTTTTCATTCACCCGGACAACGTTGTCTTCCACAAATCGACCCCAAAGCCGGGCTCGAACATTAAGGAGACGATAAAGCTCCATGTATGGCTCGGGATGATCATCGACGCGAAGATCCAGTAACCCGTAATCAAACAAGGTCATCCCTCCCGGCTTATACGCGACATACAAAGCCGCCGATTGCTTCCCTCGACTATCACCACCGGCATGTTCGCCTGCCGTAAGCGCTCCCAAAAGCCGATACGGTAACGGTTCCTGGCTCTCTTGAAAATACTCAATCATGGCGGTGACCGTCGCTTCGTTGACCAATCCATTCCCTTGCGCCGCTGCATTTTCAACGCACCGACCCCCCGACCAGTATCCGCAATCCGATCCGGTATAACTAAAGGCCCTCCCTTGGGCATCCACGACCCCCAGCTGGCGAGACCCCCTTCTGTCATCTTCAATCAGCACCTTTTTCACAGCCTTTTCCGGGCAGATCCCTTCTTCCAATAAAGCCATCACCTGTCGGCCGAAAAACGGATGATGCTCGGCTTGAACCGCCACCGTTCCCACTTGATAATCGGCATGGGGAACGGACGCCCCCACCGCAATAAATTTCGTTGCCACCGCCACGCCTAACTCCCCGGTTTTTGAATCCCTTCCCACGATCGAAAACGTCATTTGAATACCACCCCTTTATGGAATTGGCCGAGAGACCATTTTCAAGGTATCTTCTTCAATTTGGCGGCAGTCCCTTCTGGGCATAAGACCAATGCCTCAAATCCGTCTCCTTCTCCTTCTCAAAGATGCAAACGATAAATGGATAGAAAATCGAACATTCTTGAGGTATATCGCGGGCGAGCCCTTTGATTCTTCGCATCCTCCATTCGAACCACCGAGGAGCCGCTCGTGTCGGAGATGCCCCCTATGATCCTCGCACCCGTTGGGAATCGACGTCGTCGCGCGTCGACGTCTTTCCTCTTCGGCACCTAAACTCAAGAGGAGACCGACCCTAACCGGCGAATGATGGACTCATACCCCAACTTTAAGACAGGAGATGTTCAAAATGAAAGAACTCGTCGAAACCCTCCGCCGGCTTCATGACGACAAGCCGTATGAAATGGGTTGGTACCTAAAGGACCTAATCACTGAGGAAACGGCCGAAAATCGCGGCGATGTCATCGTGCCGTCTGCAAGCACCCGCAAGATTTCCATCATGATGGCGGTCCTTAGACACGTCAAGGAAGGCCGGCTCGCACTCGATCAACCAATCACGATCGAAGCCAAATATCAAGACGGCGGTGGGATCATGCAACATGCCGATCCCGGCGCAACCCTCACACTTCGTGATGCCATTCTTTTGAATATCATCGTCAGTGACACTGCCTGCACCGGTATTTTGGTCGATCTGGTGGGTCTCGATACGATCAACACCCTATGCCATGCCATCGGAATGAAGGGCACCACCCACCGTCACGGCATCCCTGCACTCGCCTTCCCCAAGGGCATGGCCATCGACCACCCAGCTGATGCAACCAACGCGACCACCCCCCGCGATCTCGGCATCTTGCTGGAAACCATCCTCCAGGGAACCCGGGATCGAGAAGCCGCCGATCGTCTAGGTTGCACGCCTTTTCTTTGTCAACTCGCAATGGATATCATGGGCCTACAAAAGTTACGCACCAAACTCCCCTATTTGCTCCCCCACGGCACTCATGTGGCGCATAAAACGGGAACCGGTGCCCGAACCGTGGCCGATGCCGGTATTGTGTTTGATGCCAACAAGCAACCGCTATTCATTTTGACAGCGATTGCGGATGGGGTGCCCAGAGAAGATGTTGTCGATAAAATCCCCGGATTTTCCGATGCCGAGCGACTCATCGCCCGGATGTCGCGCACGTGTTACGATCATCTGACGATGAGAAATGGTGCTCGGCACGAGTCGATGGGTTAATCATCAAGAAAACGGACCTTTGTCCACTTCGTCTCGACTCGGTAAAGGGCGTTTCAACCGCCTCACTCGTCCGCATCCACCT
>SLMV01000053.1 GCA_007133365.1 Clostridia bacterium
ACGGTGATCACGTGGCGTCCCGATTGCACGAGACGACCCAAGGCATCTAAGGTCTTATTCACCAACGGGGCCGGCGGGTCATGCCGTTCGAAAAGATCCCCGGCGATGATCACCAATTGGATGTTCTTTGAATCCTCTAGGGCGAATGCCACCGCTCGCTGTAACAGCGAATCGCGCTCCTCTTGGCGGATGATCGCCCGATCACCCGGTAAGTAGGTGGGCTCCCACCCCAAATGAAGATCTGCCAAGTGTAACATGCGAACCATGGTCAACGCCTTTCCCTTCTTTCTCCGCTCATCCGGATAAGTCGAACAATAATTTCCTCGCCGTCTCGGCCACATAATGAACGTCCTCAACGCTCATCGTGGGCTCTATCGGGAGGCAAGCCAAAGCGTCCGCCACCTTCTCAATGACCGGCAGCATACCCGGCTGACAACCCCGTTCGAGAAAGTACGGGTGGAGATGATCGGGCGGGATATATTGGAGTCCAACGCGGATGCCGGCCTCGGCCATCTTTTGAACAAATTGATCACGAATTTGCGGTTCGACCAAAATGACATACGAACGGTAACTGCTGACCGCCTGGTCCAACACGCGTTGGGCGCGACACGGCGCCGCCTTAAGATACTCGTCGTACACCGCGGCAATGGCCCGTCGTATCCCGAGGTCCCGCTCCAAATGGCGAAGTTTGACCCGGGCGACGGCCGCCTGAATGCTGTCCATTCGCTCATTGAGCCCTTTGATCACCATGCCATCGGGCTCCTTTACGGGTGGCAAGGGGTCGTCATGCCAATAGGGGGACTCGGCCCGCCCATAATGGCGGACCTCATTGATGCGCCGGTAGAGGTGCTCGTGGTGGGTCGTCAAAGCCCCCCCGCTTCCCAAAACCCCCAACACCTTGCCGGCTGCCAGGCTGGTGCACCCGATGTCAGCTAAGCTGCCCGCCTTCTTCCCCCGGTACGTCGCGCCCACGGCCAGGGAAAAATCTTCGATCAACGTGATATCATCGCGCCCGTCGAGCGCATCTCGTAACGCGTCCATATCAGCCGGGGCCCCATACATGTCCACCGCAATCACGGCGCGGGTCTTGGCACTCAACGTGTCCCTCAGCGACGCCGGATCCATATTGAGGGTTTCCTCACAGATGTCCACCCAGGTCAGCTGAGCACCCGTATGCAGCACGGCCAAGCTCGGAGCAAGATCGCCTCCGGCCACGGTGAGGACCTCATCGTCAGGCCCCAACTCCAATGCCAAAAGGGCAATGTGTAACGAGGTGGTCCCGGACGTCACCGCCACCGAATAGGCCGCATCGCAATAGGCGGCAAACTCTGCCTCAAACGCCGGAACCTCCGGGCCCATCACATAGTGACCATGATCCAACACCCTTTGGATGGCCTGATCAATTTCTGCTTTGTCCTGGTAATACGCTAGATGACCTTTCCTCTCGGTCGGAATCTGGATCGTTCGCATGCTCATTCCTCTCTCTCAGATGACTGGGGAGAACCAAGGGTTCGCGCCCGACATCAAATTCAAGTCCACCCTCATCACATTGAAAATAACCTGCTTTACCGTTCACATCCTTATGCTTTCGATACGGCAATCCGTTCCTCCTCCACCGGGTCAAAGTTGCGTCCATTTTGGAGGAACTGACCGGCGCTGGGTCGAAAGCCCATAGGGTTAGGTCATTTCATCCGCAATCAAACAAAGGGCGCATCAACGTCATCCGGTTCACGGCATCAAGGGATCCCGGGTGAATTCAGCCGGGTCGATTCGGACGGATTCACGGATGAACGGCATTCGCCCATCAAACGAAGCGTCCCATTAGAAAGGAGAACGTATGAACGTCCAATCCTTCATCAACCAATACCAAGAGGTCATGATCGAAGCGCTACGCGCCCTCATACGGGAACCGCGCGTCTCCTCCACCGGCGAGGGGATGGAGCAACATCATGACCTTTTGTTGGATATCATGCGGGATGTTGGCATCGAGCCCCAGGTCCATACCACGCCGGGATATCCCATCATCACGGGCACGATCGCGGGGAGAACCGACAAGACGCTCATGGTCTACGGGCACTACGATGTGCAACCGGCTGAACCCCTCGATGAGTGGGACTATCCGCCCTTTGGTGCCGAACGGGTAGACGATCGCATCTACGGTCGCGGCGCCATCGACGATAAGGGCAACTTTATGACGGCCATACAGGCCCTTCGCTATTACCGCGAACAGGGCCAGAAACCGCCCATCAATGTGACCTTTGTGCTCGAAGGCGAAGAGGAAATCGGGAGTCCCCACCTCGAGGATTTCCTTCAAGCGCATCGCGACGAACTGACGCCGGATTCCATCATTGGCCTCGATGACTGCGTGCAACCCGATGGTCGTCCCAAAGTCGTATTGGGCCTAAAAGGAGGCTGCACGCTGGAGCTCGTGGCCCATGGAAAGACACAGTTTCATTCGCTTATGGCCGCCATCATTGAAAATCCGGCCTGGCGCCTGTTCTGGGCCTTGGGAACCATGAAACGTCCCGATGGGGAAATTACCATCGACGGTTTTCTCGATGACGTTCGCCCGCCGACCGAGATGGAACAGCAATTGGTTGACGCCCTCGACTATGATGGCAAGGAGTGGCTCGAGGCCAGTGGCCGCGATGCCTTCCTCGGGGGAAAGACGGGGAATGCGGCCATGCATGACTTTTTCTTTAAGCCCACCTGTAACGTTGCCGGCATCATCGGCGGTTACACCGGTCCCGGTTTTCAAGGCGTAATTCCCCGAACCGTAACGGTGAAAATGGACTTACGGTTAGTGCCGAACCAGAGCCCGGACCGGGTCGCCCAGCAAGTTCGTGACCACCTTCGACGCCGAGGATTTTCCGACATTGAGGTCAACTACTTAAAAGGAGGCGACTGGTTCCGAACGGCACCCGATGCGCCCATCGTCCAGTGCCTCACCCAATCGGTCGATCAGGTCTTCGACGAAGGCGCCGCCGTCTGGGTCACCTATGCCGGCGGCGGACCGGCGAGCAAGGTGGATCGCGTCTTTGGGGTGCCCCAGGTGGCCAGCGGGTTCGGCCCGGTGGGCGATCGCATCCACACCCCTAATGAATACATGACGGTGGATCTATACCTAAAGGGGATTCAAACCATGATTCATACGTTCGACGCTTACGCCCGGACGTGACCGAGCCGCGTTCACCAGCAGCGAAAACCTGTTATTGCAAGTTTTTGGGAGGGATCATCCGTGACCATCCAGACATTTCTTAAAGAACATGAAGCCTCAATCCTCGATAACCTGACAAAGCTCCTCCGACAGCCCAGCATTTCGGCCACCGGAGAGGGGATGGCGGCGTGCGCCGAGGTGGTGGCTCGGCTCATGCGGGACGCCGGACTTGACACCAAAATCCACCCAACCCCGGGATATCCGGTCGTGGTGGGACGAATTGAGGGCGACGCCGACCGGACCCTCTTGATCTACGGTCATTATGACGTGCAACCTCCGGATCCCCTCGAAGACTGGGATTTTAACCCCTTCGGCGCCGAACGGGTCGGCAATCGCATCTATGCCCGGGGCGCCATCGATGATAAGGGAAATTTCCTGGCGGCCGTGGAAGCCATCCGCTACTACACCGAGCAAGGACGCCGCCCCCCCATCAACGTGGTGGTCGTCATCGAGGGCGAAGAAGAAATTTCCAGTCCCAACCTATTGGACTTTCTAAAAGCCCACCGAGATGAATTTCAAGCCGATGCCCTGATCGACCTTGACGACTGCGTGCAACCCGATGGTCGTCCCAAGATTGTCACCGGAATGAAGGGCATCTGCTATGTCGAATTGAGTGTAAGGAGCGAACGCGAGTTCCATTCGCTCATGTCTCCCTTGCTTATCAATCCGGCCTGGCGCTTGACCTGGGCCCTCGCTTCGTTAAAGGATGCCGATGAAACCATCACCATCGATGACTTTTACGAAGATGTCCGCGATCCCACCCCGGCGGAGGAACGGGCTTTGAAGCGGCTCGAGTATGACGGGGCGGAATGGCTCACCGACGCCAAGCAGCAACGCTTCGTCGGCGGACGGGACCCCGACTCGGCCATGCACGCTTTTTTCTTCCTCCCGAGCTGCAATATTTGCGGGCTCGTCGGCGGTTACACCGGCGAGGGATCAAAAACGGTGATCCCCAAGAAGGCAACGGCAAAAATTGATTTCCGCCTGGTGCCCGATCAAACCCCTCAGGGTGTTCTTCGTAAACTCCGAGACCATCTCGACGCCCGCGGCTTTACCGATGTTACCATCGAACAACTCGGTGCCACCCCCTGGTATCGGAATTCGCCGGAAGTTCCGGTCGCTTTGGCGCTTCGACAAGCGGTCGATGACGTGTTTCCCGAAGGAGCAGCGGTTTGGGTGACCTATGCCGGCTCCGGACCCGCCGCGCTTTTCGATGAAGCCCTCAACATCCCGCAAGCCTACACCGGGTTCGGTCCCGTAGGCGATCGCATCCACGCACCGAATGAATACATGACCACCGATCTATATTTTTCCGCCATCGAAGTCATGGTTTTGGCGTACGAATATTTCGCTCAGCTGGATCCGAAAGAAGGTTGATGCCATGACACTTCGCGTTTTACAGGTCGGGGTGGGTGCCCGCGGTCGCTTATGGCGCCAGGTTCTTCAGCGGATTGATTCGTGTAAGATCGTGGGGTTCGTTGACATCGACCCCTCGGCCCTCGAACAAATGAAGGCGGCCTTCCCCGATGACGAACTGGTAATGGAAACCGATCTTCGCCCCGCCATCGAACGAACCAAGCCGGATGTTTTGGTTTTGGTGACACCGCCCGAGACCCATCGCGAACAGGTCCGAATCGGCTTGGAATTTGGCATCGCGCTGATGGTGGAAAAACCCCTTTCCACTGACCTCGGCGAGGCATGGGCACTGACGAAAATGGCAAAAGAAGCGGGCGTTCCCATGTCCATTTGTCTCAATTTCCGCTATCTCGAAGTGACGCAAGGAATCAAGCGCCTCATCGAAGAGGAGGTCAAAGGCACCCCGAACTTCGGTCAGTTTACCTATCTTCGAAACCGCGACGGCAAGATGCCGGGGTTGAATCGTTATCCACTTTATATGAAGCACCCCATGCTCCTCGAGCAGTCGATTCATCACTTCGATCTAATTCGCTATGTCTATGGCCGAGAGGTCCAGTCCGTTCAAGCCGAAACCTGGAATCCGCCCTGGAGTATGTATGCTGGCGATAGCAACGTTGCCGCCCTCTTAACCCTCGAGGACGATCTCCGGGTGCAATATTTGGGAACTTGGACCAGCGGTTGGAATGATATGGGGTTTGAGTGGCGCACGGACTGTAGCCGAGGCGTCATCATCCAAAAACAACTGTTTTCGGACCTTTATTACGCGGACATGCAGTCGGACGACCCAAATCCCGTTATTGAGAAGGGGGGCGGTGGCGGTGGTGGCCCGCTCGAACGCGTTTCGTTTGTTAGCGAAGACGAACCCTTCTTTGACGACACCGAAGCCCTCATGCGACAATTCGCACATGCTCTGGCCGATGAAGGGGTGCCCTATCCCTCCACTGCCCAAGATCACCTCCGATCGCTCGCCGTGGTTTTCGCCGCGATTCGATCCGCTGAGGAAGGCCGGCGCATCACCCTCGATGCGATTTATCGAGATTATGGGATCTCGATATCATAAAGGTGGCCGATCCTCGGTCGTTTCGACACCGCTCGCAATCTATTTGAGTCCAACGCTCGAGCGTGATGGGATCCCATCACGCTCGACGTCTCGCCAAGCGCACCGTTTCCTAGCAATTGAATGCGATCCGGGTCGAATCATGCCCAAAATCCCCCACCCGCACCCGATTGATGCGCCGACTCTTCGGGCAAAAAGAAAGCATCGGAAACGAAATCGCATGTGTCGGAACCGAACCGGATGATGGGGACGATTGCCCACGGATTTTCTGCCGCTTTCAACCGGACCCGCAAACGCTCGCCACTCCGTGAGATCCCTCGCACCGGTCGCAGATCTCTCTCGGGATCATGTCGAGACCAAATCGGCCGATCCCGGGGATCATTCGTCCAACGCCAGGCCCCACTATCGTCACCTTTTTTGCCAAGTGCACGTGATGCTTGGCGCCTCCGTTACCGCCCAATGCGTCGAAATAGGGTATACTCAAATCGTTCGCCATTGAAAATAGGAGGAATGGTGGAAGAAATCCCTTTATTCACTTGAAATATCGTTCCAATTGTTATAGATTTAAGTTTACACAGTATCGAGTATCGCCAACAAACGAGTCGCTAGACGCGACAAGGGCAAACACATCGAAAGATGTGGACGCAAAATTACAGGTCTAAGGCCTAAACGGCTAGGACGGCTGGGTTGCCGAACGGAAGGGGCTCGTTTTCTATTGAAGGCGGGTTTCGACCCTCTGTCTATCAAGGAGCAAAGGAAAGCGAGGCGGATAATATGAAGGAGCTGAGGGGGGGCAACTGTCCACAATGTAAGGTTAGCGGCTGCTTTTTCTGGCTGGGACCTCCCGAGGGTATCCTGCACTGGTACTGTCCGAACTGTCGAGAAGAGGGGATCAGCGGCACCTATGAGCAAAAGCGAGCCATCGCGAACGCTCGGTCGGAAAGGACGCTCGAACCGGCCCCGGTGCTCGTCAAGACCCAGGAAGGATCGGCACTAAGCGAAGATCATGTTGAAAAGAAGAACCCGCAGGGGCTAGCGGGCGAACGGCAATCGGACCCATCTGAAAAGCAAATGCCCGCTCCCCGACAGCCGGCACGTGCCAGTGGGGGTAAACAGGAACATCATCAATCGACCCCAGCCCCAAATGACAGGATTGCAAGTGGAAACGGCAGCTCATTAGCACCAACCCCGATGGGCCTCGAAAGCGAAAAAAGAGAGGAAAGCGAAATCCCGAGATACGGCCCCCATGCCCAATCTTCCCAAACCGAGATGCGAATGACACCGGAAGACGCCAAACCGAGCAAGTACGGACCTCCGCAGGAAGAAACCAATTCGGTAAGAGCAGAGGGAACCTCCCCTGAAAACACCCACGGGCCACCCCGACGGGTCTGTCCCGAATGCCAAAGCAAAGATCCCATGTTCTGGGTTGACGCAGAAGGCGCGCTGTGCTGGTTCTGCCCCCAATGCGAAAAGAAGGGCGTTGCGTATAAAGTCATGAAATGAGGAGGATCATAACATCACGGCGACGCCAGGATCATTGGCATGATCACCGTTTGATCCCGATCAAGGGTGGGACCGCTCAAAAAGCGCCGTGGTCAGGATGAAGAAGAAACGTCGGGATGAAAGGGGGCATTGGATGGACATGGCCGCAATAGAACCCATGCACCATGAACGTGCAAAAGGAGCAAACGGACGGGCTTGCCTAGGAACGCGTATGGTGGCATTCGGATTGATAACTGATGAGCAATTCAGCGAAGCGAAGAAATTACAAGAGAAGGAAATGCGCGGCGAGCGGATCGGAAATGTCCTGGTCCATCTCGGCCACGTCACATCGGAAGATCTGGCCAAGACCATCGCCCGCGAGATGGATATCCCCTACTTAGGCCCCGATTTTTCCGATATTGACCCGGAGATGGCCGCCCTCATGAGCCGGGATGCGGCGGAAAGACTCAATGCGGTCCTTGTCGGGCGCGAGGAAAACGGGCTTTTGTTGGCCATGGTTCATCCAGACGACATGGTGGCCATGGATGATGTCTCCTTACGAACCGGAGGCGAAATGGTGCACCCGGCCGTAGTATCACCCATGACGCTGGAATTCTTTATCAATCGCATCTACCGTGAAGCCGACGAGGCCGTGACCGCCACCGCGGACGGAGATGCAATGGATGCCCTCCTGGTGAGCCTGTCGGAAAAAGAGCACGATTCCCCGGTAGCGGGGCTAGTCAACAAACTGTTACAGCAGGCCATCGAAGAGCGGGCCAGCGATCTGCACGTTCAACCCGAGGTGAACCAAGTGTGGGTGCGATACCGCATCGACGGGCTCCTCCACGACATCATGACGTTTGAACGAAGCCAACTGCCAAGCGTGGTGTCCCGATTCAAGATCATGGCGCAAATGGACATATCGGAGCGGCGAATTCCCCAGGACGGACGGATCCGGGTGCAAATGGACAAGGGTTCCGTCGACCTTCGCATTTCCTCCTTCCCTACCATTCACGGAGAAAAAGTTGTGGTCCGAATTTTGGATCAACGCCGAGCGATCAGTGAGATTGGACGCCTGGGCATGGCGGATAGAGAACGTCAGCGGTTTCGAAACATGCTGGCCCGCCCCTGGGGTCTCGTGCTGGTATCGGGGCCCACCGGCAGCGGTAAATCCACCACGCTCACGGCGGGACTTCACGAGATAAACGCCCGGGACGTCAACATCATGACGCTGGAAGATCCGGTCGAGTACCGGATCACCGGCGTCAACCAATCCCAGATTCAACCCAAGGCGGGATTCAGCTTCGCAAGCGGACTCCGATTCATCGTCCGACAAGACCCGGACATCATTATGATTGGGGAAATACGGGATACCGAGACGGCCGAGATGGCGGTTCGATCCGCTTTGACCGGTCATTTGGTTCTGAGCACAGTCCACACCAACAATGCCGCGGGAACCATCGGCCGACTTTTGGACATGGGGGTACAACCGTACCTCATCAGTTCCACCCTGCTCGGCGTCGTGGGCCAGCGTTTGGTGCGCCGATTGTGCAACACTTGCGCAACGGATTACGACCTGCCGTTCGATGACGTGAACCGGTTCGCCCTCCCCCTTCCCGACACACCGCTTCGGGTGAAGGCCCCGGTGGGTTGCCCTTATTGCAATAACACGGGATACCGCGGTCGGGTCGGAATCTACGAAGTGATGCAGGTCACCCGGCCGCTCACCCGCCTCATTAATGAGCGGGCCTCGACCCCTGACATCCACGAGCAAACCATGCGGGACGGCATGACCAGTCTGGTGCAAGACGGCATCGATAAGGTCCTAGCCGGCATTACGTCGTTGGAAGAGGTACGCCGCATGGCCTACGATGCCTCTTGATATTGGCACCCATGCCTCGATGAGGTGAACAAGCGCCGCCCCATTGACCCCGAATCTGACCGTTATCAGCACCCGATATCTCAGCTATCCTTCTGGGGAATTCGCGCAAGAGAAGGAGGCGGTGAAGGGGATTCGGATCCATATGGTTTGCTTTTCGTCAACCATCAAAGACAACCCATTTCCCCTGATCCCACCCTCTTCGTCACCCCCATACTCGTCCTAATTGGGTTGACTACCCCACCACGCGCTCGAAAAAGCGAAGGAAGTTGGTCCCCAAGATGCCGCGTGCTTCGGTTTCACTGAGGCCGAGTTCTCTTAATAGGACCGTTGTCAAATTGGGCCAATCGGTCCAACGGGCATATCCTCGCTGCTCGAAGGTCTCACTTAGCCGATGCTCGGCTCGCCATCCGCTCCAACTAAACGAATGTTCGGTCAACGCACCCCCCATCTGTCCGGCATACCGAACCGAAGGATCGGACGGCCAGACATCGCATCGACCATAATCGGTCCCAATTCCAACCTGCTCGATTCCGGCCAATTCGATCGTATGCTCAATCTGACGCGCAAAAGCGCTGAGATCACCGGTGTTGGTTGGCTGTAAGAACGCCGGGACCAATAGGACCCCAATGAAGCCACCGTCAGCCGCCACCCGGCGGATCTCGTCGTCGCTCCGGGCCCGAGCGTGCGGCAACACGCGATCGCACGCCACATGGCTCATGGCCACTGGTTCCGACGATTTCGCCAACACGTCAGCCGTGGTCTGGGCCCCGCAGTGCGAGACGTCGATAATAATACGGGCATCATTTAGAAGACGCACGACCTCGCGCCCAAATAGTGACAATCCGCCGTCGGCCGGCTCAAGACAACCATCGCCGACGAGATTACGCAAATTGTACGTTAACTGGACCGCACGAATCCCTAAATTATAGAAAAACCCCACGCGGTTAAGGTCATCTCCCAAAGGGGTGGTGTTCTCGAGATTAAGGATGATGCCCCGTTTGCCGGCGGCCTTTAACCGTCGAATATCCGTTCCCGAGGTCACCATTTCAAAGTCAGGTTTCAAAAGATCGAGCAACCCGTGGGTTGCGGCGATCATTTCCACGGCTTCGGAAAAAGCGGTTGCCGGCGGAGCATCATCAAGATGGGAGTTGTTGACAATGTCCACACCCGCCACCTCCCAGGCCGTTCGAAACGCATCCATCACACTGGGATCCTGGCGCATTTCGTCCAATAGCAGTCGACTCATGGCCACTTGAATCGCCTGGGGACTCTTCCCTAAACGGCTCAGCCGTCGGGCCTCTTCCTTCATGCGCGGGGTCACGACCAACGCGGTATTGATTTGAGGCGATTGCGCATCAATCACCAGTTCCCTCCGATGAAAAGACGAAACATTGGCGTTTTGCTCTGGGTTCACGTTCATAAATGGCTCCTTTCCAACTAACTTCGCACAAGGGCCCGATGGGAGGGAGTGATGCGATGACACCCTCCATCAGGCCGTCACTTCATCCGATGATTCAAACGCTCGGGCTCGGCATTTGCCACATTAGAAAAATATCAAAACACCAGGGCACAACCGGAGTCTTAAATGGACGCTTAAGGTAGCATCGATAACCCGTCGGAACGCTTCCCGAAAAGGGCTCCGACGAGGTCGATCGCCCAAAACCCGAATTCATCTAAGTTTGCGTTAGGTCGAGGCGTCTTAGCAACTGGGCATTGACGGCAACCATGATCGTACTCCCCGACATCAAAATGGCGGCGACCGCCATCGGAAGGAGAAAACCAAAAGGCGTTAGCAATCCCGCCGCAAGCGGCAAAATGACAACATTATAACCGGCTGCCCACGCGAGATTTTGCACCATCTTACGATACGTGGCCCGGGACAGATTCAGCAATCGAACGACATCTAAAGGGTCGTTCTTGATGAGCACAATACCCGCCGTCTCAACGGCGACATCGGTCCCGGCGCCGATGGCAATGCCGACATCAGATGCCGCAAGGGCCGGGGCATCATTGATGCCATCGCCAACCATGCCCACGCGGTACCCTTCGGTTTGTAACCGTTCAATCACCTCTGCCTTGTCCTGAGGCAAAACTTCAGAAAAATATCGATCCAACCCGAGTTCCACCGCGACCTGTTGAGCAACGTTTTCACTGTCCCCCGTCAGCATGATAACTTCAATGCCTCGCTTTTTGAGCAATTCAACTGCCTTGCGAGAAGCATCGCGAACGCGATCCTTGGTCTCGATGGCACCGATCAATTTGCCTTCTAACCAAACGTAGTAAAGGCCGCCGCCATCTTGGGTCGAAACAAACGTCGCATCCTCCGGTTCCAATCCCATCTCAGTCAATAAATGAGGACCGCCAACTTGGACGGCGCGGCCATCCACTTGCGCCTGCACCCCCCGACCACTTTCGGTCTCAAATTGCTCAGCGGCGGGGATATCAATCTTCATCTTCTGGGCAAAACTAACAATGCTTTTTCCGATAAAGTGTTCCGAATCCATCTCGGCTGCCGCCGCCAAGCGGAGTATCTCCCGCTTTTCGAATCCGTGGGCCGGATGAACGGCTACCACATGCTGATCACCATGGGTGAGTGTCCCGGTCTTGTCGAATACGATGCAATCTAGCCGTCTTGCCTCTTCTAAAGCCAGGCGATCTTTGATCAACAATCCATTTGTCGCCGCAATGGAAGTGATGATCGCCACGACCAGGGGGATCGCCAGCCCCAGGGCGTGTGGGCAGGCAGCCACTAACACCGTCACCACCCGTTCGATGACAAACGGTAGCGGGGCACCCGAGATCAACCAGGCGGTGAAGGTGAGGACGGCCACCCCTAACGCCACCGCCACCAACCAAAATGCCGCCCGATCTGCCAGCACTTGCACCGGGGACTTGGACGCCTGAGCGGCTTGGACCATACGCATGATTCCGGCAAGCGCCGTCTCTTCCCCGATCCCCTTCACCCGCACCCGAAGGGATCCACCCCCGTTGATGGAGCCGGCAATGACCGAATCACCCGGCGCCTTGTTGACCGGGGCCGATTCCCCGGTGATGAGGGATTCATTGATCATCGATTGTCCCTTTTCGATCACTCCGTCCGCCGGCATCCGATCCCCCGGGCGGACGAGGATGAGGTCCTCCATCGCCAGTTCACTGACCAAAACTTCTTCCATCGCCTGAGCCTTAATTCTAAGCGCCTTATCCGGCAGCAAAGCCGCCAACGCTTTAAGGGAGCCCTGCGCCTTTACCACCGCACTCATTTCAAACCAATGCCCCAGGAGCATAATCGCCACCAGGGTCGCCAGCTCCCAGTAAAGGGTCTCCCCAGGAAATCCAAAGGTCACCGCGACGCTGTAACCATACGCAACGGTAATGGCCAAACTGATTAAGGTCATCATCCCCGGCTTTTTGGCACGGACTTCCGCGCGGGCCCCGCGCAAAAAGACAATGCCGCCATAAGCGACAATTAGCGTGCTTAACAAAAAGGGAAGCCACTGGCTTCCCCAAAATTCAGGCGGTTGAAAATTGAACCACGCCTGGATCGACTCGCTATAGATAAGGACCGGTATCGTCAGGAGGAAGGTCAGCCAGAACCGGTAGCGAAAAGACTCGGGGGAATGATCCATATGATCATGTCCGTCCTCGTGAGCGTGTTGCGGCTGATGTTCACTCAAGACGTATCCCCTTTCGCTTTTAAATCTCGATTTGATCCGGCGACCCCTTCGCGCATCGCTTTCCAGATATCCTCACCATTACCTGGATCCACGGTCGGACGTACGTGAGGCCCCAGCCGCCATGTGCATGCCGAGATAAACGCTGATACCAACCGCCACCCCCCAAGCGGTCAGAACCAAGGGAAAGTCATCAGCATTCGCCACCCCGATGCCCGACAAGGCCCAGATAATCACCAGCGCATAAATGAGGTCGCGCCGTTCACGAATAGCCATCCCCGCAAGAACCGCCGCAAGCAATATCCCGAGAACTGTCCAACCATAAGGGCCGAGAGCAGAGGTATAGAGGTTTCGTTCATACAAAAACACGGTCGCATTGACCAAAGTGGCCACGCTGATCCATCCGAGATAGAGACTAAACGGAACATTGAGTAACCACCATCCGACCAAAGCGGGATAATGACGCCCACGGTTGATCCGTTGGTACAGCGTTCCGAGCATAAACAACAAGCCGATCATAAACAAAAGCGAAAGCCCCACTCGTTCCCAATGCCAGGCAAAAATCCAGGCGATGTTAAAAACACAACTCGCGGCAAAAACTGAACCCACACGGTCTAATCGATCATCGTTATCCGCCACGAACTGATAAATGAGAAACCCTGCCAATAGGAGGTAGATAAGAAGCCAAATAGAAAAAACGTAGCCTGCCGGTGTCAGTTGGACGGGGTACAGTGCGGATAATTCTGCGGGCGTCTTTCCCCCCAGGGGCAGTTGATTGGCCAGATAGTTCACCAAGACCATGAGCAGATACGCGCCCACATTGATGTACTTCCATGTCAGCGTCACGGATTACCCTCCATCCCACCCAGTGTTTCGGTCGACCGAAGCGCATAAGCGAAAAACCACTTCTTCCTTTTTAGTTTAACGGTTTTTGCTTGACATCACTAGGACAACACAACCGGAATTGGATGAATTTAGTAAACAAAGAAAACGCCCGGGCATTGAGGCACTGCTGCGATTACGCCCGGGCCTTTTGTCCTTAAGACGCTAACTTGAAGTGACGTCGCATCAGGTCGGTGGTACGACGGTAGAGAAGCATGGTCACCAGCGTACTGATTAACCCTCGTAGGAGATTGAATGGCAAGACCGCGGTCTGGATCAAAGGAATGATCTGTTCCGTCGGGATTCCCCAGATGGGAAGGGCCACATGGATATTGAGGATGACGCCGACGATGGCCATCAGTCCAGTGCCCACCAGCATTCCAGTCAAGGCCCCCCACCGATCCCGGCGAACGTAATGATAAATAATCCCTGCCACCAGGATCAACACCGTGGTGGTGCTCCAATTCATGAATGTTCCAATGAGCCCGCTCCGGCTCCGCGTGACAAAATACAGCACGTTTTTGACAATCACAATCAACACTCCGGGCACGGGTCCCATGGAAAAGGTCCCGATCAAAACGGGAACGTCGCTAAAATCATAGGACAAAAAGGGAGCCGCCGGCAGAAGTGGGAATTTGGGAAACCACATCAGCACCGTGGCGAGTGCCCCAAAGAGCGCAATGGACACCAAACGACTTGTGGAAGACTTCATGCTATTTCCCCTTTCAATGGACTTCAGGGCATGAAAAAGACCCAGATCTTTGGACCTGGGTCGGGATGGCGTTGGTACCAATCTTCTTTCATCCGGACTTTACCGTCGGCACTGGAGTCTCACCAGTTCTGCTACCTCAGTAGCTCGTGGGCTCGCGCTTTCGCGCATCACCACCGGTTGGGAATCACCAATCGCTTGATTCACCCGACCCTGAAGATTGAGTTTAATGAACTTCTGACGGCATTATACCGATTTGCTAAGCCAAAAGCAACTCATACCCATCCGAAGATGGTGATGTCAAAACCCGCCATCATTGTCATGATCGGGGCACCCGAGGTGATCCGGTAAGAGGCGCCCCTTGGCTTCAACTAGTGGTCCTACGTGCCCACGGCCCACGGGGGATCTTCACTCCTTCACCTCTGCCCACGCCGGGCGCACCCATAAAACGAGCCCCCGAGAAATCGGGGGCTCGTTTGTGGCTCGGAATTTAGGGGTTCGCTTAGACGACTCGCCAGCGCATATCCCAATCCCCACTCAGACGAACAGCACCGTCTTTGGTGATGAGGATTTGGTCGTTAATTCCAGTCTTACGGACATTCTGCTTGATGTTTGCGGCCGGGTGATAGTTGAGCACCATGCCTTCTTCGAGCGGGAATTGGTTGCGATCCGGATCGTTCGGCGCAAAGGTCGGCCATTCGATCCAATCCAGGCCCTGACCGTGGAACTCGTAGTGGTGTAGCGGATCGTCTTTTATATCGAAGCCCGCATCCACCAATGCCTGCTCAAACATTTCAAACAGGTCGGCCATCATCACGCCCGGTTTGGCCGCTTTCTGGATCTTCTCGTAAACTTCGAGTTCCGTCTCCATCAGTTTGAGCTCATCCGGGGTCGGATCACGGAATGCCAACGTGACCGTCAGCTCATTGTAATGGCCGCTCTCGTTACAAATTTCCATATGATACGCCAGGATATCCTCCAGTTCCACAATGCGGTCTCCTGGTACGTTACCGTTGAGGAAAATGAGATAATCGCGAGCGCCGTGTTCGTGAATATATCGAACCGATTCCATCGAGGCTTCCTTCTCCGTCATCCCCGGCTCGAGATGCGTAACGAAGCGCTCCATGGCGGCTTTGGACATCGCCCAAAGCTCCTTATATTGTTGAATCTCCAACGGACTGCGAATCGCCCGGATCCGATCCATGAAAAGATCCGCGTTGACCAATTCGGCATCGGGCAAGCCGTCTTCTAAGACCTTGAAGGCACCAGCGCCGAGAATAAAGCCATGCCCGGCCACTCCGATTTTGCCCTTATCCAGTCCGCGATGTTTGAGTTCTTCCACGATCTTCGGCGTAATGTCCCAATCGCCACGGCAATCCGTGATCCAGCCGGTCGTTTTGGCCATCATGGAGGCCACGCCCGCACTGGTCATCGTCAGCATCGGCTCCCCTTCGAGGGGGAACAAAATCATGCCGTCGTGACCCCAGAGGTGGAAATCGATCATCCAACGAAAATACCCTCGACCGGTCCATCCGTGTCCTTTACCGGCGATGAGCAAAACGTCAAAGCCTTCCTCTTTCATAGCATTTCGTAGTCGTTCATACCTCATGTCTCTTTCTGCAAACGTTGCTTTCGTACCCAATTAACTAACCTCGCTTTCTTATTCCGGTCACTGCCGGAAACAACTTTGATCCAACCATCGTAGTTTCTTCTCTAACCAGAGCCCGGAATCCTTCCGTGCTAGACGACTCGCCAACGCATATCCCAGTCCCCACTCAAGCGGACCGCGCCGTCCTTGGTAATGAGAATATGGTCGTTAATACCCGGTTTCTTGATGTTTTGTTTTATGTTGGCCGCCGGATGATAGTTCAAAACCATGCCCTCTTCGAGAGGGGTGTCGTGACGGACCGGATCATTGGGCGAGAAGTTGGGCCATTCGATCCAATCCATCCCCTGTCCGTGGAACTCATAGTGGTGAAGCGGCTCATCTTTTAGATCGAAACCGGCGTCCACCAACTCCTGCTCGAAAATCTTAAAGAGCTCAGCCATCTTGACACCCGGCTTGGCGGCTTTACGAATTTTTTCGTAAGCGCTAAGTTCCGTCTCCATCAACTTGAGCTCATCCGGCGTGGGATCACGATACGCTAAGGTAACCGTCAACTCGTTGTAATGACCGCTGTCGTTACAGATCTCCATGTGATAGGCGATAACATCCTCTAACTCCACGATGTCATCCCCGGGGATTTTACCGTTAATGAGGATGAGATAATCCCGAGCACCGTGCTGATGAATATATCGGACTGGTTCCATGGAAACTTGCTTCTCGGTCATGCCGGGCTCGAGGTAGTCGACAAAACGTTCCATCGCCGACTTCGCAACGGCCCATAACTCCCGGTATTGCTGAATTTCCAACGGACTCCGAATGGCGCGAACCCGGTCCATCAAGCGGTCGGCATCGACCAGTTTCGCATCGGGCAGGCCATCTTCTAACATCTGATACGCACCGGCACCGATGATAAAATTATAGCCGGCGACACCGATTCGGGCTTTATCCAACCCACGGCGCTTCAATTCCTTCGCAATGGTTGGGGTGATATCCCAATCACCCGCCGTTTCGTTAATCCATCCACGGGTTCGGGCCACCCGCCGTGCCACCGCGGCACTCGTCATGGTCAACATCGGCTCCCCTTCGAGGGGGAATAGGATCATGCCATCATGACCCCAAAGGTGAAAGTCGGTCAGCCAGCGAAAGTATCCCCGCCCGGTCCAACCGTGTCCTTTACCCGCCACCAATAGAACATCGAGATCGTCCTTCTTCATCGCCTCGCGCAGTCTAGAAAACCGCATGTCTCGTTCGGCAAGCGTTGCCTGTGTACCCACTGAGTCATCCTCCCTTTCTTCAAACCACAACTAAACAAACGACAAATCAGTCGCTACCTTAATATGTTCGAGACCTTAAAGAACAAATCCTCCAGCGTAAACGTGTGCATTTGTGAAATTCCATTCTTCTCTTGCCCGAAGTTTTTGATGGGCATCATCATAACCATTGGCCAAACCAATCAAGGTAATGATTGAGACGAAAAACCCGATGCCAAGGCCGTCCACCGCGTGAAAGATCGTGATTTTCATTAGGGAAACGAACCAATTTCGTCGGAACACCCAGAAGTCGTAGGGTGGTGAAAAGCTGCTCACCCTGTCCGATCGGGCAGCGATGATCAAGAGCCGAATGGATCACCAAAGTGGGTGTTTTTACGTCGGCAATGTGAGAAAGCGGTGAGCGCTTGAGGTACTGCATCGGCGCCTCCCAGGGGTGTTTCTTATCAAACTCCACCATGTCCAAAAGGAACCCCATATCGCTGGTCCCGTTAAAGGAGTAGCGGTTGAACAAGCACCGGTCAACCACTGCCGCTTTAAACTCAGGATGCTCGGAAATGATCGACGTCGCCATAAAGCCTCCATAGCTCCCGCCAGCTACGGCCAAGCGCTCCGGATCAATATAATCAAATCGCTCGAAGGCGGCTCGCATGCAGTTAATGTTGTCCTTTAGATCCAATTCACCCCAGGCACCGCGTATCGCCGCCGAAAAATCCTGCCCATACCCGAGATTGCCCCGAGTATTGCAATGAAGGACGGCATAGCCATGGGCAGCATAAAGGTGAAATTCGTGGACGAACACGCTCGCACGCATGCCTCCCGGTCCACCCCCGGTGTAAAGGATAAGAGGATACTTCTTCCCCGGTTCGCGATTCACCGGTGGAATGAACCATCCGTCCACCATCACATCATCCGATGGCACCTGAAAGCGCTCGGGTCGGGTCAGGCATAATTCATCCAACAGGGTGCGATTCACATCGGTCAAGCGTTCCAACATGAGCGGGGCCGATTGTTTGAGATCGACCAGATAAAGATCACCGGGTTCGACATCGTTTTCCATCAAGACGACCGCTTTTGTGACCTTTGCATCAACGGAGAATCCGATAATGGATTGGTGGCCCTGGGTCAGAGTCTCTCCTGACGCATCCTTCGGTGAAATCTGATGCAGGTGCACCGAACCCGATTGATTGATCAACACCAACATCTTCTTTGCATCCGGGAACCAACGGGGACTATCATCCCCCCCATAGCCGCGAAGATCAGCATTTCGGGAATAATCACCGAAACTTTCATCTAGGTGCGCCGTCAAACAACGACCGGTCCGTCCCTCTGGATCAATCAGCCATAGTCGTTGGTTGCCATAATGGCCGAGCTCGGGGTCATCGTGACCGGCAACGACAATTTCCGAGCCATCCGGGGACCAGGATAAATCCGTTGAGCGCATCTCTTCGAGCCCAAAGATTTCGGTAGGATCTTGCGGCTCGGTCACATTGGGGTCGATCAAGTAGACATACGAACATCGCTGATGCTCATTATCCTTACGGGTATTGCCAGCGACGACGAGTTGCTCCCCATCGGGCGACCAGGCCGGCGCCGTTAAATCATAATCCCCCAACGTCAAAAGTGAGGGCGACAGGTCGCATCCGGCGGCTTTGGGATCAAACGGCGTGACGGCCACTTGCTGGCGATAATTTCCGACAAATCCGAGGGCGTCGGCCTTGTACCGCGTCCGCTCAACCACCAGGACGTCCTGATTGAAAACGTCGTAGAGGTTCTCGCCTTTTTGAGGGTTTGACCCGGCGATTTCAAGACCTCGTACGGGATCCACCCACGTCGTAAATGCAATTCGATCCCCATCCGGCGACCAAGTGGGCTGCCCCACCCCCGTGACCAAACCCGTCAATTGTTGCACCGATTCACCCGTTGCGTCTGCCACCATCAGCTGCGCCCCGCCCAAAATCGTGACGGCTCGGTCGGGTCCCGAACTTGAATTCGCCTCATCTGAACGTCCTAAAAATGCAATGTATTGACCATCGGGCGACCAGCGAGGGTGCGTATGGTCAAAAGCGACGTTGAGAAAGCGTCGAGTTTTGCGGGTTGAGAGATCCATCAGCTGAATTTGTGATCGATACCGATCATGCTCAGGATCCATCCACGTCTTGACCCACGCCACCCGAGTGCCATCGGGTGACACCTGAGGGTCACTGACCATATTGAAATGAAGAAGATCGTTTGCGCTTAAAGGCCTCTCTTTTTCGGTCAAACAATGGCTCCCTTCGTACTGTTCGAAATTTCGCCGACGTCATGCAAACTGCCCCAGAGCCCCGAGCATCCAGTTGGCGCCCTGAGGCAGCGATCCCTTTACGTCATCATCTTCCTAACAATCAAGTTCCACTTCTTCGACGACTTCACCGAGGACGCCCAAGAAGGCTTTTTGTCCAACGACCGGCCAGACCAGACCCGTGTTTAAAATCTTGCCGGGTTCCGGTGCCAGCACTTGCCCGGTCAATTCCCCGGTAAACGGGCAGTAAACGTTCACGAAGACATCGCCCTTTTCCACA
>SLMV01000100.1 GCA_007133365.1 Clostridia bacterium
CGCCTGCGCTGCGGCAATGAGTTCGATGGTCAGGATGCAGGCGATACGTTGAACCACTTTTTCGGCGCATCGGGCTGCCGCCGTTCCCATGCTCAGATGATCTTCTTATTCCGCAGAAACGGAGGCAGAGTCGGCGCTGGCCGGTACGGACAAACGTTTGTTTTCCGAAACGCGACTGGCCGCGGTGTACTGGATCACCATCCGGCCGGAATTGATGCCAGGGGTTTAGGCGGGGTTAGGCAGGCGTTCGACCCGGCGTTGTCTTTTTCATTGAGTCACACGAAACGGATGTCGAGGCTGTCAATGTTCTATGATTCTCAATTAGAGATGCGAATCTTGCCAAGATAGATGGATATCAAATGATTCGTATGGAAATTTACGCATTAATCTATTAACAAACTAGAGGTTCCTCTCTATGGAATTGGTAGACTTGCTTTCGGACCGGGCTACGTGCGGTTGGGCGCGAGTGGCTGATTCTATTGGAGAATCCACGCCGCATCGATCAATATGGGACCCTGGTGTGACCGAACGAGAAAAATCCCCGAACATATGACCCGTGAGCACGCCATTTTTTTGCCGAGTTCGTCTTGTCACAGGGACGATTGGAGCAGAGCAAAATGGCGAAATATCCGAGCATCATCAGGTGAAGGCTCAGAAGGCCAAGGCAGTGCTATGATGAAGGTGTCGCGAGCGCGTTCATCATCCCCAACTTGGCACCGGAACATTATTTAATCCGAACCGATCTGGAGAATCTGTCCGGTTCTTACCAGGGATTTATGTGGATGCCTTAGTGTATGCTTAAGTATTTCGATTCTGGAAGGATTGGCGGCATCTCCTCAAAGGCAATGTCGCCCGTGAAATTCCAAGAGAGTGCAGACGTTGGATCGGTGATCGTATCGAAAGCAGGGAACAAGTACCATCTTCTGATGGATGGCTCTATTCTTTGATGTTAGATATGAGAAGTTAAATTAAAGATGGCCCCATGCGGTTCGGTTTGACCCTGAGCCAGCACCTCAAATTGGGCCACTTTTCCCCAAAGATTAGGGGTGATCGTCGGTTCGGATTCAATGTTTGTTGGTCACCCCTTTCTTCAAGAGCGAGCGTCAGGTTGTCTCCGGCTCACCTGCTGGGAAAGAAAGCGTGCACCGGCAAGATCCGGGGCAGGAACCTGGGGCCTGTTGGCGAAGCAATGGTTCATGATTGAAGAACTAAGCGTTTGCTATCACGACAAACAACCGGATTTTCGGGGATGTCGTCTTTTCTTGTTCAAACAGAGAGGGGAAAGGGATTTATATGGGGAGCCGGAAACATGATGTAAGTGATGGGTGGAATCGACGGGTGCGGGTGGCCGTCATTACGGTACTGTCAGCCCTATTATTCTTGCCGAATCTGGTCGGGGCGGCATCTCCTGAGGCTGCAGAGGTATTAGCACAGCGCATTGAGGACATCGTCATTGAAAAAATGGCGGACCATCAGTTTCCCGGTATTACCCTGTCGGTGGTCAAGGACGGCGAGATTCTGCTGAGCCGAGGTTACGGCTATGCGAACCTTGAAGAAGAAATTCCGGTCGATCCTGAGCGGACCCTTTTTCGCCCGGGCTCCGTATCCAAGCTGTTTACCTGGACGGCCGTTATGCAACTGGTCGAAGAAAACCGACTCGATCTCGATGAGGATATCAACACCTATCTCGATTTTGAAATCCCTGATCGCATTCTCGGGGATGACGACCCGAACCCCCGCCCGGTCACCCTGCGCCATCTCATGACCCATACGCCGGGATTTGAAGATGTCATGGATGGACTTTTCGTGTTGTCATTAGACGATGTTGAACCCTTGGGGGATGTCTTAGCGACTCGATTGCCAGCTCGGGTGTTTCCGGCGGGTGAGATTTTGGGGTATTCGAATTATGGAGCGGCACTTGCCGGATATATTGTGGAGCGTGTTTCGGGTCAAGCCTTTGAGGAGTACATGGACGCCAACGTCTTGTCACCGCTTGCAATGTCGAACAGTACGTTTCAGCAACCCTTATCCGATGATCTGTCCCGCCAGCTGGCCCAAGGATACGGATATTGGCAAGGCACTTTCCACCCGGGCCGCTTCGAATATATTCCGATGGCACCGGCCGGCTCTATGAGCACCACGGCGTCAGATATGGCCCACTTTATGATCGCCCACTTATCGGGCGGGCGCTTCCGTGATGCCCAAATCCTAGAGCCCGATACGCTTGATACGATGCATCGCCAACATTTTTCTCAACACCCGGCGATCGATGGTGTCACGCTTGGGTTTTTTGAGGATACGCTCAATGGCCAACGTGTTCTCAACCATAGCGGTTCAACCATGCTCTATTACAGTCATCTCTTCTTGGTGCCGGAGGAACAACTTGGGCTTTTCATTTCCTTCAGTGGTAGTGAGAATCCGGCCGAGATCATGCCTTTGCCGCAGGAATTGCTGGGCGTGCTCTTGGATGCTGACGAGGAAGATGTGCCGCCGTCGGCACCAACACCCTCGGCGGATGCCCGTGAGCGAACCGCCGGGTACCTCGGGGAATATCACACCACCCGGATGACATTTACGGGTCCGGAAAAATTCATCGGCCTTCTGCAGGCCGTCCGTCTTGAGATGGACGAATCCGGGTATCTTTCGGTAAACATGATGGGGCAAAACTATCGCTTCTACGAAGTGGAGCCGGACGTCTATCAGAATCACGGCCTCGATGACCAGCCCCAGTATTTGCGGGTGGCGTTTTCCCCGGGGCCCCAGGGACAACCCCTGGTAGCGGCTGGGGCCATGACGTATTTGCGTGCACCCTGGTTTGAGACCCTTCCCTTTTTGGGCGGCATTATTGTCTTCGCCGTAATCCTGATGGTCATCACGCTTTTGGGGTGGACGATCCAGGGTATACGCCGCTCTTTGCGGCCAGCACCTGGCCATTTGGCAACCGGTAGGGAGCGCTCGGCGAGGCGAACCGCGGTTGGTCTCATGACCGTCACCCTCGCATTCTTCGTCGGGATGGCTTATGTTTTTACGGACATTGATCCGGCTTTTGGGGTGCCCAACATCATTTTTGGCATTATTTCGCCGGTGGCCCATGTGGTGTTTGCCTTACCATGGCTTATGGTGCCGCTGACCCTGGTCCTGGTGGGATTTAGCGTCCTTGCCTGGCGGTATCGTTATTGGAACCTGCTGGCACGGCTTCACTATAGTCTTTTGACCTTATCCGGGTTGGGTTTGATTTGGGTGCTTTTGTTTACGAATCAGATCTAAGGGGTTGGTAGATTCAAAACGGGCGATCTAAGAATTGCGGGCGCTTTTGGTGCTCAAAAAGGGCGCCCGAAGTTTGCGGGTGCGACCGGGAGAGGGTTCGTGGTGAGGATTCATCTGGGATAAGCGAGCAATGATGTTTTTGCACAAGGCGGTCTTCCGGTCTCGTTAGCATTGGGGGTGACATCCGTCATGGCCTTGAGGTGCCCGTCTATTTCTTTTCTGGGGCCCCTTGATTACAAAACGCTCTTTGAGATAGTGGCCGCATACTCGTTGCACTTGCCCATAACTTATGGGGCAAACCGCTTATTCGGTTTGGACAATTGGTACACACGCTTTTACCTTGGAATCCGAGAGATTCCATTCCTTACTCGTGTGCGTAAAGAAGCGACACTGTGCTAAGGGCCGTCGGTGCCCAAGCGATGATTCAACTTGATGAGCGTTTTCGATTAATGATCTGAGTGGAATCGTTCCTGAATCGCGGGTCGTTCTTGTGGCAGTGGAACCGGTGAAAGCGAAGCCATCCGATGGTTTCGATATCTCTCGCAGGCGGCGGTGTTAATTATGAAATGGAAAAACGGGAAGGCAGGTCATATGGAGAAGGTATATGATCGAAAAGAACCGCTGATAGGTGTGGATCCTATCGTCGTTTACATCGTTCTGGCTTACAGCATTAGCTGGTTCTGTTGGACGACGGCCCTTGTGATTGCCAGCAGAACCGGTTATTTTTTGCCAGCGCAAGATGAATATGTCGTGTTACTTGAGTCGGGATTTTCGAATATCCAGCATATTCTCACGTCGCTGATCTTTATTCTGGGTGGCTTTGGCCCCCTCATTGCCGCGTCACTCGTCATTCAATTTGAGTCCGGCGCCGCCGGACTTCTAAAACTTAAGGAGCGGATTCTCCGATTTTCTATTGGTTTCCGCTGGTACTGGATTGCAGCGGGGGTGGCCATCACGATTCCCGGTATTCCGTTTTTGATCGCTGTGCTAACGCCCCTGGGTGAAATCAGTTTCCTCGGCTTTGACACTTTACTCCCCTTTGCTTTGCCCATTTTGTTGTGGGAAATTATGATCAGTTTTGGTGAAGAACCGGGCTGGCGGGGATTTCTTCTTCCAAGGTTACAGAAGCGCTTTGAGGGCGAGAAATATATCTGGATGCTTGGTTTAATCTGGGCAGTTTGGCACTACCCCTACGTTGCCTATCATACGATCGTTTCGGCGGGGAGTGGGCCCATTTTAGCGATGATAATTAGCATTGTCTTCGCGCTGGCTGGCTATACTATTTCTTTAATTGGACAGACATATCTCTACGTCTGGCTTTATAACCATACCAAAAGCGTATTGCTTTCCATCCTATTCCATGGGGTGCTCAATTTTACCACCCTCTTGGTTTTAACTGCTGTGGCGGGTTCGGCTCCGGCGATCAATCTGATGATTGCTCTGATGCCGTGGGTCGTTGTGATGGCTCTGACCAGGATCCTCGGTAAAGCGGCGTTTCCGGGGGACAAACCTCGGAAGGTTAGACCTTCGATTTAATCCACCTAAGCCATGTCGATGGCAGCGGGTTATTACTCCGGAGACGGCACCATCGCCCTCACCGAGTTTCCGTTGTGCATTTTAAAAGGGGCTGGTGCCCGTCGGTTGCCAACTGCCCAATTCAGCTCGTATCCAAAGCAAACCGGCGTTACCATTGTAACCACGTTTCCCGATTGACTAACTCAAGGAAGGCGTTGATGAAGAGGATGGTTTTCGATAATTAATTGACGAAATTCGAAGGAGATGAGCTTCTTTAAGTCGAATAATATCTCCATCGGCCCTAAGGATACGAATGCCGAAGCAAGGACGATGTGAGGCTCTTAACGTGAAGTAATGCGCACAAAAGACCCTCCGGAAGTGATAAGGAACACAGATTCGGGTTCGATAGTCTGGTGAAGCCTCGACTCACATGATGATGGTAAGTGTCAGCCTCGAAATCCACCTAAGAGTAGGGCTGGGCAGTGATTTTTTGAAAGTGACCGGAATTTTCGCAGGCTCACTTTAAGAGGAGGGACCTCCATGAAGCGATACTACCTGACGCCACTTTTCTTAATGATCTTTCTCATTATATTCACGATACCGGCGCAGGCGGAAACCCAAGATTTGTCCATCACCTTCCCGCTTGGCGGCGAGAACATGGCGGTGGGGAGCCTTCAGACCATCACGTGGGACGGCTATAGGGACTATGAACTGGACCTCTTTCTCTCCACGAATTCGGGAAGAACATACGACATCTATTTGGGAAGCGGGATTGCCGGGGCATTTCGGTGGACCGTCCCAGATATTACCACCGATCATGCCCGAATCAAGATTTTGGGGGAAATCTCCTACCTTACTCGCGCCCCCGTGAGCATCGAGGCGGTGAGCGATGCCGACTTTGCGATCGGACGGGTTCCCGAGGCCCCGACGGGCCTGGAGGCCATGGCCCTTTCTCCTAGCGAAATGCAGTTGCTTTGGACCGTTAATTCGGACAATGAACAGGGCTTTAGCATTGAACGAAATCGACGCGAGGTTGTCACCGTAGGCCCGGGGGCCCAA
>SLMV01000082.1 GCA_007133365.1 Clostridia bacterium
GGTGGCGTATTTTCCAATGTTCATTTCGACCGAAATGACTTTCTTGGCGTTTCGGGTTGCCGCGAGAATCTGCTCTTCCGGAACGGGCCAGACCACGTCGAGCTTTAATAGGCCAGCTGCCATTCCGTTGCCGCGGGCCATTTCGACGGCGTCCAAGGCGGGACGAACTTCACTCCCGTAAGCGATCAAGACAACATCGGCGTCATCGGTATAGAAAGATGTTGGTTGACAGATGACGTCACGGTTGTTTTTGATTTTGCCAGTCAAGCGATCATACATGCGCTCAAAGACATCGGGGTCCCAATCGATACTTCCCGCCTCATCGTGAGGATTGATTGAGTAAAGCCCGGCGTAGCCTTCACCCAACGGAGCAAAGTCAGGCACACCGTATTTATCGGCTTTAAAGGGAAGATAATCTTTCGGAGGAAGATCGGTGAATTTTCTATTAACGATTTCGATCTCATCTAAGGTTGGGATTTCGAGTCGCTCACGCATGAGCGCAATGGTGGTTTCGGACATGACAATGACCGGTGTCCGATATTCTTCTGCTAGGTTAAATGCACGGACCGTGTAATCGAAAAGTTCTTGAATCGAAGAGGGTGCGAGTACGATAATCTCGTAATCGCCATCAGTGCCGTATCGCATTTGCATGACGTCGGCTTGAGTGGCAAAGTTTTCGCCACGGCACCTCTGGACGTCAATGATTACGCAGGGTGCCTCAACTGCGACAGCGTAACCGATGCCCTCTTGGAAGTGATTATAACCGGCGCTTGCGGTGGCTGTCATTGCTTTGGCACCGTTCAGGGAAGCTCCCGTGACCGCGTAGATGGAGAAGAGTTCATCTTCACCTTGAACGAAGACACCGCCAACCTCAGGCAAACGATGGGACATGCGCTCGGAGATTTCATTGGCTGGAGTAATAGGGTAGCCGGCAAAAAAATCGCATCCAGCTGCAATGGCGCCTTCAGCAGCGGCAAAATTACCCAGCATGAAGTGGACTCCAGTAAGAGCCCGCTTATCAAGCGCTTTTGTTTCTGTAGCCATGTGGAGAATGCTCCTTTCCGTTTCAGCGAGACTTGAAGGTGGCCATGATTTCACGGAGAAGCGAAACGAGTAGCCTATTGCGTGAACGTCATGACCTTTGTTGATTGGTGACGACAATCCAGTAAATTTAACGCACTACATCTATATTACTAATACTGCCATCCAATCATCAATGATGAACTGCATCCCCTGTCCCGTCAAGAGGCGGACGGAGGACGAGACGCCATCATCATGTTGCCATTATTTGATCATCCATTTGCCACGATAAATTCGGTTGCCCACGAAGAGTTAGACTCCGTTCGATCGGAACAACCGGATATTCAAAGTTAAACACCGGACCCCCTTGGATCCGGTGTTAAAATTCGTTTGAGTTTGACGGCAACGTTCATTCTGTTTAGGTATACTCTAGTTGCCCGAACTGGCCTGAGCCCATGTTCATGCGCGTGCCGAAATCGAGCCTTTGGGCATGGCTAACTTAACGAGCATTACCCCTTAACTCGTCAGTGAAGGTCCGGAGAAACGTCTCGAGCATTTCGTGCCGGAATTTTGGAACTTCGAACTCCTCGATTATCATATTCAAAATGGTGCCGTGGGGGTGGTCGTCATCGGCCAAAGATTGAACACGATCAAACAACTTCTCAAGCCATATTCTTTGTTCCTGAAGGACTTCGGGTCCGCAAGGTTCACCGTGACCCGGGACCACAACCTCAATATCCAAATTCTCAAATGCTTTAAGGGCGGCAATCCAATCCGGCAGATTCGCGTCACCTAGGAACGGGAACCTGCCGGAGAAAATCAAATCGCTCGTAAAAAGGACCTTCTTTTCGGGTATATAGATGACGGTCAGTCCAGCGGCATGGCCGCCAACTTCTTGAAGATGGGCATGAAATTCTCGAAAGTGCAAGTCCAACTCACCTGAAAACGTGATCTCCGGGAGTGGGAAAGGCATATTCTCGCTCGCGATTTTCCCCCAACGAGGCGCGGTTCGTTTCTCCATCTGCTTCCGAGTCCTATCCGTCGATAGGATGGGAGCAGAAAAAGCGGTGTTTCCAAAGGTGTGATCGGCGTGAAAATGGGTGTTAATGACGAGCCGTACGGGTTTGGCAGTATTGGTATGTATGTGCGCAAGCAGAAGTTCGCCGTCTGCTGGTTTCCGCATGGTGTCGATGACTACGGTGCCGCGTTCTGTAATAAAGAATGAAGCATTAACTGTTTCTTCGGCATCGGTTACCATGTAGACTTGGTCGAGGATTTTCACCGAGATTCCTCCCTCGCATTTGTCACATCTTCCCCAGAGACAATCATGACCGTCAGGGTTGATGTCGTCAGGGTATCGTCAGTCAAGATGTATTATTCGTGATGGGTGGCGAAATCCCTGCATAGGTGTCGGATCGGGACAGGAGCCGTTATAATCCCAAGTCTAATGGACCATTGCGTGCCTCAGGGATGGCGCGTATGAGGTGAAGTGATGGCTCACAATGCTGTTGTTTCGTATTTGAGATCCAAGAGTCAGGCCTCGGATGAGCAACACTCGACATCGTTTTCAACTGGTTTGGGAAGTTCTTTTGGAATCCAGAAGGTGCCGGGTTTTGATGCGTTTTTGATGGGCGACTGGAGCATGGCCTGCATGTATCGAGTTGTTTGCTTTTGAACATTTACTTGACACTTTACGCAGGGCTCAAACATACTGTTAGCGTGGAAACAAGCAAAAGGGACCATCGAGAGGGGTAGCGTGGATGGATTGTTTTTCTCGAGACATTGGGTTTTCTCGTATAGAGATAATTTCTGATAGTGAGACATTGCGTTCGCGAAGTGAGGCTCTTGGACAGAAGACTCGATACGGTAGCCTAAATTTCATTACCAAGGTACGCAATCGCAGTGCCAGTGATACCTATCTAGTCGCCACTGATCCCAAACATACTCATCAGCAACATATTTCCGAGAGCGAAGCCACTGCAATTGTCGAATCGGTCTGTGACTATCTAAAAGATCGAGATCTGGTTCAGGTTGATCGACGGATGGGCAGCCCGAATGAGACGGCATCGCGTTGCCGACTGTTGGTGACGGCTCCATATGTCCGACTTGCGTACATGTGGAGTTTGGCACTGTTCCCATGTGATAGCGAAGATTGGGATCGCCCGGATTTTGTTACGATTTATGTTCCAGAATGGAAGCAGCGGCAGATTATTGTTCATCCTGATGCCGGGATAACGTATATTTTGGGCACCGATTATTTCGGTGAGGCCAAAAAGTCTTTTCTTCGTATGCAGATGTATCGGCAAAAACAAAGGGGATACCTGGGATTCCATGCGGCGAGCAAGATCATGCGGGTCATTCCAAAGAGCGAATCTCAAAGTCAAGACGTGGGTTTTCTCATTTTTGGTCTAAGCGGGACGGGCAAAACGACGTTGAGTACCTACCCGCATTCTCTGGACGGTGTCAATGAACGCGCGATTGTTCGACAGGACGATGTCGTGATCATGGACGACGCAGGTGTGTGTTTTGGCACGGAGGATGGATTTTTCATCAAGACAGAAGGCTTGTCCGATCGCCAGCCCACCATTTTTGAGGCCGTTCGTCATCCAAGGGTGGCGTTTGAAAATGTGTTTATTAGTTCCGAGGGGGTACCGGTTTTTAGTAATGAAAGCCTTACGTCCAATGGTCGGGCGGTTATCCCTCGATCAGTAATTCCGCTCACGGATGATGAAGTCGATCTCCAACGCGTGCACAATTTGGTCTTCATCACTCGAAGGCGTGACATTTTGCCGCCGGTTGCACGTCTTAGCCCGGAGCAAGCGGCTGCCTATTTTATGCTCGGTGAATCCGTTGAGACATCGGCCGGAGATCCCAAAGCAGTTGGACAGGCCCGACGGGCCGTTGGGACCAACCCGTTTATTATTGGCTCTGAAGCAGAAGAGGGGAATTGGCTTTTGCGTTTTCTGCGGAATAACCCAAAGGTCAAATGTTATCTGCTCAATACGGGCTCGGTCGGTGATCAAATCAATATCGACGTGGAAGTATCGGCATCGTTAATTGAGCACATTGCGCGTGATGCGATTTCGTGGCAGGCGGATTCGGACTGGGGATATGAGGTACCGGTGTCCGTTCCGGGAATCGACATTGAGCGCTACCATCCAACCCTCTATTACTCGGATAGCGAATATCGTTTACGAATTGAAAAGCTCCGAAATGAACGGCTGGAGTGGTTATCACAGTTTATTGGCCTTAATCCGGCAATTATTGCCTGTGTGGAACCTGAGCGTGATTAAAAGAGTTTTCAAGTAAAGAAAAGGGGTGCGTAGGGTGTCAGGTTTGGTCTTTATGAATGGTAATTTAGTGCCAAAGGCGGAAGCCACCGTATCGGTTTATGATCATGGATTTCTTTACGGTGATGGCATTTTTGAGGGAATTCGCGTTTACAACGGCCGCATATTTCGTCTTAGGGATCATTTGTACCGATTATATGAGTCCGCTCATTCGATTATGCTGACCATCGATTATACGCTTGATGAAATGGAGAAAGCGGTTATCGAAACGGTCAAAGCCAATGGTTTGCGAGATGCTTACATTCGCCTCGTGATTTCCCGTGGACCAGGCGACCTTGGATTGAATCCTAAGAATTGCGAGAAGAGCCAGGTGGTCATTATCGTTGATCACATCTCCTTATATCCCGCCGAAGTTTACACCGAAGGGATTACGGTTATAACCGTCCCAACGCGGCGCAACTTGACCGATGCGCTGGATCCCAAAATCAAATCGCTTAACTATTTGAATAATATTTTGGCTCGGATTGAAGCGGAACGGGCGGGGGTTATGGAAGCCCTTATGTTAAATAACCAGGGTTATGTGAGCGAAGGAACGGCCGACAATGTGTTTATCATGCGCCGCGGGGTGCTGAAAACACCGCCAGCTCATATGGGAATCCTTGAAGGCATCACACGAGAACTCGTCATGGATTTAGCTCGGGAGTCGGGGATCGCGGTTAAAGAAGTACCTTTGACACGGCACGACTTCTATGTGGCGGATGAATGTTTCCTCACCGGGACGGCTGCCGAACTGATGCCGGTTATTGGTGTCGACGGGCGTCAGGTTGGAAATGGTAAACCAGGTCCCGTAACCGGCAACTTGATCGACGCTTACCGGGAACTGACTCGGACTGAAGGTGAGCCGGTTCTTTGAACGATACCTTGCGTGACGCCTAGTGGATCCGTTCGATTAGTCTAGATGCGATTCATACTGAGAAATTTGCAACCGGGTTATGCCGCTAGGAGCGTGATGGCGCGTTTTTATGCGCTTCAATGTGCTTCGCTTTAAGATCGATCGATAAGGCGTTTGGTCTTTCATAAAGCGATTGGCGAGAACCGGTACCGAAATGAGCGTTCATTCGCAGTAACGGCTTTAAGCGCCATGAATGCATTGCCAATTGCCCCGATTAGGCAATCGAGATGATGAATCCGCCGGAGGCGCCGCGACCAACAAGTTGCGGTTGTTCCAGTGGCCTGGCGTAAATACGCGTTAGGTTTATGCCAAATCTTTGTTGCTCAAA
>SLMV01000152.1 GCA_007133365.1 Clostridia bacterium
GGAGGATGTGCGAAATGAAACGACAAACTGCGTGGATGTCCATAATGCTCGTGATCCTCTTGGTCGGTGCGGTGGCGTTTGCCGGCATCGGGTGTGCTCCCGACGAGGATCCGGTTGTCCCGGAGGATCCCGATGAGGGCCTTGACCCTGATCCCGAGGACGAGATCGATCCGGAGCCCGATCCCGAACCAGACGATGATAACGACGATTTCGGGTTGGACCCGAACGGTGATCTCGATGATCCGACCGAATCGGAGCCGGACTTAGTCATGGAGGACCAAGACGACGATCTCACCTTTGAAGGGGACGATTGGCATTTGTTGGGTACCGATCTGCGGTTTGAAGAAGAGGCCGTTCTCTTCGATGATGAAGAAGAGGAGTACCTCGATGCTTATATCCTTGAGGTCGAGGTCACCAACGAGCGAGATGACGATGCCTATATTCATGTCAACGCAGAAGGCGTTGATGCCGAAGAGGAAATATGGGGTGCGGCCGCAACCGAAGAAGCGGTCAGCCCGGAGAGCACCGAGGCAATTAAAGTAAAATTCGTCGTGGATGAGCAAGGCCTAATTACCGATGCCGATGATTTTCCTCCTGAGGACGGCATCCGAATTATGGTGACCCTGCTAGATGCGTAGAATGGAAACAAAGGGGCACGCCTTAACGGGTGCCCCTTCTATATTTTGAGATTTGTTGGAGTGAGATGGTGGGGACTGGTCGACTGGTTGAAGTGAAGGATAAAGGCATTGTCGATTTTTCGTTGCCCGGTTTGTTCCGCCCGGGGATGTCGAAGCAGTCGAAAACCTTCCTCGCAGGTTACGAATTCGTACAATAAGAACGAGTTGTCTCCGATGAATGCATGAAGGCCATCGCCGGGAAGTCCGATCTGTCCCCGCATTAGTATCGATTGAAACGGGACATAATGCAAGTTGCATTTACTGAGGACGCCGCTTAGAAAGTAACGCATTTTCGAAGTTGGCCCTGGGCATATTGCGATTCCCTGGATCGACCGGAGTAAATATTTCGTAAGGCGAAACGACGGGCGAATTCCTTAAATACTATATTAATATGGAGAATAACGGCGTATATAGGTAATTATATCACATATAACCGCTATTTTGCCTTGACAGGTCTAAATAAGGCGATATATCCTTTTTATAGAGGAGGAGGATCGAACCATGAAATTACGTAGGATGCATATAATCAGTGTGATTGCGATCGTCTTTTTGGTTATGGGACCGCTTGCGGTAGGGGGTTGTGCCCCGGATGATATCGTCGAAGATCCGGAAGAACCGTTGGATCCTGAAGAGCCCGAGGAACCGGAAGACCCCGAAGAGCCGGAAGACCCCGAAGAGCCGGAACCTGATGAGGACGCGGTTGCCATCGATGATCTAGAAGACTTTACTTATGAAGGCGACGAGTGGAGCATTGCGGGGACTGCTTTGTATTTGGAGGAAGAAGCGGTCGAGATCAATGACGATGAATATTTGGATGCCTACTATTTTGTGATCAGCGTGAAGAATGAGAGCGACGATGATGCTTATGTGCACGTGCAGGTCGAAGGTGTGGATCATGATGTCTGGGCGGTTATGGCGAGTGACGAGCCGGTGCGGCCTGGAAATACCAAGCCGTTGGAGATTGAATTTGCGATCGATGAAGAAGGTAGCATTCCCCATGAAGACGACTTCCCACCCGAGGATGGAGTCAAGGTGAACGTCAATCTGCTCGAAGCCGAAGAGGGCTGGGACGAAAACGATGAAAATGATGAGTAAATAATCGTTCCCTGGACTGGTTCGATTCCGAACTAGAAATGCAAAAGAAACTTCAAGGTGCTGTGCTTTGAGGATCTTGGCGCAGCACCTTCTATTTTTGTTGTGTTGAGGATCGGGTGATGTGGGCAGGAAAACCGGGTGCAAACACGAAAATGGATGCCAACATTAGGAAAAGGAGTGTTTGGTTATGGCGAAGGAATTTCCGGTGATGTTACAGGATTTTACCCAGGGTGCCTTTGAAGATTACTTACGCCAGGAGCCGAGTCCCGTGGCGATCGTTACGGTGGGATCGGTTGAACAACATGGTCCTCATTTACCATTGGGCATGGATATGTTCGCCGCGCTCGAAGTCGCCAAAGAGGTGGCAAAACGGACCGGGTCGGTGGTGGTTCATCCCTGCTGGGCGGGGTACTCACCGCATCATATGGGGTTTGCCGGCACCATATCGTTTCAGGCCGAAACGTTGAAAAGTATCCTGATCGACACGGTCGTCAGTTTGGCCACTCACGGCATCAAAAAGATCCTCATCCTCAATGGACATGGGGGTAACGCAGAAATCGTCAGTTATGCGGCCCGGCTGGCCAAGCGAGAAACCGATGCCGCCATTTTAACATCAAACGCGTGGTCGTCCGGTACCACGATGGCCGAAACGATCCAGTATGTGGATCGGCATGCGGGTGCCAAAGAGACGGCCCTGGCTCGAGCTCTATTCGATGATTTGGTGCAGATGGAGCGGGTGGAGGGTTTTGAGCCTACCGCTTCGTTCCCGGATGCGGTGGAAGCCCTTCGGGATCCTAATGCCGACGACCTTGACCTTCGCACGCAGTTAGTCATGGCATATATCCGAGATACGCATACGTTTACGTCGTCCGGCGTCTATAGTTTTGCCGGTGCCACGCCCAATGACGCCGACGTTGAGCAAGCGAAGGAGGATTTCGAAACCAGTGTGGCGCGTTTTGTCCGTTTGATCGGATATTGGAAAGCGATTGATTAGAAAGGTCGCATGAACGGCCCGATCACGAGGACTAAGCTGGGAAGCACCGCTAGCAAATACCCGATAAGCGAGAGAATGGTAATCGAAACCGCGGCCGCGCCTTAGGGGGGTGCGGCCACAATTTACCTCCTTCTTTAGAAAATCCGGCCGGTCGGCATTGCGCTTATGGCTTCGCTGCATGATCGCCGACACGCCATCGAGTGCTCGTATGCAATCATGCTCTAGTGACGAGTGGATTCCCGGTGGAGCCAAACCAAACGTTTGCACTTTCGTAACCGCAACCGTTTGCCGAATCGATTCATGAATAAGGTGCTCGCTATTGATATGGGTGCCTAGTGGTTCGCATGGTTGGATGCCCATGTAAACGCCATAATAGGTCCAGGTTATTGACGTCTTGTTCTTCAGCCTTCTCGAATAATATGTGGATGCGCCTTTGTCGAAACACGTTTCCAAACCTTCATTATATTTACAGTATCGCGCATACACCTCGGAGGGTCATCCAAAAATCGTCCGCTTGATAATGCTTGCGGAGCGCTTGTCTCTGGTGCCGTCAACCTCTGGTTTCGTGTTGCGTTGGTATTGCTCTCTTTGAAAAGGAAGGGTTTCGGGGTCCATTTGTGTTACTTAAGACCTCATACGGAATTTATTAATCCGGTGGGGTGAAAACACCTTTTGTTTGACCCGCATGAGCAAACGGGGATAGCGGGCCATCTTAGATCAATCGATTAGCCTTGGGATTTGCTCCGTTATTCCAATCGCGCCCTCTCGAGCACGCTGGTCCATCCAAGGTTAGTTAGGAAAGGAACACGGATTGCCCGCATGTTTGGCAAGAGGAATGAACCCTTTTCCTGATAACAAAAACTAACAAAAACCGCAACATGAACGGGATGATATGGGCTTTTGCTAAATAAATATTGCCATCTAAAAGGTAAATCGTAACCATCTGGAGAAATTCTTTTCAGAGCGTCTTATCGGTACAGGGTATTTGAGTAAGGATAGAATTCTTACGGGTTATGGTCTTCATTGGTCACGAACCGACATGTTGGATGAGCGTCTATCTTTTTGCTGGATGGCCATCATAGTGCAAGACAAGCGTCTCTCTATTCGCAACCACAAAAGTGACAGGTCGAGCTGATCATAGGGCTTTGAACGGGAGGAATTAGGATGAAGCGATTCGCATTGATTGCACTCTTGATGGCGATGTTTATCCTGTTTTCGACGAACATGGTCGTTGCCAGTGATCCATCCGAGTTTTTTTCCGATGCTGACGGGTGGCATGATGAGTTCTTTGCCGATTCCGCTTATTGGCTGGGGCGGACCGGTATCTTTATCGGGGATGGTCAATCGCGACTGCTGCCCCAAAACCCCCTAACTCGTGCCGAAATGGCCGTGGTTCTCACACGAATGACAGGGCAAGTTCCCCTGGCAATGAGTCTCACAAACTCGTCGACCACCTGGACCGATGACGCCGCGATACCCCAATGGGCAAGGGGATATCTGGTTTTGGCACAGGCTCGCGAGTGGTTTATTGGACATCCGGACGGCACGGTGGGGCCCAATGATAACCTTACGTTCGCCCAGATTGCCATTTTGCTGGCGCGTGTGACCGATAATGAAGATCTGGCCGTTGGCCCCTGGCCCACCAGTGCTCTGGTGGCAGCGGAAGCCATGGAACTATTTTCGGCATTTGCACCCGTATCCCCGGATCATCACATTTTGCGCGGTGAAATGGTTTCGGCCACCCTCCGAGCGATGGTCGCCGAGACGTTTAAGACTCGGGCTCCTGCCGACGGCGGTCCTGGATTACCACTGATGGCCCAAAACTATGCAGACGATTATGAGGCGTGGGCGAGCGAAGAACCTGAGACCGTTACTGGGCCCTGGACGCATTATCTTCCCGCATCACAACGAATTACTGTGGGGGATGATAACTATCCGGTTCAAATGGAGGGCGATGATGTCGCTGTTGAGGTCGTGATCAATCGCCATACGGTGAGTTTTGTGGACTTTAATGTGGTATTTGCGACTTACCAAGACGAGACGGTTACCCTAAGCTTAAACGACCAGGGTGAGGTCGTGAAGATCGAGGCCGTGATCGACACCTATCCCGATGTTATCCTCACCGATGTTGCCACCGCCTCCGGCGAGGACGATTTCGGCACCATCACCGTGACGGGATCCGGTTATACATTGGAGGTTGACGATGAGACCGACATTCTTCTCGATGGGCAACCCGCATCGCTGGCTGACCTCGAGGAGGCGTTTTCGGCCTTTTGTTCCGATTGGAATACCGATCATGTGATCGTGACGGTGCGTACCTACGGCGCCCTGATGGGTGATGGGCAGTTGGCGATCTGGATATCCGTGATCACGGACAATATCCTTGAGGGCGAAGTCACGGGCAAGGGAACCGACGTTGACGGATCGTTCATTCGAGTCGATGGGGTGAAGTATCATTACCTTGCTCCATTGAGCTCTATTGATTTTGCCACTGGGGAAACATACGCACTGTTGTTGGACAGCCAGGATCGAGTCAGAAGCATACTCGAAAC
>SLMV01000021.1 GCA_007133365.1 Clostridia bacterium
TCAATCTCTCTCTTTTCCGTGGCAAGGAGGACCTTGACATCGCCGGCAAGACGGAGGGTCTCGTCGACCTCAACGCTACCGGAATCCATGTGTTGTTCAATATGGATCAATCGCTCGTCGAGATTAAGACCCGTAATCTCAAAGTAGACGAATAGGTCACCCTGGCTGGGGACCGCAGGTTCCGAGACCTCATCGAAAGCGTCGTAAGTAACGATCTCCACCCGTCCATCCGTGCCGACGTTCATCCCGACGATATGTCCGGGGCGTAAATCGGCCCGATCGGCGGGGGCTTTGCCATCAGCACGATTGGCATAGACTTGGACATCTTCTGCCAGGGTCACGTGTCCTTGGACCTCTACACTGCCGGAGTCCATGTGCTGGTCCAGCGTGATTTCGCGGCCGTCGATGGCCAGTATTTCACCGTAAACAAAGAACGGTTCGCGGTCGGTTGAGACGGTTTCTTCCAAATTCGTGTCCTCCTGGGTTGGGGCATCCAATTCTGCCGATTCGAGTAGTGAGGAGTATGCGATGATTCCGACCACCAGTACCAAAATTCCAACAACTATTAACGATCCTTTATTGAACATGTCTCAAACCCCTTTCAACATCTGTTCTTCGATTGATGTTTACAGTATGGGGCACAACTGTTACAGAATTTGGAGCAAATATGTGAAAAGAGTGTTACGAGTGTTCTGGGTCTAAAGATGAGCAATGGGCCGTGGCTGTCAGGCGGAGAAGCGACTGAAACGATTGGGCTGGCCTTGGCAACGCCCGTTTCGAGTGATTAAGGTAGTGACGATGTTCACCATCCTAACTCCTGCGACAAAGTTTTTCGCTGATTGTTGGTGAAAAGAAAGGGGATGGCCTTTTTTCTTGGAAGCCTCACCGGAGGCACTCCCTCTTTTTAGACAATGCTGGCGACGACCCCGCTGGTGGTCGCAAAATGTTTGTTCCGTCGAAGTCATCGACATCGCTCTGGAAGGGTCTGGATGTTGCAGCTGATATAAAGCGTCCGCGATCGGTCCGTGGGCGATCTTTTGTCCCATATCGTTAAAGAGAAGGTTTTGGACATGGAAACGGGGCCCCAACCGCGAGGGGCCCCGTGCCACTGTTCACCTATTCACCTCATTTAACTACCTGAAAGTCATAGCCCCAAAGTTCGATGTCGAATCGAGGCTGATAATGGATGCGATCACTCATGCCGTACAGCGTGCTCAGCTGGAAGATACCGATAAACGGAGCATTCCGTTCCCCTGCGAGCAGAACCGCTTCGTGATAAGCGTCAAGCCGGGCCTGCTCATCGACCACTTCGGTCCAAGCGAAGTTGAGGAGTTCATTGATTCGTTGCGACTGCTCTTCGTAATCAGGATCGATGGCAGGATCGGGCCCGATCGTTACGGGACGATCCGGGAAGATTCGTCGCGTGTGTTGTTCAGAAGTGGCAAAGTACGGGTTCATATTTCCACCCAACGCCTGAAGATTCAATTCTTGCGTCTTACCCGGCAGGATGTAGTCGGTTCGCCATGTGCTGGCATCAAAAATGGCAAGGTCAACATCGAAACCAACGGCTTCCAGCATATCTCCGATTACTCGTGCCATATCGCCATGTGGGTAAAGTTCTGATGCGATGAAGTGCAGGTAGGGTTCTCCGAATTCATAGCCTGCTTCTTCAAGGATTTCTTGTGCTCGCTCAGGATCATAGAGACAAGCTTCCGGACCGAACACTCCGGGTGGTGATTCGGGCAAAGGCCCAAACGGTCCCCGGACTCGGAAGGCTTCTCCAACGCCACCAAACATATCACGAAGCGCGTATTTATCGAGCGCTAACTCGATGGCTTTTCGGACTCTCGGGTCTTCCGTAGTGAAGGAACGGTTCAAAGTCGGATCGTCGGGATAATCGGGTTCGGGATAGTTATCGCGTGCTCGAATACCGGTGCGAACCGCTAGAAGATTGCCTCGCTCAGTGGCGACCCACTGGGTCCTCACATTGGGATCGGCATCGACACGGGCTTGATCCTCCGGCATAATGTCATAAATTAAATCAACGCCGCCTGTCAGCAATTCGGCCACACGCGTCGAGGCTTCAGGGACGATCCGGAATTCAAATTCTTCGAAATTGGGGAACTTATCGGTCTGCCAGTAATCTTCGTTTCGATCAAATAGGACGTGCTCATCGCGAACATGCTCTCTCAGTACCCATGGTCCACTTCCCATGGGCCAATGATGCACGCCATCCATACCCACCTCTTCGAAGTACGCCTTACTGACAATTCCCATTCCCGTATTCTTTTGCGATAGCTTGAACAAGAACAGTGAATCCGGTTCTTTGGAAACGACATCGAACGTGTAGTCGTCATGAATCACGAACTTATCGATCCACTGATACTGATCCAACACGATATATTCCTCACGACTCTCGGCATCGATCACACGTCGATAATGGTGCTTGACGTCGTGCGCGGTCAATTCGGTTCCATCATGGAATTTGACGCCTTCATGAAGATAGAAACGGAAGGTTAACTCATCAATGACGTCCCAGTCGTATGCCAGTTCGGGAACCCACTCTGCACCATCGTGACTTCGGATAAACAAATAGTCGTAGGCATTTTGCGTGATCCATTCCGCCGCACTGATCCAGTCCTGTGGAGGATCCCACGAACGAACATCGGTTGCTTGGGCGATAACCACGCGTCGAGGCTCTTCTGGCTCTGGCGGCTCAACGATTTCGTCCGGCTCTTCCGGATCATCTGGCTCTTCCGGTTCCACCACTTGGGCGCAGCTTCCCAGTATGCCCAAAGCAAATACCAGTGAAAATATAAGCACTAAATAGGCGAATCGACGCATTCATCCTCATCCTCTCGTTATTGGATCAAGCCGGCTCTCAATAACACGTGAGCAAGCCGAAACCAATCAAATACCGAATACGATCTCCGGCTATTGCCGGCTGTTCCTGGGGTAAGGAGACCCTTCTTACTTGGTCGATTTTAAAGGTCCGGTCATTTCGCCCGCTTGTTGAGAGTTCGGGATTTGCTCTTTAGCCTTTGGCATCAGGGTGAAAAGTCGACATGCTGGCGGATGCGTCTTATGAGAGGTGGATAACGACGGTGGAAGTTTCGCCGCATTGCGCCGTCACATTATCCAATAAGGAGGTTGCCAAAAGAAGCGCCGGTAATCTCATTTTTGGATGATTGTTCAGTACCCCATCCGTTGCGATTGATTCTTTTGTTCGACAGTAAAAGAGAATATTCCTGCTTATTTCGGAATCTAAAAGGGATGCTCGGACTATTCACCTCAGCGAATCCGGGGTAGTGCATGGAAAACCACCATTATCGCTATTCGTACGCAGATCTCCCCGGGGATCGGGAATGGCTTTCACTTCATCAAGCCATCACCGCCTTCTTATTCCGGCCTTTTCGTTTTATAATCTACCCGGAGCGTTCCATTATTGTTCGAATATCAGGGAATGATCACCCGGAATTGGGCGCCCCGACGCAAGGAAACGGGAAGGAGATAGAGAATATGTCGGTGCAATTTAACCTAAAGGATCAAAACGGTCAGAGCGTGACCCGAGAGCAGTTCCCCGGCCAGTATGTGTTGTTGTCATTTCACCCGTTGGCTTGGACTTCGGTCTGTGCCGATCAGATGCTGTCCTTGGAGCACAACTACTCACGATTTGAAGGGCTGAATGTGGTACCGCTCGGGTTAAGTGTGGATGCGGTCCCGTCGAAGAAAGCCTGGGCCCAGCATTTAGAACTTGAGAATCTCCGAATTCTTAGTGATTTTTGGCCCCACGGCGCCGTGGCCGAGCAGTTAGACCTTTTCCTCGAGGGCCGAGGCACTTCGGCGCGCGCCAACGTGCTTTTGGACCCAACGGGGGAGATTGTGTTTTCGAAGACATACGAGATTTCAAAACTTCCCGATGTGAACGAGTTATTTGAGCGCATTGAGGAAGCGGTCAAATAGTCCCCAGGCTATCGTCTGTCTCAATAGCGTTTAAATGGAGGCTCGATCCGCAAAAGCCCAAGTTCAAAATCGTGGTGGGTGTCCCTTAAGAAAACCTAGGGGCACTCACCACCGAATTTTCTCTTTCTTTGGACGATCCGTTAACGGCTATTCGCGTCAAAACGTCTCGCGAAATCTAGGATCGTCCCCTCGCCGAATCGAATAATCCCTAATCGGATGATATGGCCATACGAATCGCTGCGAATCGAAACGCTCGCTTTGGGCTCATTTTTTGACCGGTGGCCCATGAGCGGGGATTCCCGGACGTTCTCAGCGTCAGCCCCCGCCAGCTGTCCCTTGTATCTTGATATCATCTCGTATTTTTGTCCTTACGATAGATAGTAAGGAGCAAAATATTTCAAGGGTTTGCATAAATGATTTCTCAGTTTTCCCCATCAATTTCCCGCATCCATTATTGACATAAGTCCGAAACAGTGTCAAAATTAACGTGAAACTTATTCTCAATTTGGAGGTGCCAACATGAAGATTGCTTTTACTACGCGAGAAGCGGGAATGGATGCTCCCATGGACGATCGATTTGGACGTGCTCCTTATTTTGTCATGGTCGATACTGAGACCGGTGCGGCCGAGTCGGAGGAAAACCCCAATGTTTCGGCTGGAAGCGGCGCTGGCATCGGCTCGGCTGAGTTTTTGTCACGGCGCGGGGTCGGTGCTGTGATCACCGGAAATCTGGGCCCGAAGGCATCCCGTGCCTTGATGGCGGCGGGCATCGAAGCGTATCGGGCGAGCAAGCCCACGGTGCGAGAAAACGTCGATGCGTATTCCCGAAAGGAACTCAATTCGCTCTCAGATCCGACGGTCGACGAAAAGAGCGGCATGGGACGCGGAATGGGTCGTGGGCGGGGTCGACGGCGTCCACTTTAAGGAGTGAGGTCGAATGAAGATCGCGGTGGCGACGGAGAATGACCAGGTGGCAACGCATTTTGGGCGTTGCCCGGGCTATACGTTAGCGACGGTTCATGATGGTGACATAACAAGCGAAGCGACATTGAGGAATCCGGGTCATGAACCCGGGGTCTTACCCGGGTATCTGGCCGAGCACGGCGTGGACGTTATCATGTCCGGCGGCATGGGGGTGCGCGCTCAGAAGCACTTTGCCGAGGCAGGGATCCAGTGCATTGTCGGCGTTACCGGACCCGTTAAGGAGGCGTTACGCGCCTATCTCGCCGGAACCCTCCGGCCGGGGAACGATCGTTGCCTGCATTAAGGACCCGATCAAGACCGAGCGAATGAAAAGGGGGGAGCGAAAATGGCGAATGCTCGAAAAGGAACCGCGCGTTATGGAAA
>SLMV01000131.1 GCA_007133365.1 Clostridia bacterium
CCGATGACGTATTGGATCAAGTTGGGCGTCGTATTATGAATGAGGTTTCGGGTATAAATCGAACGGTCTATGATATCACCTCTAAACCACCCGGTACCATTGAATGGCAGTGATTGGCTAGGCGGCGCCTTCATCTCTTCGATGGTGATACGCTGGAATCGATGTCGGCTTTTGCCTCGGCGAAAATGGGCATATGTCGGGCCGCCGAGACGATTAAGGGAACCGCCACGAGTTGGATTGCAATTCCCGGCCAACTAGGAAGCACCGTGCCGGTGAGCCAAGCATAAAGCGGTGCACCTTCCCAACCGAAAAGGGGAAGAATGTAGGCGAAAAGAAGCGCGTAGACGATCCGGCCACCTAGCATGGCGACAATGAGTGAGAGCATTAGGGAGCGATGTTGGCGTCGAAACAATACACCGGCAAGTCCTCCGTAAACGACCAGTTCAAAGGTCATGGGGATGGCGGGAATCGGCGCGGGTGGCATACCGGTCACCAGGCTACTCAGGCCGGGAGCCAAAACGCCCGTTGTGATCCCGACGACGGGACCTCCCAAAAATCCAGCGAGTAAAACGGGTAAGTGCATTGGCAAGAAAATACGTCCTAGACCGGGTCCACCGGTCAGGTGAAAGAGCATGGGGAAGAGAATGCCAAGCGCAATGAACATACCGGTGATGCTGATTCTTTGTGATGACGACATATGATTCCGCCCCCTTTTGAAGATTATCCGAACGATACTGTTAACAGCCTAACACAAAGCCCTAAATTGCGGACAGTTTAAGTGTGGATGGCTCCTCTTTTGAGACGCTCTAACCTGTGTCTCAGATGGATGGGTTTGACGCGATGAACCGGGAATTGTTGTACAATGAGTCGGTAGTGGAAAAAGATTGACGCTACAGTTCCGAACATTTAAACTAAAATTATATTGAATATTCGGATCCAAGGAGGGATACAATGGCAAGAGTCGGTATTATTATGGGCAGCGATTCGGATCTTCCCCGAATGAAGCGGGCGGGCGCGGTATTGGAGGAACTGGAAATATCCTACGAGGTGACTATTAGCTCGGCTCATCGAACTCCGGAAAAGACCATGCAGTGGGCAATGGAAGCGCCGATGCGAGGAGTTGAGGTCATCATTGCAGCAGCGGGTGGCTCGGCAGCCCTTCCCGGCGTGGTGGCGGCACATACGCCGTTGCCGGTCATCGGGGTTCCCCTAAAGGCTTGGGCCCTTGATGGTTTGGATGCGCTTTTGGCAATCGCGCAAATGCCCAAAGGGATACCGGTCGCAACGGTGGCGATCAACGGAGCGGAAAATGCCGCACTTTTAGCAGCACGGATTTTAGCCGTCTCGGATGGGTCCGTTCGGGAACGGGTGGAGAAACACATGGCGGATCAGGCATTGGCGGTTGAAGCGAAAGATGCCCAATTGCAAACGCGCGGATTGATGGAGAGTGACCCCGAATGATCCCCCGATATACCTTGCCCGAGATGGGGGCGGTCTGGACCGACGAGCATAAGTTTGAGACGTGGCGGCAGGTGGAGATCGCGTGCATGCGCGCGTGGGCCGATTTAGGGGTCATGCCGCATGAAGCGGCCGACGAAGTGGAGGCGAAGGCCTCGATAGATATTGAGCGAATTGACGAGATTGAGGCCACCGTGCATCATGACATGATCGCGTTTGTCACTTCCTTGGCCGAGCAGGTCGGTCCCGCCGGCCGGCACATTCATTATGGGTTAACGTCCTCCGATGTTTTGGATACGGCGTTGGGATTACAGCTTCGTGATGCCGGGCGCATCCTTTTAGAAAAATGTGACGAATTGTTATCCACATTAGCCCGTCAGGCCAGGAAATATCGTAAAACCCCCATCATGGGACGGACACACGGGGTGCATGCCGAGCCCACGACCTTTGGCCTTAAATTGGCGATGTGGTATGAGGAAGTTCAACGTGCGCGCGAACGTCTGGCACGGGGAATCGATGAAGTTTGCTTCGGCAAGATCTCCGGTGCAACGGGCACTTACGCTCAAGTCCCACCGGATTTGGAGGAGCGGGTTTGTGAGCAATTGGGGCTCACGCCTGCCCCCATCAGCTCTCAGATCGTAGGCCGTGACCGTCATGCTTCTTTGCTGTCGGCAATTGCCCTATTGGGCGGACTACTGGAGAAGTTTGCGGTTGAAATTCGGCACTTACAAAGAACCGAGGTCCGGGAAGTGGAAGAGCCCTTTGGTAAGGGACAAAAAGGATCGTCGGCCATGCCGCACAAACGCAATCCCATCATTGCCGAACGAATCAGCGGTATGGCCCGGTTGCTCCGGGGTAATGCGCTCGCGGCAATGGAAAACGTGGCCCTATGGCACGAGCGGGATATTTCCCATTCCTCTGTTGAGCGCGTCATTTTACCGGATGCCACCATTACGCTTGATTATATGCTTGATCGTATGATTTTCGTTTTGTCCGAAATGGTTGTTTATCCGAAACAAATGCGGTGCAATATCGAACAAACCGGGGGCCTGATCTTTTCGCAAAAAGTTCTCTTGGCCCTCGTGAATGCGGGCATGAAGCGAGATGATGCCTATCGTGTGGTCCAAGATTGTGCCATGAAGTCCCTAGAGGGACAACCGAGCTTTTGCGAACGCGTGGCGGCGCATTCCGAGGTCAAGAAGTATCTTGATCACGAGACCTTAGCGAATTGTTTCGATGTGGCGGCTCATTTGGTTCATGTTGATACGATTTTCAAAAGATTGGAGTTGTTGGATACGTGATGAAGTCCGTAAAAGATCTGATGATGCGTCAACCGGACGAAATAAAAGGGGAAAAACTATATGAGGGCAAAGCGAAAGCCCTCTATCGGACGCCCGTCGACGGCGTGATGTTGATGGAATTCAAAGATGATGCCACGGCATTTGATGGCAAGAAAAAGGGCACGATTGTGGAAAAGGGATACTTCAACGCTAAGATTTCCGCGATCCTTCTCCGCTACTTGGAAGAATGTGGCATTCAGACGCATTTTATCGACCAGATGGCGGAGCGTTACCATCTCGTGAGCGAGTTGGACATGCTAAGCGTTGAGGTCGTCATGCGCAATATCGCCGCCGGCAGCCTGGCGAGGCGCCTCGGATTCGAAGAAGGTCAGGTCATGGCGTATCCTATCTTGGAGTTTTACTATAAAGATGACGCCCTTAGTGATCCGTGGCTGAACGCGTCGCATATCAAGGCAATGGATCTTGCCACTGATGACGAAGTCCTTTGTCTAGAGGAGAAGGGCCGGCAGGTTAATGAATATTTACAGAGATTTTTGCAACCGCGTGGCCTTCAGTTGGTTGATTTCAAGTTGGAATTTGGACGCGATAGCGAAGGGGTCCTGATTCTCGGAGATGAGATCACGCCGGACACTTGTCGTTTTTGGGATGTCGGCAGCGGTGATAAGTTGGATAAGGATCGATTCCGGCAGGACCTTGGCGATGTTGAGGACGCCTATAAGGAAGTGCTCCGCCGTGTGTCGCAGGAGGTGCCGTTGTGCGGGTGAATGTCTACATCCGGCTAAAGGGCGGTGTTCTTGATCCGGAAGGTGAAACGATAAAGAACTCGCTACAAGGTCTTCATTTTTCGGAAGTTCAGTCGGTGCGGGCCGGAAAAGTCTTTCAACTCGAGTTGAGTGAAGAAGATCCCGCTCGGGCGCGCCAACGATCCGAGGAAATGTGCCGACAGCTATTGGCAAATCCGGTGATTGAAGATTATCAAATTGAAATTATGGAGCCACCCTCATGATGCGTTTCGGTGTCATTCGATTTCATGGTTCGAACTGTGACCGGGATTGTTATCATGTCGTGGATAGAGTGTTGCAACAGCCCGTGTATTGGATCGAGCAAAACCAAAAGGACCTAGCCGGTGTCGACGTCGTGTTGATACCCGGCGGGTTTTCCTACGGCGATTACTTGCGGGCCGGTGCTATTGCCGCCCGCACCCCTGTCATGGATGCGGTTCGAGAGTTCGCCGAGCGAGGTGGCCTCGTTTTGGGGATCTGTAATGGGTTTCAGATTCTGTGCGAGGCCGGATTGCTGCCGGGCGCTTTGATGGTCAATGCGAGCCTTCGCTTTGCCTGCCATTTTGCCCACGTCCGAGTGGAAGCGGTGGATACGCCCTTTACCTGGGCGCTATCGCCCGGTGCTGTACTTCGAATCCCCATCGCTCATCATCAGGGCAATTTTCAGCCGGATGTGACGCCGTTTCAGGGGCGTGTCTTGTTCCGCTATTGTGATGCTGAGGGACATATTGTGCCGGCGGCCAATCCGAATGGGTCATGGGAGGCCGTCGCGGGTATTGCCAATGGACGGGGCAATGTGGTCGGGATGATGCCCCATCCCGAGCGGTGTTCTGAAGCCGTGCTTGGGGCGACGGACGGTGTCGGCATATTCAGGTCGCTATTATGCTGGTGGGAGGAGGTCGGCGGTTATGACGTCTAGTGTTTGGGAAGCGGTCGGCTTGACTGAGGCCGAGTATCGGAAGATCGGTGAGTACCTCGGGCGCGATCCGAATGCACTTGAACTTGGAATTTATGGCCTCATGTGGTCGGAACATTGCAGCTATAAGAGTTCCAAACGACATTTGGAAACCCTTCCCACCGAAGGCCCTCAAGTGCTACAAGGACCGGGAGAAAACGCCGGTGTTGTGGATATTGGCGAGGATATCGCGGTGGCGTTTCGGATCGAGTCTCATAACCACCCCAGCGCGATTGAGCCGGTTCAGGGCGCTGCAACGGGCGTTGGTGGGATCCTCCGGGATATTTTCGCGATGGGCGCACAGCCGATCGCTCTGCTCGATTCGTTACGGTTTGGCAACTTGGATACCCCTCGGGTACGCTACTTGTTTGAGGGTGTGGTCGAAGGCATTAGTTGGTATGGCAATTGCGTCGGCGTGCCGACGGTGGGTGGTGAAATCTATTTTGACGACGCCTATCGCGACAATCCGTTGGTTAATGTCATGTGCCTGGGATTAGTGGAAAAAGACCGTTTGGTTTTGGGCAAGGCGGCCGGCACCGGCAACTCGGTGCTGTTGGTGGGCGCTCCGACCGGACGCGACGGCATTCACGGCGCCAGCCTATTGGCCTCGAGGGAATTCTTAGAAGAGCCCGAGGATATGCGCCCGGCGGTGCAGGTGGGCGATCCCTTTCGCGAGAAGCTCTTGATCGAGGCCTCGCTTGAATTGCTCCAGGGCGATGCCGTCATCGGCATCAATGACCTCGGCGCTGCGGGCCTGGCCTCCGCCTGTTCGGAGACGGCGACACGCGGCGGCAGCGGGATGTCGTTGGACTTGGACCAGGTCCCGAGACGAGAAGAAGGCATGACCCCCTATGAGGTGATGCTAAGCGAATCACAAGAACGCATGTTGGTGATTGTAGAAGCAGGTCGAGAAGCGGAGGTTTACCGCGTTTTTGAAAAATGGGGGCTGGATGCCGTTCAAATTGGTGAAGTGACGGACGATGGTGCCCTTAGCGTTTATCATCAGGGTCAGGAAGTGGCGCGGATTCCCGTGACGTCTTTGACGGAGGGAGCGCCGGTTTATGACCGTCCCATGGGCGAGCCCCTGATGGTACGCGAAACGGTGTCCGAGGATGTACTCCCACCGCCCGATTATAACGAAGCGTTACTCACGCTGGTAGGTGATCCAAATCTTTGTTCTCGCCGTTGGGTCTATGAACAGTACGATCACATGGTGGGGATCAATACCGTGGTGTATCCGGGGTCCGATGCGGCGGTCTTAAGGGTTAAAGGCACCCAGAAAGGCATTGCTGCGGTGACCGATGGAAACGGCCTCCTCTGTCATGTGGATCCTTACCGCGGAGCGGCGCGCGTGGTGGCGGAGAGCTATCGTAACCTCAGTGCAACCGGGGCTTTGCCGTTGGCGATTACCAATTGCCTAAACTTTGGCAATCCCGAGCGCCCCGAAATCATGGCCACTTTTTCGGACGTGATCCGCGGGATGGGTGATGCGTGCCGTGCGCTCAATACCCCCGTTACCGGCGGTAATGTAAGCTTTTATAATGAAACTCAGCGTCGATCGGTTTACCCCACACCGGTTGTTGGAATGATCGGGGTGCTTGACGATGTGAACAAATATGGCAAGACGGGTTTTACCACCCTCGACAATCCGGTGGTCCTGTTAGGGGATCTTGGAACCCACCTAGGTGCTTCACAGTATCTGCGGGTGACCCAGAATCAGATCGTGGGCCCGGTTTCCGAGCCGAATTACGAACTTGAGCGTCGGATGGGGACGGTTTGTCGGGAAGGCATTCGACGCGGCTGGATTGCATCGACCCATGACATTTCCGATGGTGGGCTCGGGGTGGCGCTGGCCGAAAGTGCGGCGCTTTCATCTGAGCAATTGGGTGCGAATATTGCGCTACCAAACGACCCACGGCCCGATGTGAGCCTTTTTAGCGAAGCGGGAACTGCTATTTTAGTGGAAGTCTTTTCAGCGGATATCGAAGAATTTCTCGAACGCGCTCGGGCCATGGGATGTCCCGCCCAACCCATTGGACAGGTGATCCCTGCTGAGCTTCTAATCTCGCATAAAGACTTTGGTCTGCTGGTCAATCTACCGATTTCGAAGATCCGTCAGTCGTGGGAGGAGGGCTTACAGTGATCGATTACCGAGATGATGACTCCCCTCGTGATGCCTGCGGTGTTTTCGGCATCTGGGGGCATCCTCACGCCGTTGTTTTGACGCATTACGGGTTGTATGCCTTGCAACATCGTGGACAGGAATCGGCCGGAATGGCTGTCCGGGATGAATGCGGTCGATTGGTTTTGCATCGAGGCATGGGGCTGGTTGCGGATGTCTTTGACGCGGCCACGATGAGTGAATTGTCGGGGTCCGCCACGCTTGGGCATGTTCGTTATTCCACCACCGGGTCCAGTGCTTTGGCCAATGCCCAACCCTTGAAGGTCCGGATGAAAGCGAAGAACGTGGCGTTAGCCCATAACGGGAACTTGGTTAACGCGGAGAAAATCCGTGATCAGTTAGAAAGCGAAGGAAGTATTTTCCAGACCACATCCGATACGGAGGTCATCGCGCATTTGGCAGCACGGGCGCCGGGTGATTCGATGCGGCAGAATTTGCTTCGCGCTTTGCAACAGGTGCAAGGGGCCTATGGATTTGCCGCTTTGACGTCAAACGCCCTGTTTGCCGCAAGGGATCCCCATGGGATTCGGCCCCTTTCCCTCGGACGCCTGGAAAACGGCTGGGTGGTGGCATCGGAAACTTGTGCCCTCGATGCGGCCGGGGCGACCTTTATCCGGGACGTGGCACCGGGCGAGATGCTGATTATCGACGATGATGGTATCAACAGCGTTCAAATTGATCCGGATAACCCGAGGACCGAGGCCTTTTGTATTTTCGAACACATTTATTTTGCCCGCCCGGACAGCAACATGGGGGGGATTAACGTCCATCAGGCCCGAAAAAACATGGGGCGTTTGCTCGCGCAGGATCATCCGGTGGATGCGGATGTGGTCACCGGGGTACCGGACTCGAGTCTATCGGCGGCGACCGGATATGCGGAGGAAACGCGGATCCCCTACGAGATGGGCTTGGTTCGAAACCGCTACATTGGGCGGACATTCATTCAACCGGGTGATGAGCTTCGGCAAAAGGGCGTGCGGCTTAAACTCAACCCGCTTTTGAAAGTGGTTCAGAATCGCCGTGTGGTGTTGGTCGACGATTCCATTGTCCGGGGGACGACGTCGAAAACGTTGGTTCGCTTGCTGCGCGAAGCCGGGGCCCGCGAAGTTCACTTACGGATCAGTTCGCCGCCCTATCGGCATCCTTGTTATTTCGGCATTGACACCAGCACTCGCGGTCAGCTCATCGCGACCGACCGATCGGTGGATGAGGTACAGCAATTGATCGGTGCGGATTCTTTGGCCTATTTGTCGGGCGAGCGCGTGGTGGAAGCATCGGGAGGACGTTTGGACGATTTTTGTATGGCTTGCTTTACCGGGAACTATTGCATGGCAATGAATGATGCCAATGATAAGTTGGCCTTGGAGGTGGAAAAGGGATGAGGAAGGAGCTGAGTTATCGAGACGCTGGTGTCGACATTGATGCGGCGGATCGCATCTTGGACTCGCTCCGCGAAACCATTATGAGCACGTGGACGTCCCGGACGGTGACGGAGTTGGGCGGTTTTGCCGCCGCTTACCAGCCCCCCTGGGAGGCCTATCGACGTCCCCATCTCGTCGCATGCACCGACGGGGTAGGAACCAAGTTGAAACTAGCCGGGCAATTGGAGGCGTATCGGGGAGTGGGCGTGGACTGTGTGGCCATGGTGGTCAATGACCTCGTGACGGGGGGAGCACGTCCCCTCTTCTTCCTTGACTATATTGCGGCTGCTAAACTCGAACCAAAGCCTATCCAAGCGTTGGTCGAAGGATTGGTTGAAGGTTGTCGTGAAGCGGAGTGTGCGCTCATAGGGGGCGAGACGGCCGAGATGCCCGGAGTCTATCAGCTCGGTGATCACGAAATCGTGGGATTTGCCGTTGGCATTCTTGAAGGCGATCCCGGCGCTAAACCCCGGCGGATACAACCTGATGATGTGGCAATTGGCCTCGCGTCGTCCGGTCCGCATAGCAATGGATATTCCTTGATTCGTCGGATCGTAGAAGAATGCGGATGGCATCTGACCGAGCCATTGGATGGTTTGGACGAGACATTGGGTGAGGCCCTATTACGTCCGACCCGGATTTATGTCCGTCCGGTTCGTGCCCTTTTCAAAAAGGGCTGGGCGTTGGCTTGTGCGCACATTACCGGTGGCGGGTTGATGGCCAATATTTCGCGGGTGGTGCCCGAGGGGCTTCAATTACAAGTGGATTGGTCGAGCTGGCAGGTGCCGCCAATTTTTGACGTATTGGCCGATGCCGGTAACGTTTCGGTGGAGGAAATGCGTCGCACCTTTAATCTCGGCGTGGGCATGGTGGTTATCGTCCCTCCAGAAACGACAAACGATGCGCTCTCACTCCTTGATGATCTTGGATATTCCGCTTGGCTTTTGGGGCGGGTGAAGGACGATGGCTCATAAACGATTGGCGTTTATGGCATCAGGGCGAGGAAGCAACATGCAAGCCATTTTATCCGCGGCGGATGATGCCGCTATTCCGGTGCATCCAGTCTTATTGCTCACGGATCAGCCCACGGCGCCGGCCATCGCGATTGCAAAAGAGGCTGGCCTCAAAGTGGAAGTGCTTCGTTATCGAGATTTTGACTCTCGCGAAGCCTTCGGTGAGAAGGCGCTTGAGATCCTTCGGCACCATGAGGTGGACGGGGTCGCCCTGGCCGGGTTTATGCGGATCTTGCCCGAAAACGTGATTGAGGGATTCGAGGGGATGATCTTCAATATTCACCCATCGCTTCTTCCCGCTTTTCCTGGTTTGAATGCGGTTCGCCAGGCACTCGATTACGGGGTGCGAATTGCGGGTTGTACGGTGCACTTGGTGGACCAAGGAGTGGATACGGGCCCAATTGTGCTTCAGGCGGCGGTTTGGGTGCAGCAAGAGGATGATGAAGACACCCTGGCTGCGCGCATTTTAGAATGGGAACATCAGATTTACCCCAAAGCCCTCCGTCTATGGGCCAAAGATCAATTAGAAGTCGAGGGAAGGAAGGTGTGGATTCGCGATGACGAAGGATAGAGTCGCGCTTATTAGTTGTTGGGACAAATCCGGAATTATTCCGTTGGCAGAATCATTGATCGATCAGGGGTGGACGATTATTTCGACGGGGGGAACGGCCTCGACTTTATCGGAATCTGGTGTTTCGGTTACGGATGTTTCGGATTACACCGGGCATCCTTCTTTTTTGGACGGCCGGGTGAAAACCCTGCATCCGGCCATCTTCGGGGGGATTTTAGCCCGTCGCCATTGTCCGGAGGACATGGAGGCGTTGGGGGAGTTTGGGTACCTTCCGATCGACTTGGTCGTGGTTAATTTATATCCCTTTGAAGCGACATTGGCGTCGAGTCCCTCGGAGGCGGAAATCCTTGAGAAGATTGATGTGGGCGGCGCCACACTTCTTCGGGCAGCGGCCAAGAACTTCCCGTCGGTTATGGTCTGTTGTGATCCCAGCGATTATCCCGGGCTTTTAAAAGCGCTGAATCTTGGGGACGTTGATGCGGTCTTTCGGCGCCGGCTTGCGGGGAGTGCTTTTCGGCATTTGTCGCGTTATGATGCCTTGATTGCCGATTACCTCGACCCAACGACGCAGTATCCCGATGAATTGACCTTGCCGCTTAAAAAGAAATGGTCCCTTCGGTATGGGGAAAATCCTCATCAATCGGCCGCCTTTTATTCCTATCCAGGCAACACGTCAGTTGATTTGAGTGCCATGGAATTGTTGATGGGACCCGAGTTATCGTTTAACAACATTGTTGATATCGATGCTGCGGTTGGACTGTTATCGGAGTTTGATGAACCGGGGGCATGCGCCGTTAAGCACACCAACCCATGTGGGGTTTCGTTGGGCGATGATATTGCATCGGCTTTTTCGGCTGCTTATGAAAGTGATCCCGTCTCCATATTCGGCGGTGTGGTTGCGCTCAATCGACCGGTGGACATGGACGTCGTTTCTTTCATTGTTGACAAGAAACTGTTTTTGGAAGTTTTGATCGCGCCGTCTTTTAGCGAAGACGCTCTGACCCGATTAGCACGACGAAAGAAACTGCGGGTCATTGCTCACCCCGGTTTGAAAGAGATCAGAAGAGGCGACCACGACTCTAGCGCGCGGCGTTTAGGACGTTTTGTCAGTGGTGGTGTGCTTCTCAATTCACCCGATGTGGGTGCGGTGTCGGTGACGGACTGGACCGTTGCCGGACAGTATGCACCGACGGATGCTCAATGGCGAGATGCTGAATTTGCCTGGCTGGTCGCAAAGCACACCAAATCCAATGCCATCGTGATCGCTCGTGATCAGCGGACGCTGGGAGTGGGTGCCGGCCAAATGAATCGGGTGGGATCGGCCCAACTCGCCCTCGATAACGCAGGGGATGCTGCCGAAGGCGCGGTATTAGCCTCTGATGGTTTTTTACCGTTTGATGATGTTGCCCAAGCGGCGTCGCGAGCCGGAATCGGTGTGATCGTTCAACCGGGTGGCTCTTTGCGCGATGAGGATTCGATCAAAGTTGCCGATGCCACCGGCATGGCCATGCTCTTTACCGGCCGTCGCCATTTTCGTCATTAAAGAGGAGGGAACGATGAAAGTCTTAGTGTTGGGTTCGGGAGGTCGCGAACATACCTTGGTGTGGAAATTGGCTCAGAGTTCGGCGCTGACCGACCTCTTGGCTTTACCCGGGAATCCCGGAATGGAAAATTTAGCCCGGCGAATTCGGGCGAATCCGGATGATATTTCCGAGGTGGTAGAGACAGCGAAACGAGAAGTGGTGGATTTGGTGGTGATCGGGCCGGAAAACCCACTGGCAGCGGGTTTGGTGGATGCGTTGTCCGATGCAAAGATTCCGGCTTTTGGGCCATCGCGAGCGGCTGCCCAAATTGAAAGTAGCAAAGCATTTGCTAAAGATTTGATGCTCAGCTGCAACGTTCCGACGGCGGATTACGAGGTGTTTGATGATCCCCGGGCGGCCCGTGAATATTTTGGCTCTTGTTCGTTACCAAAAGTGATCAAGGCGGATGGTCTGGCGGCCGGAAAAGGCGTAACGGTCGTAAACGATCGTCAGGAGGGACTAACGATCCTGGCCGAACTGATGGAACAAGAGCGCTTAGGCTCGGCCGGTCGGCGGGTCATTATCGAAGAATGCCTTGAGGGCCCCGAGTTGAGTGTCATGGCGATTACGGATGGCATCGAGGTGGTGCCTTTGGTCGCCGCCCAGGACTATAAATCGATCCGCGAACATGGAGAAGGGCCCAACACAGGCGGGATGGGGTCCTATTCGCCCGTTCCGTTTTGTGATGAGCCGTTAATGACGCAAATTGAATCCTCGGTGCTACGGCCGGTGATCGACGAGATGCGACGAAGGGGTACTCCGTTTCGCGGTGTGTTGTACGGTGGCTTGATGCTAACGGATGCGGGACCCAAGGTCTTGGAGTTTAACTGCCGTTTTGGTGATCCCGAAACCCAGGTGGTGCTCCCGCGGTTGGCGTCGGATCTTTTGCCCTTACTGTTGGCCTCCGCCGGTGTCACCGATGATTTCAAACGGCAAGCACAGGCGATCAGATGGCGCAACGAGGCCGCCGTTTGTGTCATCTTGGCATCCAACGGGTATCCCGGGCCTTACGAGAAGGGGCATCCGATCAAAGGGCTCGAGCACGTACCAGAAGATGTCCTCGTATTTCACGCCGGCACTGAACAAGCGAACGACGGGTTGGTCACCGCCGGTGGTCGCGTCCTCGGTGTCACGGCAGTTGGCGATGGTTTGGCCCGGGCAAGCGAAAGAGCCTATGATGCAGTGGAAGGAATCTCTTTTAGGGGAGTGCAATTCCGACGGGATATTGCGCAACTATAAGTGGCGGATTCTCGATGTTGCCGCGTCGAGTGGGCATGAGAACGAACGCAAAGTTTATCGACAAGGCATCCGGCTGATCGGGCAAGCGCACACTGTTGGGTCGTGTCATTTCGGGGCGGCCCGCCTCGATTCCTAACGGACGGGGAAGTCAAAATGGTGCTATCATCGGCTCCGATCCCCATGTTAAAATGGGCGAACGAGCGGGGTGAAAATATTGGAGTGGCGGAATCGCCTTAATGACGTACAACAAAGCGCCGTAGCGCACGGAGAGGGTCCGGTGTTGGTCTTAGCCGGTGCCGGAAGTGGAAAGACTCGGGTTTTGACCCATCGCTTGGCCTATCTCATTCACCGACGTGAGGTTCATCCGAATGATATCCTGGCCATCACCTTTACCAATAAAGCCGCGCGGGAAATGCGCGAACGCTGTGAGGCTTTGATCGGGGATTCCATCCGGGGTATGTGGATCGGAACCTTTCACGGCATCGGACTGCGCATTCTTCGTTTGAATGCCGAACGACTGGGATACAGTTCTAGTTTCGCGATCTTTGATCGGGCCGATCAGCAACGTTTAATCAAGGATATTCTAAAGGAGCAAAACCTCAGCGAGAAACAGTGGCAACCCAATGCGATCCTTGATCGGATAAGTCGGGCGAAAAACGACTTGTTGGGGCCGGCTGATTTTAAGCCAGGGGATTATTTTGAACAGAAGGTGGCCGACCTATATGTTGATTATCAGAAGCGTCTTTTCGAGTATAACGCGATGGATTTTGATGATCTCATTCGGCTGACCACGCATCTGCTCTTAGCGCACCCCGATATTGGAACGCATTATGCGGAGAAGTTTCAACATGTTTTGGTGGATGAGTATCAGGACACCAATCATGCCCAATATCGACTCATCAAGGCGTTTTCCAAGATCCATCGTAATATCTTCGCGGTAGGGGATTCCGACCAGTCGATCTATGGTTGGCGTGGCGCGGATATCGGCAATATCTTGCGCTTTGAATCGGATTTCCCCGAGGCGGACATTTATAAGTTGGAACAAAACTATCGTTCGACATCGCCTATCTTGGAAGCGGCCCATCGAATTATTCGCCATAACGCGGCGCGTCAGGAAAAAGAACTTTGGACGCGTCGAGATGGTGGTGATCCCGTCATTTTTTATCACGCGCCCTCGGCTGAAATGGAAGCCCGCTTTGTGGTCTCTTATATCGAACAGCTGGCGCGTGAGGAGAACCGACCGTGGTCGGATTTTGCCATTTTGTATCGCACCCATGCCCAATCCCGATTACTGGAGATGACCTGCCATGAACGAAGCGTGCCCTTCCGGATCTTGGGTTCGGTCGGATTTTATGATCGGACCGAAGTTCGAGACGCATTGAGTCTTTTACGGGTTATTGCCAATCCTCAGGACTGGGTGAGCGTCCGGCGGATTATCAACCGCCCCAAACGGGGGATCGGGCCCGCGAGTTTAGATAAGATACAACAATTTGCAGAAGCCAACGGGTTGAACATCCACGAAGTGTTGGCCAATCCGGAGTCGGTGCCGGGCTTGAATAAACCCCAGCGTCTCGGACTGGCACGTTTCGGTCAAGGGCTAATCTCGGTCCTTCAAGATGTGCAGCAACGTTCGCCCGCCGAAATTTTGGAGGCGGCACTCGATGCGGTGGATTATTGGACCTATTTGGATGAGTTGGAGCCGATTACATCCTTTTCCCGTCGGGATAATCTTCGAGAGCTCATTGCGAGCGCTCAGCAGTTCGTGGTAGACGTTCGTCGGGGATTGATCCCCGGGGCCGAAGACATTGAATCCCAAGGTCAGGGGGCCCTCCTTGCCTTTCTAAACGGGGTGGCACTGGTGACAGATGTGGATACCTATGAGGAGTCGGAAAACCAAGTCACGCTCCTGACCCTCCACAGTGCCAAGGGCCTCGAGTTTCCGGTGGTCTTTATGGTCGGGTTGGAAGAAGGTTTGTTTCCCCACGCAAGGAGTCTGCTTGAATCCACGGCCTTAGAAGAGGAACGTCGTCTTTGCTATGTGGGGATGACGCGGGCGGAGGATCGCCTGATCATGACCTCTGCTGCATCGCGCAGCTATTATGGTGAGTACCCGAGTCCGACCGTGATTTCTCGGTTCATCGACGAAATTGGCGAGGACATGTTGGCGGAACTTGAGCCCAGAGAATCGGAATCCTGTCTCATGCCACCAGCGGATCACAAACTGGGCGCATCATTGAATCGCTCGGCGCCGAAAAAGGAAAAACAAAAAGAAATGTCTGCTCCTAAGGTCAAGTGGCAAGCCGGTGAGAAGGTTCGTCATCGCGTTTGGGGGGAGGGGCGAATTGTGGGGTGTCAGCGTCGAGAAGACGACGTTGAATTGACCATTGTTTTCGATTCCGAGGGTCTGAAGACGGTGGTGGCAGATTATGCGCCCCTTGAACAGGTAAAAGACTGAGGCGGTGGTCCGAGTTGGGTTGGCTACAAAAGGTTGGATCCGGTATCGCCATTGGCCTCGCCACTGTAATTCCAGGTCTAAGCGCTGGAACCGTGGCCCTCGTTTTGGGTATTTACCGGGTATTTGTCTATGAGATTGCGCATTTTAAAGTGCGACCGATGATTTTGTTGATCCTGGGCTGGTTTTTGGGCGTCGTTTTTGGTGTTCAGGTGGTTCGGCTGGGCTTACAAATCATCCCGGAGGCCATGTATGCTTTGTTTCTCGGGATGGTTTTGGTGACGGTCCTGGAATTCTACCGACGCCAGCCCCTTTCGGGATGGCAGTTGGCCGGTGCCCTCGTCGCCCTGGGCACGATATGGTTTTTGGTTCCGCACGATCCGCTATCTGCTGTGGTCGCTACCGGTCGAGGCGTCCCCTGGGTGCTTCTGGCGGGGGTAGTCAGCGGAGGCACTCTCGTTCTGCCCGGGATTAGTGGAGCGACGGTGCTCATTCTCTTTGGGATGTACGAACACGTGATCGAGATGGCGGCAGCGTGGGAGTGGACCGGGCTGGTGGTGTTTGCCGTCGGGGCGCTTTTGGGGTTGTGGGTGATGACACGAGTGATGGACCGGGCTTTTCGGCGGTACGAAGCGTGGACATTGGCCCTGTTGACGGGGTTGATGGCGGGCTCGGTTCGCCCGATGATCCCGCCGGCTGGTGATGTTTTGTCTTTGGTGTTCTTGGTCTTTGGCGTCGTAGCCAGCTACATATTTTGGCGACAACATCGAATTAAGGGTGGAGGAACGTCGAATGCATGGTAAGCAATGGATCGCGGTGATATTGGTGCTCGGGTTTATTCTCATCGGTTGGCAGTGTGGTTGGGCACCTGATGAGGCATCGGAAAAGGAGGAGGACCCGATCGATCCGCAGCCGGATGAGGCGCCGGCCGCCACGGTCTCGGTGGCCGCTTGGGGTCAGGTGAGCCTGGAGCATCACCCGTTACTTGACTGGCCGGCTCAGGCGGAGAATCCGGTGACCGGATGGGTGTTTGGGACTTGGTTACGTCAGGGACGGGATTTTCGCATGCAACCAAATCTCGTTTCCGTGTCGTGGGATGCTGAGCGTAAGGTCTTAACGGCTGCGCTTGAACCCGACGCCGTCTGGCACGACGGGGAGCCAGTAACGGCTGATGATCTCGCTTTGGGGTTGGAGATGTTGCTTCACCCCGAGTTTTCGGGAAGGGACCCGAGCCCGGTGTTCGATGCAATTGAAGGCGTCGCGGACTATCGTCAGGGCGAGGCGGATGCCATCAGCGGATTGGAGGTGCTTGACCGGGAGACCCTAACCCTTTCACTGGGTGAGCCCAAACCCGCCGTGGTCTGGTATTTAGCAAGATTAAGTCCGCTACCGAGTCATCGGTTGCAGGAAGTGGGGCCCGAGCATCTAGCCGAATACCTCCGAACGAATGATCCCATGGGGGCGGGACCCTATCGATGGACCCGCAAGAACGCGACGGAAACGGGAACGAATTTGCGGTTGGAGCGTCGGGAGCAATCGTCGGCAAAACTTGAGGTGATCGATTACTGGCTGCTTCGGGATCGGCCGAATTTTGATGAAACATCGGATGTTTATGATGTCTTTGTGGGTCCCGTAGGGGGCCGATTGTCGCAGGATGAAATTCCGAGTACCCATCAAAGGGTTGGATTGGTCGGGCCGGGACTGGAATATTTGGGTTTTGATCTCAACAATCCCTTGTTTGCCGATGATCAGGTGCGTAAGGCGGTGGCTTGGGCAATTGATGAAAGGGAGATTGCCCATGAGCTCGCCGGGGAGGTGCATGAATGGACGGGGCTGTTTGCGATCGGATCCGGTGAAGGCGAAGCGCGCCCGGGGTATGATCCCGAAAAAGCACGCGCGCTTTTACAGGAGCAGGAGTATGAAATGGATCCGGATGCTCGTTACTATCTATTATTCCCGAAAGGCGATGGTCGACGAGAACGGGCGGCACAGATGATTTCGGATGACCTCAAAGCCATTGATTTGGAAGTTATTCCGCTTTCCGTGGAGCGAGACCCGTTTCTTTATACTATCTTTGGGCGCAATCGATTCGATCTTTATCTCTTTGGGATGTCCTGGTCGGATTTTTTCGACCAAACGACCTGGGGGACTGATAACCCGTGGGGTTACGAAGGAAGGGCCTCCCAGAACGAATCGCTAACGCTAGAGGTCTTCTTCGATGCGGAAACCTGGCGCGAGGCGGTTGCGGCGTTAGGGTATCTTCGAGACGAAAAACCGGTTCATTTTCTCTATCATCCCCGGCGATCAATTGTTGTGCCTGAGGGCTGGCAAGACGAAATGTCGTGGCAGTTTCCAATCTTGGGCGATCTTCCATATTTTTATGAAATTTTCGACGAAGGAAGCTAGGAATTTTCGGCTAATTTATACTATAATGCTACTTGTGGGCGATTGTGAAACGGTATGCGTCTACGAATAGACTCGTGTAGAACGGAGTGATTACGTGTCTGATGCATTGGTAACTGTCAAGAATCTTTCGACCCATTTCTTTACCGAGGAAGGAGAAGTTCCGGCTGTCGATGATGTGTCGTTTGAAGTTCGACGCGGAGAAACCCTGGGAATCGTTGGCGAAAGTGGCTGTGGCAAGAGTGTTACCTCATTGTCCATCATGCGACTGATCCCGACTCCCCCAGGGAAAATCCTGGAAGGATCGGAGATTTACTTTGAAGGGGAAAATGTTTTAGATCTTCCGGAATCCCGGATGCGTAAAATTCGGGGTAACGAAATCTCTATGATTTTTCAGGAGCCCATGACTTCTTTGAACCCGGTGTACACGGTTGGCGATCAGATCATGGAGGCAATCGAACTCCATCAAGGCCTTTCGGAACGGGAAGCTCGTAAACAAGCCATTGAGATGTTGACGCTTGTTGGTATTCCCTCCCCTGAGCAGAGGGTTGACGAGTATCCCCACCAATTATCCGGAGGAATGCGGCAGCGTATCATGATCGCCATGGCTTTATCCTGCGATCCGAAACTGCTCATTGCCGACGAGCCCACCACAGCACTCGATGTGACCATCCAGGCCCAGATTCTCGAACTGATGAAGCGTTTGAAGGACGAGCTCGAGATGTCCATCATGCTGATTACCCACGATCTCGGTGTTATTGCCGAGATGGCAGAGCGGGTCATCGTCATGTATGCGGGCAAAATTGTAGAAGAGGGTTCGGTTTTCGATGTGTTCAAGGAACCCATGCATCCCTATACCGAGGGGTTAATGAATTCCATCCCCCGTTTGGATGTGGATATAGGGCGTCTGCACGTCATCGAAGGCA
>SLMV01000124.1 GCA_007133365.1 Clostridia bacterium
CGTCAATTTGCGAGCTACGGTCGATATTTGGAAGCTTTGAATCGTCTCGATGACCGTATCCAGCGCGACCCTAATGTGCTTCGAAAGGCCAAACTAGCCGTTAAGAATCCCAAGATCGTCGAGAAGTTCGTTGAAAACTGGGCCCTCAATTCCCTCTTTCTCACCGGGCCAATCCGGAGGCAACGCGTTGAGCAAGGAAAACCGTGTCCGACCGTCGTGCTGCTCGATCCGACATCCGCCTGTAACCTCAATTGCGATGGGTGCTGGGCCGGGGAGTATGAGCAAAGTGACCGCATTGATCCAAAGCGCTTTGATACGCTACTTCAAGAGATGAAAGACATGGGCATTTATTGGACCATCTTTTCCGGAGGCGAACCGCTCCTTTACCCGCATCTCATTGATTTGATGAAAAAGCACAATGATATGGCTTTTATGGCCTTTACTAACGGCACGCTCTTGGATGCCAACTATGCGGATGCCTTAGAAGCGGCCGGAAACTTCTCGCCGGTTTTCAGCCTAGAAGGGGGGCGTCACGCCACGGACGGCCGCCGCGGAGAGGGCGTCTTTGACCGGGTCATCCAAGCCATGGACCGCTGCCGCGATCGGGGCATTCCCTTTGGAGTATCGCTCACCGCCACCCGGGACAACATCGATGAAATCGTCTCGGATGATTTTGTGCAATTTCTAGATGAAAAGGGGTGTGTCTACATTTGGATCTTCCACTATATGCCCATCGGACGAGATCCCGACTTTGAATTAATGCTGACGCCCCAGCAGCGAGAAGACTTAGCACACCGCTCCAGCGAACTGCGCGGCCAATACCCGATGCTTATCATCGATTTTTGGAATGATGGCCCGCTCATTGATGGTTGTATCGCCGGAGGAAGGGTTTATCTTCACATTAATGCAGCCGGAGACGTCGAACCCTGCGCCTTCGTGCATGTTGCCACGCATAATATCAACGAGGTATCCTTCGAGGAAGCACTCGAATCGCCTTTACTTGAAGCGTTTAGAAAGCATCAGCCTTTTAGCAAGAACCATTACGCGCCCTGCCCGCTGATTGATAATCCGGAAACACTTCGGGATATTGTCAAAGAATCGGGGGCTGAAGGAACGCACCCTGGCGCTGAGGCTATTCTAAAGGGCGAAAACGCACGGCAACTGGACCGGATCGCAAAAACGTGGCATGCTCAATCTGAGGCGTTGTTTCAAAACCAGCCGGAGGACTTCTGGGAGCCGATTCGAAGTCCCGAGGTTACGAAAAGCAACAATGACAACTAGGTAAGAAGAAGCGATAACCGGAGGGGCCAAAGAAAGCCCCTCCGGAGTTTTGGAGGAGGACCGACCATGACCACAGGAGCCACCGTCATTGTCCCTGCCTACAACGAGGCGCCCCGAATTGGAAACGTGCTCCGGGTACTGCTTCAATCCGAGCTTTTTGACCAAGTTATTGCCGTCGATGACGGGTCGCGGGATCAGACACCCTCCGTCATTCGCCAATACCCGGTCACCTTCCGGGCTCATAAAGAAAACCGCGGAAAAGCGGCCGCTTTGCAATCGGGATTGGAGTGCGCATCAAAGGCTGACATCGTGGCGTTCATTGATGCAGACCTCACCGGACTAACCGTTCAACATTTAAGGCGCCTGCTTCAACCACTGTACGACGATGATCAGGCCTTGATGAGTATCGCTCAGTTCACTCGAGCGCATCCCGGGATCGATGCGGTGCAAAAATGGTTCGCAATTTTAAACGGGCAACGCGCTTTGCATCGCTCCTTCATTGACCAACTCCCCAACCTTTCGCCTCTTCGTTTTGGTGTTGAAGTCTTTCTTACCCGTTATGCACGCGATCTCGGCGTCACGCCCACCCGCGTTTATTGGCCCGGCGTCAGCCATATCATGAAAGAGCAAAAATATGGGCTCATCCCCGGCTTTCTCGGCCGCTTGAATATGTACAAGGAAGTCCTATCAACGTTCTTTGTCACCTACCCGCGTTGGTCAAAAAAACAGTTACAAAAGATGCCTTAAACACGAGGGGGCTGGACCCGTCACCAATGGTCCCAACCCCCTCATCAAAATGAATTCACCAAGATGCCTTAGCGTTAGCTGGCAGCTTCCAGTTCACCAATCCGCTCGAAGACCAACTCGAGATTCTCGAAGATCAAAACGGCCGGATAACCTTCGACTTTAGCGTGAACCCGGTCATTTTCGGTCGATCCAATGAGCAAGGTGAGCGTCCGTCGCTCATCCGTCCTATCATCACGATATTCCAAAGTGATATGCCCCGTCGGATCATCCAAGCCAACTTCCCTTAGAAATTCGCTCTCGGTCTGTCCGTCCTCGCGAACCCGAGCATCAATAGCGTTGAGATTAAGCACACCCCGTATTCCTTCCTGAGTGGCTCGAAGGGGAAGTTCGATGGGATCGTTCCCGTCAAAAACTCCCGTCCAATCTCCATCGTCCCCGAGGGTCAATTCATAATCCCGCGTCTGCCATTGAGCATCTAGGGCCAAGGCTTGTCCCACCGTCGCCACTTCAAACGGTCGAAGCGCTATCCACTCCGAGAAATGATTTAGCCCGTGGGTGGCCAGTACCTCGGTGGGGATCGTGTAAACGTACGGCTCATCGCCTTTTTGGGCGTAATGCTTTTCCTGCTCCTCCGCATCGGCCACCGGCGCTCCCACCGACAACGTTTGAACGCCTTCTTCGGCTACGAAGGAGAAGACAAAGCGCGGCTCATCGAGCCCCCACGTTTGAAGCTGCTCCTCGGTGGGCTCATCTTCAACGAAGGCCTCGGTGCGAAGACTGTGAAACTGCCGGAAGAAGTTTTCCACCACGGTGGGACTTCCCTGCAGTTCGATCGGCTCGACTAAAGCCCAGCCATAATGATCGTCTTGTGCTTGGAGGGCCCATCTATCTCCATTTGTCTCGATAACAATTTCGCTCATGTTTTTATCCCGCAATCGTAATAACACCGGGTCTCGCCATTTGTCCGGCGATGTAATGAAAAATTCGAGACCGATACCCGGTTGCAGATAAACTTTGTTCTCACCTTCAACCTGAAGGTAACGATCCGGCTCACCATCGGTGAATATGGGGCTCTGATCGCCAATCAAGACCCGTACCTCATCCCCATTCTCTAATCGCATGATGATTTCGCCATCGGGGTCATCCAATCCATACTCCGATGGATCAACCGTGGTGTCTTCATCCTCTTCCGCAATCAAACGGGTGACCCAAATGCGTGCGGCCACTTTGTAAAGAAGTTCCGAATGATGTTGGTCCGTTGGTCGTTCGAAGGGAGACATCAACTGGTATTTCATTTCTCCCTCTTCCGTTACTTCAGCGTCAACGCGAAGTTCCGGCCGATCTTGCCAGCGAACGATCACCGAGCGAATGTCCTCATAATTCACATCGGTTACGCGCTTTTCACCAAACTCTTCATCATTTGGTTCGACGGTCTCGTCCGACATCCCCCAGTTGACGTAGGCCATTAATACCGCAAACAACAGCATGGCCAAAATGGGACCACGCCAATTCTTCATGTTGAGTAACCTCCTCTTGCCACAGTCTTGATGCTACCCAAGCGTTTCCCCCATTATAGACTATCCATCGAGCGAAGAAGTTAAGATTTATTTAACCTAGCGAACGGTTCCATTCCAATGAAAACGTGCGAAACCGCGGCGGGTGTCGTGAGGCTCACGACACCCGCCCAAAAACTCTCCACTCATCGAATCAAATTTACGCATCATCCCGAACGATGACGCCCTCTTTGATTACCGCCGATACCGTATCAATTGCATCAATGTCATCAAGCGGGTCTCGCTCGAGCAAGATAATGTCCGCCACCTTCCCCTTTTTAAGTGTACCAACCCAATCGCCGATACCCGCCGCACGAGCGGACGTTGCCGTGGCGGCCACAATCGCCTCTTCTGGGGTCATCCCAAATCGGACGAACCATTTCATTTCATTTTTGGCGGCATCCATCGGCAAGGCACCTTCTCGGTCCTGTGACGCATCCACATCGGTGCCACATGCGATCAAAACGCCGGCTTCGCGCATCTTTTGAAAAACCTCGGGGCTTCGACGAAACGATTCGGTCATGTATTGAATGCCGAACTTACTCTTTCTCCGGCTCACCTCACGTTTTTCGACCCGCTCTTTCACAGCCTCGCGCACCTGTTCGACCGTCATATTGGCCCGCTCCCCATCAATCAGGCCCCGGCTTACCGAGACCGTGGGCACCCAATAAGTGCCCCGTTCTGCCATCAGAGCAATCGTTTCATCCGACGGGAGATTGCCATGTTCCACGGTATCAATGCCCGCGCGAACCGCCATCTGATAACCGGGTTCAATGCCCACATGACAAGCAACAAGAACGCCGTTTCGATGCGCCTCACTGACGATTGCTTGAAGCTCCTCTTGGGTGAACTCCGAAAGAGGTGCCCGGTGAGTATTGCAAATCTTGATCAGATCGGCCCCGGCTCGAAGCTGTTCGCGGACCGCTTGTCGGACATCATCCGGTCCATCCGCTTCCCGACTCATGCCTTCGACATCATGCCCATGCCCGCCGGTGACGCAAATGATTTTATCCGAAGGTAGAATCCGACTGCCCATCAATTGCCCTTTTTCAATTGCCTCTTTTAGGGCAATGGCAACACCGTGGGCCGTCCCCAGATCTCGAAGCGTCGTAACGCCACCCATTAATGTTTGATGGATTCGCTTGGCGCCCAAGACTGCGGCCTTGGCTGGCTGATAGGTTTTATATCGATCAACATCGGGTTGACCATGCCAGGTGGCAATATGCACATGTAGATCGAAAAGCCCAGGCAACGCCCAACGTCCATTCCCATTCATTACCTTGGTGTTCCCCATCTCTTGGGGAAGGTCACTCGATAAGACCTCCACCAGTTGATCGTCTTCAATGACGAGATGAACAAAAGGCTGAAGACCTGAGCCCGTTCCATCAATCAAATTGACATCCGAAATAATCATCCGCATCCATGCTCCTCCTTACAAGTATTGCAGCGCTTTTGGTTAGACTTCCTATCAGAACTTCGTTTAACGCGTCGAAAATCCTTTTGGGCCTTACCTCAATTTTGGCAAGGAAATCGCCGGATTCAACGCGAAGACACTTCGAGTATGGGAGTGCTTGCACCGGGCTGCATCTAAGAAAGGAGTCGATGATGTCGGAATTAGCAGATGGCGTGCGCGGTATATGTCCGCGCGATCTTTTTTCGTTACGCACCGTGAGCGATCCTCAGGTATCGCCGACGGGTCGTTGGGTGGC
>SLMV01000211.1 GCA_007133365.1 Clostridia bacterium
CATGGATCCTTTTTGGTCGATGCAACCAGTGGCGAGATCATTGTCACCCCAAATGATTGAGGGGGGATTTGTGTGAATTGGTCCCGAGCAAAAACCATTCTCATCCTTTGTTTTTTGGCGGGTAATCTACTGCTCGGTTACCAGTTTTTGACCGAGATCCGTCCGGCTGACGGAGTCATTAATTCCGATCGCCCGGGGTTACAAGTCTCATTTGAGGAGAAACTTTGGGATGTTGGTATCGAACTGGGAACGGAAATGCCGGAGGGGACGCCCCGGTTGGCCCCACTGGAGTTGCTAAAAGGGGAACCGGATCTCGAGCGGTTGTTGCCGGTGCTTTTTGAGGACGAAGATTTGACGCCCATCACCATTGGCGGCCTCCCCGCGGGTTTTCGATCGGAATCGGCCATTTTGCTTCGAAGCACCGAGGGAACGATTCGATACCAAAGGCTTGACGGTGAGATGGAAAATAACGTGACCGAGGCGATTGCCGTGGCCCGTGCCCACGAGTTGCTCGCCTATCTCGGGCGTCAACCCGAGGAAATGATCCAGGATTGGACGTCTCAGCTGGAGGAGGGGAGACGGATCGTTCGTTTTCTCGAACACCATGACGGGCGTCCCCTTTTTTCGGGGGGAATGGGTATGACGGTTGATGATGAGGGTATTTTGGAATTTAATTTTCTACCTTTGCAAGCAAGGGAACGCTCAGAAGAGGTGCGGGCGGTTTTGCCGGCCAAGCAGGTCACAACCGCCAACCTTTCCCGCATCGGCCAATTGGCTCCGGAGGAGGCGTCCTTGGTGGAAGTCACGCTCGGATATTTTGGTGATGTGGCAGAAGGGACCACCACGGTTGAGCCGGCATGGCGCTTGAGGTTCCACGATGATACCTTTATCATTATTAATGCCTTTTCGGGCGTCATCAAATGGCCCGCGTAGGGGGCTGAGGAAGATACCGCCGGGAAAGGAAGGAAATGTTTGAAAGAACGGGAAAGAATACATAAGGGAAATATTGCACTTTGATTAAATTGCGAGCCAAACCAATGCCCTGTGGGGACGGCAACTTGGGAGAGTGGGGAGAACGTTGACAGAATTGCACATTGTAGGTGGGAACCCGCTATCAGGGGAGATCGAAGTGGGGGGCAGAAAGAATTCGGCTGTCGCGGCCATCCCGGCGGCCATTTTGGCTGAAGGAGCCAGTGTGCTGGAGAATCTGCCGGCAATTGGTGACGTGGCCACTTATAGCAATATTTTATCCAGCATAGGGGCGAAAGTTCAGCGTCCCACCTGGAGCCAAATGAAGATTGATGCGACAAACATCCAACCGGATGTCACACCACTGGAGGAGGTCAAGAAGATTCGGGCGTCCTATTATCTTCTGGGTGCCTTATTAGGGCGGTTTCAATATGCTCGGGTTGGTCTCCCGGGGGGCTGTGACATTGGCCAGCGGCCCATTGATCAACATCTGAAAGGCTTTCGTGCTCTAGGGGCGGATACTCGGATTGCCCATGGGGAAGTGATCGCCCAGGCGGATAAGCTTCGGGGTGCGCATATTTATTTGGATGTTGCCAGCGTCGGTGCCACGATCAATATTATGTACGCGGCGGTTTTGGCCGAAGGAACGACCGTTTTAGAAAACTGCGCCAAAGAACCGCACATTGTCGACGTTGCCAACTTCCTTAATGCGATGGGCGCTCGCGTGGTGGGAGCCGGGACGGACACCATCAAGATTCGGGGTGTTGAATCCCTCGCTCCGGCCGAGCACGCCATCATACCGGATGAGATCGAAGCGGCCACCTATGCCGTCGCTGCGGCTGCGACCGGGGGCGATGTGATTTTGCGAGGTGTGGTGCCCAAACATCTTGATTCGGTTTCGGCGAAATTACGGGAAGCCGGTGTGATCATTGAAGAAAACGGGGATTGGATTCGCGTCATCGGAAATGACCGGCCCAATGCGATCAATGTGAAAACCCTCCCCTATCCGGGTTTTCCAACCGATGCCATGCCGCAGATGCTGGTTTTGCTCTGCCGTGGACGCGGGACCAGCGTTATCAGCGAGAGCATTTACGAAACCCGTTTTAATCATGTGAGCGAGCTCCAGCGCATGGGAACGCGGATTCACGTTGAAGGACGAACCGCAGTGGTTGAGGGTGTTGAAACCTTGCATGGTGCACCCGTTAAGGCTTCAAATCTTCGGGCAGGGGCTTCGTTGGTCATTGCCGGGTTGGTGGCAGAAGGAACCACGCGTGTCAGCGGCATTGAACACGTTGATCGAGGCTATGAGTTTTTGGAAGAAAAATTGCGAGGGGTCAATGCACGCCTTTGTCGACATTCCGATGGCGTATCCGAACAAGGTGAGGCAGATTGTCAGACCACGGCTGCCAATATAGGAGATGGCTGATCGTACTTCTTTTCCGGTGTTAATATGTTCTTAAAGTTTATCGCATAGATTAGGGGTGCAGGCGATTAAAATACTTCCGTGAGGGAGGGTTAAGAGTGAATCGTTTTCCGGGGCATCCTAACTATGCACGACCGCCCCAAGACAATCGGCGGTTGGGTTATTTCCTTACCGCTATCTTCGGTGCTGTCGTTGGTGCACTTCTCATCGTAATGCTTATCCCGCAAATGGTGCCCGTGATGCAAGATATGGGCGTGATGCCCGTTGTTGAAGCGCCGGATGAAGGGCTTCAAGCACCGCCAGCGAGCCCAGGACCAACAAAACCCCCCGTGGTGACCGATTACGAACAAAACATCATTCGAGTGGTGGAAAAGACCACGCCGACAATTGTCACGGTGACCAATGTCCGGCGCGTTCAGGATGCGTTTGGACGCGTTTATGAACGAGATGGTCAGGGCAGTGGTGTCATCATTGATTCGGACGGTTATATTGTAACGAACTATCATGTCATTGAGGACGCTGAGGAAATTTTGGTGGAAACGTACGATAATGAGGAATATACGGCTACCATCGTGGGTGAAGATCCTTCGACGGATCTAGCCGTTCTCCGCATTGATGCCACAGGGCTTACGGCCGCGGAATTTGGCGATTCGGATACGATCGTCGCGGGACAGTTGGCCATCGCCATTGGGAACCCGTTGGGGCGTGAATTTGCCCGTTCCGTGACGGTCGGGGTGGTATCAGGGGTCCGGCCTGCGATGTATGGGCAGGCGGCACGCCAGCGCGTGTTTCAGTTGGTGCAAACGGATGCTAGTATCAATCCGGGCAATAGTGGAGGGGCGCTCCTAGATTCAGAAGGACGCGTGATCGGTATCAATACGGTCAAAATGGCCGGTGAAACGGTTGAAGGAATGGGATTTGCAATTCCTAGCAACACCGTTTCCCGCATCACGTCGCAACTGATTGAAGACGGGGCGGTGTACCGTTCCTGGATGGGCATTTCGGTATCGCCCGTTCCGGTTGAAGAGAACGGTGGAGCCAAATTGGAACGAGTTCTGGATGGCAGCCCAGCTGATGAAGCCGGAATTCGCGTGGGCGATATTATTGTGCGGATTGACGATGCCGAGGTCCGAGAAGTGGTCGATCTTCTCGCCTATCTCGAAGAAACAGCGCCGGGCGAGACGGTGGAAGTTGAAATCCTTCGTGATGGTGTCTCCGAGGTGGTTGATGTGACCCTCGATGTGATGCCGGAATGATGAAGCACAGCGTGCTTCACGTGGGAAAAATGCGCGAACCCCATTTTCGTATGGGGGTTGAGGCCTATTTTGATCGGCTGCGACCTTATGCGAAAGTTGACCTCATTGAAGTACCCGATCGTAAGACGGCCAACCGATCGGAGCACCGCATTATTCAGGAGACCTCCGAGGAGTTGGAGGCGCGCGTTTCGAAACTGGGGAGGGGTTACTGGATCGCCCTCGACGAACGGGGGCGATCCTTTACCTCAATCCAGTTGGCAAAATTTTTGCATAATCGAGGGGTTACGGGAGATTCTCATCTGATCTGGTTGATTGGTGGGGCCCTTGGTCTTTCCCGGGAGCTAATCAGCCGGTGTTCGATGCGTCTGTCATTATCGCGGTTGACCTTCCCGCATGAAATGGTGCCCTTAATCCTATTGGAACAGCTTTATCGCGGCCACACGATTCTTCGGGGGGAACCGTATCACAAATAGTGGTGAGTGCCCCGGTGATTTCGGGTGACCGGGGGGACATTCATAAATCGGAGCATGCGGATCCAAAGACGGGTTCGAAACGAACGGCAAAGTATCAGACGTTAAAAACGATGTATCAATGAGGAGGCCAGAAGATGAAACCATTGTTAGCTGGACGGCGAGGTTTGATTTTGGGTGTTGCCAATAAGAACAGTATTGCTTGGGCGACCCTAAAAGAAGCCAGCAATCACGGGGCTGAGTTGGGCGCGACGTGCCAAAATGATCGTTTCTTTCGACGCGTCTCAAAACTCATCGAGAAAGATGACTTGCCCGAAACCTCGTTATGGGTATGTGACGCCACCCAGCCTGAAGAGTTGGACGCACTCTTTACCCACATTGAAGAGGAACTCGGGGGGTTAGACTTTATTTTACACGGATGGGCGTTTGCGCCGCCGGATGCCCTGGCCGATGATTTCATCGAAACGTCGTGGGAGGCCTTTCAAACGGCCCAGCGAATTAGTGCCCATTCCTTGGTGGAAATTGCTCGCCGAGCGCGCCCCCTGATGGCGCCCGGTGCCAGCATTGTCACCCTCAGTTACCTGGGATCGCAGCGCGTGATGCCCGGTTACAACGTGATGGGGGTGGTCAAGGCAACACTTGAATCATCGGTCCGCTACCTTGCCCGTGATTTGGGTGTGGATGGAATACGCGTCAATGCCTTATCGCCCGGGCCGATTAGCACATTATCCGCCCGGGGTGTTCCCGGTTTTTCCAAGATGCTCGAGGCTCATGCGGATCGAGCGCCCCTCGGTCGGAATGTGACCCATGAAGAGGTGGCCCAAGCTGCAGTTTTTCTCTTTTCACCGATGGCATCGGCAATTACCGGTGAAATCATCAATGTGGATGCCGGCTATAGCATCATGGGCATTTGACTTTTGCGGTTTTTAAAAGCGTGTTATGGTAAATGAGGTGTGTGCGGGTACTCGCAAGCATGATCCATCGGCTCAGCGTATAGCGGCCGAATAAGGGGTGAGCGGGTTTGACCATTGGTATGCTGGCAACCTTCTTGGGTGGCTTGGGAATGTTGCTGTTTGGTATTCGGTTCATGAGCGACGGACTTCAAGCAGCAGCCGGTGAGAAATTAAGGAAGCTACTCGGTAAGTTAACCACCAATCCAATCCTTGC
>SLMV01000094.1 GCA_007133365.1 Clostridia bacterium
AGGGAAAACGCCATACTGGCCATAGACGCAGACATCAGCGTCAATTGACGTTGGGTCTGAAAATAACGGTAGAGCCAATAGGTATGATCGCCCACGTCGACGCTCATCACAGCGTCGGGATCCACGACCTTTTGTAATCCTCGCACCACCCGGGCCGGATGGACGTCGCCCTCGTCCTTTATCGCTTCGTCTAGTTCTCGGGCCCAGCTCGCGCGTGCTTCTTCCATGCGCTTTTTCATCTCCGGCGACATTTCACGACGCTCGAGCCGGGGGAGCAGGGCCTCAAGCGTTACCTCGACATCTCCGACCAGTCCGTACGCGACATCGAAATTTCGGCCCAATCGCACCGGATCATGATCGACCTGAAGGATCGGTACCTCCGCCAACAAATTGCGCTGGCGAAAACCGGTCCCCAAAACAATCAACAGATCGCTCGAAGCGAGCACCCCGGGCGTGAAGGGATTTCCGATGGATCCCATCACCCCAAGTACCGGCGGACCCGTCTCGGGAAGGACGCCCTTGGCGCGAGATGTGGTGGCAACCGGCGCTCCCAAATGATCGACAAAGCGTTCGAGCACGTCGGAGGCTCCCCGGCACCCCCACCCGGCAAAGATGGCCGGCGCTTCAGCCTCATTAATGCGTCTCGCCGCCTCATCAAGTGCCACCTCGCTCGGGATCACCTTCGGGTTAAAGAGACGTCGGGCAGGATCCCACGCTTCTTCTGCGGCCCGATCGCCTAGGGTGTCCGTCGGCATGCTCAACACCGCGACACCACCTTGTTTTGTGGCCGATTTCACCGCCATCCCAAAGAGACGCGGCAGTTGGCTGGGGATGCTGAGGGTCTCGGCAAAAGCGGCAAACGATCGAAACATTTCAATCTGATCGATTTCCTGAAAGCCTTCCGAGCCCAGATAGATGCCGGCAACTTGGCCCACCAGCGCCAAGACCGGGGCGCGATCACTCGCCGCGTCCATCAAGCCGGTCATCAGATTGGTTGCCCCCGGGCCTGCGATCGATACGCAAACGCCCAATTCCCCCGTAAGTTTTGCATGCGCGCTCGCCATAAAGGCTGCGGTTTGCTCATGACGGGTCATGACTAATTCGATCCCCGGGTGTTGTCGCACCGCCTCGATAAAGGGAAGGTTCGAATCTCCCGGAATTCCATACACCCGCGTAACACCGATGGAAACCAGATGGCCGACGAGCGCTTCGGCCACCGTAGGGCCCCCTTCCAGTTCGGCTTGGCCGGTCGGTACAAAGGCAGATTTTGGAGCTCCACAAACGGGACAGGTGTAACTATTGGGCAATTCGGCAAAGAGCACTTCTTCGACGGATTCATCGTAAATCCAGTTGCAAACCGTGCAACGCATCCGCATCGTCATCCCCCGCTTTCTAAAGTGTTCACTCAGATTCGCATCGCTTCCTTAAGTTTGGGTTTTCATTAAAAGATGCACCAGGACACATCGTCACCCGAAGCCGGCTTGCTACGATTGGGGATGCCCCACGGGAATCAGATAGAGGGGCGTCTCATCTTCGTCGAGCTGCAGAGCCTCTCGAACCTCTTCATCCCGAAACGCGCCGATCACCACACAAGCCAAATCCAACGCTTCCACCTGAAGACAAAGGTTTTGTGCCGCATGCCCGGCTTCAAGGTGAACATACCGTTCACCTCGTTCCCCGTATTGAATGGTCGTGCGCTCATAAAATCCACTCACCACCATGACCGCCGGCGCTTGGCGCACCGGATCCTGACCGAGGGCCGCCTGGGCCAACTTGCCCCGGATATCACCGGATAGCATTCTCTTCAGCTGATGCCCATCCGGCTGATACCGATAAACCCCCGCCGCCAACCCGGGCACCTCGCCTACAATCAGATAGACCTCCAACGGATATAACGCACCCGCCGACGGTGCCGTTCGAAAACCCCGCGCCGGATCGTTAATGCCTTGGGCGGCCCACAACAACCGGCTCACCGCTTCGGACTCGACCGGTTCTTCTGCATAGGTGCGAACTGATCGCCGGGACGCCAAAAATGCATCCAAGTCCGTGGGCGTCTCTTCATGAAGTCTCGGCAAATCGATGATCCCATCCGCCTCATCATCGTTTCGCGAAACCGGATCGCGATCGAAGGCCCCATTTTCCCATCCGATCGCTTGAAACGCCACCGCCAGAACGATCACGAGAAGGACGGCCACTGCCATCATAACGCCATGTCGTCGTTCCATTTGGAAATCCCTCCCGTTCCCAAATTCCCCGGTTGGCCAATAAACTTCGCCGATGGCCGCATAACTCCTGCCGTTTGGACCCTCCTCGCTTCACGAGAATCTAGCAGTGGTATATTCTGTACAGGGAGTGACGGACGTGAATCAAAAACCCTTGACCCTTCGCGACACCCTGATTTTCTTTATTCCGCTTGCGCTCAGCGGCATTATGATGTCCGCAGGTGAACCCATCGTGCACTCCGGCCTTGCCCGTTTACCGACCCCCGAACTGATCCTGGCCGCTTACGGTGTCGCCTTTTATGCCGCCGTCCTCATCGAAGCCCCCATCATCATGCTGTTACCGGCATCGAGCGCCCTGGTGCGCGATGAATCCGCTTATCGGCTCACGCGAAACGCCATGTTGGTGATCAACGCCTTTCTCACCCTGATCATGGCATTGATTATTTTCTCCACCCCGCTCTACGAGTTCGTCTTCTTACGATTACTCAATTATCCCGAAATCGTGGTAGAAAGGGCACGCGGGGCCCTCGCCCTCCTGTTGCTTTGGCCCGCAACCATCGGCGTCCGACGTTTTTATCAGGGGATCCTCATCCGACTCGGCCATCCTCGTATCGTGGGGCTGGGCACCGCGGCCCGCCTATTGTCGATGGTGCTGACCGTCTACATCGGGGTCCGCTACTTCCCGGAGTTGGGTGTGCTCATCGGGGGCGGTGCCCTCATCATTGGTGTGATTGTCGACATGATCATCGCCATGGTGGCGGCGCGGAAATATCTCCTTTTGGGAGCACTCCCGGCCCACCATCCCACGACCCCAAAGGGCGCCCGAAGTGTGATGGGGTTTGTGCGTTTCTTTTTGCCCCTCGCCCTGACCAGCACCGCTTGGGTGTTGGCGCGTCCTCTGATGCTATCGGGGATTGCGCGCGCCCAGGAACCCACGTTGTCCCTGGCCGCGTTTCCGGTGGCCATGGGCACCATGATGGTGCTGTCCGGTCATCTCAGGATGATGCAGCAAGTGGTGGTCGCCCTGGTGGAAGATCCGGAGACCCTGCGGGTGGTGCGACGTTTCGCCTGGCTCGTCGGATCGGTGCTAACGAGCGTGCTGGGGCTCTTGGCCTTTAGCTACATCATCTATCTATATCACGGTCAGGTCATCGGACTCAAAGAACCGGTGTTGAGCATGTCCAACCAGGCCTTACAGATGATGGTGCTCATGCCGTTTTTGACCGCGCTTCAAGCCTACAATCAGGGGATTCTCATTCGGGCTGAGGACACGATTAAAGTGAACGTTGCCGCGTTGGTCAACCTCATCTTACTGGTCGGCACCCTGAACATTTTGGCCGTCGGCACTGACGTTCCCGGCTATTTGATCGGGGGTCTGGTCCTCCCGCTGGCATTGTTAGGGGAAGTCATCCTGCTTCACCGCTGGTCGCGCCCGCACGTCAAAACGCTTCTTGAGCCGACCGGGACGTTTGAACCTTAGGACTTCAATGACGGCTCGGATGGAGGACGTCGGCGGGTAAGTCCATTAAAGAGGGCTAACCAGATCAAACTCACCCCGGCCGCCACCCAGAACACCGTTGACAAGGGATAAAAGACCCGCAACAAACCCAAGGCAAAGGGCGCCGTGCTCATGCCGATATACTTCATGGTATTAAATAAGGCCACCACAGAACCCGCCAGGGCGGGCGGTGGCGCCGCCGTCGCCTCATGATAAATGGCCGGTTGAATCAATCCCATCCCCACGCCGAATAAGAACAAACTGATCACCACGCCCGAAAGTTCGCCCCAAAACGGCAAGGTCAAAAGTGCCACGCCGACGAGGGCAAATCCCGTGCTGAGTTTTCGGCCCCAACGCCAGCGGGCATCGACCCAATCGGCGCGGGTCGCCACCACCACAGAAAACGTGGCCTGCACCGCGAGAGCAGCGCCGGCCGGAAACGCACCCAAGCCGTGGACGCTCGATAAGAACAGGGGGAGGAAACTCACCATGGTATAAAGGAGAAAGTAGATGACGAAAGAATGGGCGAAGGTTTCCTGCACCCGCTTGATTCGAATCGCCTGGCCCAGCCCACGCACATACCGCCGGATCTCATCCGAGATCCGATCCGATTCGGCTTTTGATGAGCGGGTTTCGCCGATGAACAATAGAAATAGGGCCGCTAGCAGAACAGAAAACCCATAAACCAAAAAGGGGTAACGCCAATCCTGCGCCGCCAAAATCCCGCCGAGCAAGGGAATCAAGACGGCGCTGGCCGAGATGGTGCCACTTAAATATCCCATCATCTTGATGCGTTGTGCACGATCCGAAAACCAGTCACTGAGCACTGTCATCGCCACCGGGATCAACCCGGCGATGCCCATGCCTTGAAAGAAACGAAAAAGAAGGAGAACCCCGAAACTCGGCGCGAAGATACATCCGATGCCGAAAATGCCATCAATCAATAAACAACCCAACGCCACCCGTTTACGCCCCAAACGATCCAATAAAAAACCGATAAAGGGAAGGGCAAGGGCCGCGGAAAGAGTATAGACGCTTAGGACCAAACCCACCCGATCCTCCGAAACATCAAAAGGCGGGATCAACGACGGGAGGGCAGGGGCAATGAGGGCGCCGCCCATCACCCCAAACGCTCCCATCAAAAATATAATCACCAAACCCGGCGTTCGGCTCGAAGTCGCCGGTATCGCCTTCTTATCCACTGACATCACCTTTTATCATCGTACCGAAGTCGATGGGATGCGCCAAGGGACGCGCACTTTCTAAACGTCACGTTCCATCCTTTTCTATCGTTATTCTTTGTGGCTATTATCTCTGCGTACAAAAACGCGTTCGATGCGGCTCGCGATCGCGCCACCGACCAGAAGGAGCGATCTCGGGTGAAGATATTCCATGATTGCGCCTCAGCATGCTGGCACTTTAAGGCCCGCGTGCTGGGCGATTATCGATTAAACACATCCTAAGGAACCTCTACAAAATTACCAAAATCGGGGCGTGCACCCTATGCCAGGAATTTCACCTTTCCATTCGTGAGACGGTCCTTTCCCTTTTCCAGCTTTACC
>SLMV01000117.1 GCA_007133365.1 Clostridia bacterium
ATCGAACTCATTCTCGTCATCACCGAGCCCGCCGGACGGCGGTTGGGCGATCAAATCGGGAAAACACAGGTCATCCAGAGCCCGGACCCTGTTTACTCACGGCCGCCGAATGTCTCCAAGTAAAGACCATCCGTTTCTTTTCTCATTTTGGTATTTGGTCACTGCCCGGGCTACCGGGCAGTGATGCTTTTGCCTCCTCGAACCCGATACGATCACAGCTCGAATATTTCTCGGTGAATGCGCTGACGGGGAATTCGCATCTCGCGTAATTGCGATTCCAAAGCGCGCGTCATCGGGGGTGGCCCACAAAGAAAGTATTCGCAATCCATCGAAGGCAAATAGGGTTGAATTCGCGTGATGTGAATGTGGCCGCTCTCACCCATCCAATCCGGCTGTTCGGACATGAAGTGGATGATCCGAAAGTCGGAAAAGTGCGCCTCCATCTCCGCCAACTCCTCATCAAAAAGAAGGTTGCGTTCATGTTTATTCGCCCAAAACAGCCGGACCGGGCGGTCGATCCCCTGCGCCTTCATATGACGAAGCATACTCATAAAGGGCGTAATCCCGATCCCGCCGGCAATAAACACCAAGAGGAGATGGCGCGAAGCCTGGTGGTACGTAAACGAGCCGAACGGAGCATCAATATAGGCCCGATCACCAATACGCGTATCCCCGATCGTCTTGGTAAAATCACCCGACTCCTTCGGGGTAATCCGAATCTTGGATTCGGTGGGGCTCGACGCGAGGGTAAAGGGATGCGAGGCCGAACGCCTGCCCTCACGGATCAACTGGAAGTGACCAAATTGCCCCGGATTATAATGGACGCGTTTCCCCGAAAAACTCAACGTCCAAGTGTCCGCGTTTTCCCGTTGGACATCCACCACCTCGTAAGGCTGTCTTCTCAGTTGATAGATACTGACCCCGCGATGAACCAACAAGACAAAAAAACCGAGCGTTGCGCCGAGCCCCATCCAGTACCATTGCCCGGTGGGGCCGACCGGCCAAACATGGAGCAAGGCCAGGGGAAATCCCAAGTACGTCAAAAGATGCACGCTCTTCCAGGTTTCATATCGAACGCCCAAACGCTTATGTAAGGAGGCCATCGCGCCCGCCGTCATAACCAGGACAAAAGCGGCGATGCCCCAAATTCGGGGTGTCGTCAAAATGAACCCAGCACCGGTTATATCTTGGGTCAATATGAGGGCAACGTGAAGAAATAAAAACGTCACGCCAATTTGGCCAAATCGGCGATGATCCGCCAATCGGCGATCCAAACTGTAGTTAATCTCCCAACTCTTTATCCGAGCACTTAGGATAAACTGGATCAACAAGAAAGCAAGTCCCAACCAAGCGAAGAGTCGGTGGGAACTGATGGCAAGATCCAAACCCGTTTGATGAACCGGAATAGCATCTAGCCCCAGTGCGATAATGTAAAGTACAAGCAAAATGACTGCGGCAATAAATACTGATCTTTGCATCTTCGCGTACCCCCCATTGAGTCTCGAGTCCGTCAACGATCTCTTTAGCCCTATTCCTCCCGTCATTGCTGCGATACATAATCATATGATAAAGTCTGTCTCATTGGCGAGTACTAAGGAAATGAGATGATACTATGTTCGGATCCATCATCAGCCATGTTTTTCGGTGGATGATAGGAGGGTTCCTGCTTTACCGGATCCCTTTTCCGATCGTCTCGACAAAACCTTTAAAATCCGATCCCTCTCTCAGCATCATTATCCCAGCGCGTAATGAAGCCCTTAATCTGCCACACCTATTAAGTTCCTTAAAACGACAAATTCGCCATGAGATCATCGTGGTCGATGATGACTCCGACGATGACACGGCCAGGGTGGCCCAATCGTTCGGCGCCCGGGTCGTTAGCGCCGGCCCGTTACCCTCGGACATGTCGGGGAAAGCCTGGGCCTGTTGGCAGGGCGCCCAGGCGAGTCATGGCGACATTCTCGTCTTTCTCGATGCGGACACCCGCCTCAGTCGAAATGGGCTTGCAAAACTTCGTGATACCTATCAAACCCGGGGTGGCTTACTGACCGTTCAGCCTTATCACCTCATGCGAAAGCCCCACGAACAATTCTCGCTTTTTTTCTACCTTGTGATGTTCGCGGCCATGGGCGCTTTTACACCCCTTGGCCATCGACTTCGTCCGCGGGGTGCTTTTGGGGCCTGCGTGGTGTGTTCTCGAGATTTATACTTTGAAAATGACGGTCATCGTGCCGCCGGTGGACGGGTATTGGAGGATATGGCCATGGCCCGCCATTTTCAAAAACGGGGCATTCCCCTTTGGTGCCTCCGAGGAAAGGAAACGGTGTCGGTTCGAATGTATTCGGACAATCTCCGACAATTGATTGCCGGCTTTAGTAAAGGCTTTGCATCGGGGGCTCAAGAAGTGGGGCTTATCTCCCTGCTTGCCGTCATCGTCTGGATTTCAGGACTTTTCGCCATTACCGTCAACCTCGTTCGCGCCTTTATCGTACCGACGATGAACGTTTGGATACCCATGGGGCTGTACGTACTTTATGCCGCTCAAATCCGATGGATGGCCTACCGGGTTGGCAATTACCGCCATTCCACCGCGGCCCTCTTTCCTGTGCCATTACTCGTCTTTACCTATACCATGGTCTACTCGTTGATTCAGACCCGCTTCATCGGAAGAGTTTCCTGGAAGGGACGGCACCTAAACACGCGTTAGGAGATAGACGATGCCCTTAATTCATCTTAGTAGCTGGCGCCTTATTCTGATCAATATTCTCGCCTGGGGCATCATCCAATGGGGCGCAGGCTACCTTACCTTTCGCCTCCCTCGTCATCGTCTCAAGCACGACGCCTGGCTTTTTCGTCTACGATCCTGGGAGCAAGGCGGCCACATTTATCGGCGGTACCTTGGCATTCATCAATGGAAAAAGTGGTTGCCGGATGGAGCGGATTTTTTCGCCGCCAGTTTCCCCAAACGGCATTTAAGCAAACGCACCGCCACCTATCTCGATCGCTTCGTCGTGGAGACCGTTCGAGCGGAACTCACCCACTGGATCCCGCTTTTGGCCTGGCCCTTTTTCATCCTTTGGAATCCGTACCATCTCATGCCCTTCATGCTCTTATATGCGGTCTTGGCCAACCTTCCCTGTCTCCTTCTTCAGCGTTATAACCGACCTCGATTGCTAACCGTTCTTGCCTTGACCCGCTCGCGAACCTCTCGATGACGTCATGCCTTCCTTGACGGAATACATAAAATACGACACTATATACCTATACGGGGTATATGTAGTTGGCCGGAAGATCGTTGCCCGGCAATTCGAGAAAGGATCGGTACCATGCGAAACACCAAGCAGGCCCCACGGATACAAAGTGAATTGCAACTGGATGACATTGCCTGTGCATCTTGTGTGCAAGTCATAAAGAACGCCCTCTTCCGACTCGAAGGGGTCGAAGATATTGATGTTGACCTTGCCAACGCCAAACTTTATGTGAAGCACGACCCCGCTCGGGTGCCCCTCCGACGTTTAGAGGAAGCCGTCGAAGCGGCCGGTTATCCCGTCCGAGAGACACCGGATACCGCGCCCCAACGATTGTCGGCTCAAGTGGAAGGCATGCACTGTGCCGCCTGTTCCGCTGCTGTCGAAAAGGCTCTCAAAAAACTGGACGGCGTAAATGAAGTCACGGTTAATCTGGCCGCGGAACGTGCGGATATCATCTTCGATCCGAACCGCGTTCGTCTCGAAGACCTGATCGAAGCCGTGGAGAAAAGCGGGTATGAATTAGTGCTGCCCGAGGAAGGCGCCCAAAGCGAAAGCGACCCCAAAGAACGGGATCAAGATAAACTCCGTCTCCTTCGCAATCGCTTTCTCCTCGCAGCAATTCCGGCCATCGTGATTATGGGTTTAATGCTCGTGCACATGGTGATTCAACCCATTCCCTATTATCGGTTAATTATCGCCATTTTAGCTTTTCCCGTCATTTTTGTGGCCGGGGCCGAAACCCACCTCAATAGTTACCGTGCCGTCAAACACGGGGCACCTAACATGGACGTTTTGGTCTCGCTCGGCTCCATTCCCCCGTATTTACTCGGGATCGTGGGATTTTTCATCCCCATGACCTCCTTTATCGAAATGGGCGCCACCATCACCGCCTTCCATCTTCTTGGGCGCTACCTCGAGGGCCGGGCCCGAGGGAGGGCCTCCCAAGCGATCAAGAAATTATTAGAAATGGGGGCCAAAACGGCCCGGGTTAAACGCGACGGGCAAGAACACGAAATCCCCATCAATGAAGTGCAACTAGGCGATCTTATGGTGGTGCGCCCAGGTGAGAAGATTCCCACCGACGGCTACGTCGTCTCCGGCACCAGTGCCGTCGATGAATCGATGGCAACCGGGGAGTCATTGCCGGTCACCAAGCATGAAGGCGACGAAGTCATCGGCGCCACCATCAATCGCGAAGGCGCTCTAGAGGTCAAAGCTCAAAGGGTGGGAAAAGACACCTTTTTGGCCCAGGTCATCAAATTGGTCGAAGAGGCTCAGGGATCAAAGGTGCCCATTCAAGAGTTCGCCGATCGGGTTACCGGTTATTTTGTGCCCGCGATTATTGTCATCGCCTCTGCAACCTTTGCGGCCTGGCTTTTGTTCCCGACATTTTTCGGGGACATCATTACCTGGGGAGCCCAGTACCTGCCGTGGGTCAACCCCGATCTCACCCCGCTGACCCTCGCCTTTTTTGCCGCCATCGCGGTCTTGGTCATTTCCTGTCCGTGTGCGCTCGGACTCGCCACGCCAACGGCGCTCATGGTGGGCACCGGGATCGGAGCGGATAAGGGCGTGCTCATTCGAAACGGAGAAGCCATCCAGACCCTCCGTGAGGTCAAACTAGTCGTATTCGACAAGACCGGTACGCTCACCCGGGGCAAACCCCAAGTGACGGATGTCGTTCCCGGCCCCGGTAGCGATTCCCATGAAGTGTTATATTACGCTGCCGCCGTTGAACAGGTCTCGGAACACCCGCTCGGTCAGGCCATCGTCACCGCCTATCGTGACACGAACGATAGTCTGCCCGACGTTAAGGACTTTCAATCCATCACCGGTCGCGGGGTGCAGGGTCAGGTCGAAGGTCGCGAGGTTCTCGTCGGCAAGGCCAGTTTGCTCGAGGAATCCGGCATCGATACCCAGGCGCTAAAAGAGCAGGTAAACCAGCTCGAAAGCGAAGCGAAAACCCCCATGTATTTGGCCATCGATGGGC
>SLMV01000126.1 GCA_007133365.1 Clostridia bacterium
CCTCCATCCGAGCACATCGGAGCATATTGGTGCTTTGTTCTCCCAATACCCACCGCACTGCATCGACGATATTGCTCTTGCCACTGCCGTTGGGTCCCACAATTGCCGTAAACCGCTCCGGAAATTCGAAAACCACCGGTTCGGCAAATGATTTAAACCCTCCGATTTCCAAACGCTTCAAACGCACGCCGACTCCTCCTCTGTCTCTCGGCTAAACCGGTTGGTAGAAGAAAACCTGTTCGCATCACCGGAGCGCTTCGAACAGGTTTGACGCCTTGGTCTTTTCATCCACCAAAGAAACGGGGCGAAGGATTATCCCTCTTCCAACCACGCGTCATCGCCACCTAATCGCTTCAGTGCTTCCCGAGCCGCCCGCGCTTCCGCCCCTTGTTTGCTGTTAGCGACCCCCACTCCTAAGCGTTCCCCGTTCACACAGACCTCGATCTTGAAGGTGGGCGCATGGTCCGGACCCACCCGCTCAATTATAGAATACTCGGGAACGCTGTGCATACGGGTCCGGCACCAATGGTCCAGTGCGGATTTGGCGTCCAATTTCCCGGGATCGGCCCCTGCTGCCAGCAACTGGGGCTTTAATGTGTCCAACACGAAGTGCGATGCACCCTCGAGACCGCGGGAGCGATAGACGGCCGCCACCACTGCCTCATAAGCATTGGCAAGGACCGACTGTTTGCACGGTCCGCCCGACTCGACCTCCCCCCGGCCCATTCGAAGTAAATCACCAAGCTGAAGCGAACGCGCCGCACGGGTCAAACTTTCAGCCCGAACCACACGCGCGCGCATGGCCGATAGACGCCCCTCATCAACATCCGGATAGCGGGAGAAGAGGTAATCGGTGACCGCCAGGTTCAACACGGCATCCCCTAAGAATTCCATCCGCTCATTCGAAGGGCCCTCCGATGGATGCTCATTGACAAAGGAACTGTGGGTCAACGCTTCATCAAGGAGCGCTGCCTCCACCGTCAGGCCCTGCACTGTTAAATAGTCCAAAAGGTTCATGGCGTAAAGCGTCCCCAAATGAGGCTCGCATTTTGCCCGCCGAAGCCAAACGAATTCGTCAGCACCACGTTCACTTCGGATTCCCGTGCTACTTTCGGAACGTAATCCAAGCGGCAGTCCTCTCCGGGCATGTCTAGATTGATGGTCGGCGGGATGATACCCGTTTCAATGCTTAGAAGGGAAATTACGCTTTCCAAAGCCCCCGCTGCACCTAAAAGATGGCCGGTCATTGATTTGGTGGCCGTAATGGGAAGCCGCCACGCATGATCACCGAAGACCGTCTCGATGGCCCGAGACTCCGCCACGTCACCGGTGGGAGTGCTGGTTCCATGGGCATTGATACAATCGACCGCGGATGGGGCAATCCCGGCATCCCGAAGTGCTTCTCGCATCGACCGCACGCCACCATCGCCATCCTCGGGAGGCGCCGTAATATGATAACCATCACTGCTGAGCCCATAGCCCAAAAGTTCGCCGTAAATTTTGGCGCCGCGCTCACGAGCATGATCCAGGGTCTCGAGAATGACCATGGCGGCACCCTCCCCAATGACAAATCCATCGCGGTCCTTATCAAAGGGGCGAGACGCCTTTTCCGGCTCGTCATTTCGAGTCGAGAGCGCTTTCATCGCGCTAAAACCCGCAAGCGAAATGGGAACAAGGCCGGCCTCCGTCCCACCGCTGATCATCACGTCCGCATCGCCACGTTGTAAAATGCGGGACGCTTCGCCGATCGCATGCGCCGAAGCGGCACAAGCCGTCGTCAGCGTGATATTGGGTCCGCGAGCACCAAAATGAATACCCACGTGGCCAGCCGGCATATTGGCAATCATCATCGGCACACAAAAAGGACTGACCCGTCGGGGACCTTTGGCATTGAAAATTTCCAACTGTTCGGTCAGGGAAACCATGCCGCCCTGTCCGGTGCCAAACGACACCCCGAAACGGTCGCGGTCCAGCCGATTCACGTCGAGTTTTGCATGCTCGGCCGCTTTCATCGCGGCCGCCATGGCATAATGGCTACACGGATCCATCCGACGCACTTCCTTGCGAGGCAGATAGTCGGTCGGAACGAAATCCTTGAGTTCGGCCGCGATTTTGACCTGTTGATCCGTCACATCAAAACGCGTAATCGGCCCCACTCCCGAGCAGCCGGCGATCAAATGTTCCCACATTGTATCCATTTCATTACCGAGCGGGCTGAGGACCCCATACCCGGTCACCACCACTTTGTTCATCATGGCTTTCAACTCCAAGCCTCTTTACTGGTTCTTGCTGACGTAATTGACCGCATCCGCCACCTTGGCAATGTCCTCGACATCTTCGTCCGGAATATTGAGATCGAATTCTTCCTCCATCGACATGATCAATTCAACGAGATCGAGCGAATCGGCTCCCAAATCATTTCCAAATTCGCTTTCCATGGTCACTTCTTCGGCGTCAATACCCAGTTGGTCCACCAACATGTCTCGGATCTTTTCAAAAATCGCTTCGTTCGCCATCGTCTTTGCACCTCCAAATGCGTGATGTTCTGCTTTGGTTAACACCATCTATGGAAAAATCTGAGCCCGGAAACTCAAAGGCCCAGACTTAATCCCCCGTCTACCACCAAGGTGATGCCGGTGATATACGATGCGTCCGCCGATGCCAAAAAGCGCACGGCCCGAGCGACTTCCCCGCTCCGACCCGCTCGCCCGAGGGCAGCTCGGTTTGAAATTTCGTCCTTCCAATCGCCGGCCATCGCCTCGGTCATATCGGTTTCGATGAAACCGGGCGCAACCGCATTCACCCGGATCCCCCGGCTGCCCAATTCCAAAGACAGCGTACGCGTGAGCGCCTCCAAACCCGCCTTGGCCGCCGAATAATTAGCCTGACCCGGATTGCCGCGTTGGGCCACCACCGAGGAGATATTGACAATGACCCCAAAACGCGCACGAAGCATCCCTCGGAGACTTCGCTGGATGGTTCGATAAGGGCCGGTCAAATTGACATCGAGCACTTCGGACCAACCGGAAGACGGCATACGTAAAAGTAAATGATCTTGAGTGAGTCCGGCGTTGTTAATCAAGATTTCAACCGGTCCCCAGGCGTCTTCAACTTGAGAGAAAGCGGCATCGACCGAGTCACTCGAACTCACGTCGAGTTCAATCGATAACGCGTCCCCTCCATCTTGGATAATCTCCGATACGACCCGTTCGGCCGCTTCGTGACGGCGGCGATACCCCACGGCCACCCGAGCACCGGTTCGAGCGAGTTCCTGGGCAATTGCCGCCCCAATGCCACGGGATCCTCCGGTAATTAAAGCCACTTCACCTGAAAATATCATAATGACTCCGCCACCTTCTTAATCTCATCAGGTCCTTCACAATTAAGGCCGTTGGCACTCCGTTCGATGCGCCGGAGAAAACCGGTCAGCGTGCGGCCCGGACCTGCTTCAACAAAAGTTTCGACCCCCTGATCCAACATCCAACGGACAGAACTTTCCCATTCAACCGGGGCCGTCATTTGCAACAAGAGGGCTTCTCGGATCTCCGTTGGTGACTCGATCGGTCGAACCCATGCATTCCCAATCACCGGAAACCGCGCCTTTTCGAACGTCACGGCCTCCATCGCCTCGGCCAGACGGTCCCTGGCGGGCTCCATCAAAGGCGAATGAAAGGGGGCACTGACATCCAGGACTACCGCCCGTTTGGCACCTCGTTCTTTGAGTTTGGCACAAGCCGTTGACACCAACTCTCGGTGGCCGGAGATCACCACCTGGCCCGGACAGTTGAAGTTGGCGCCGCCGATCACGCCATCATGGGCGTCGCCCAATTCGGCGCAAACGGAACCCACCTCTTCAGCGGTGAGCCCAATGACGGCCGCCATGGCACCCACGCCCTTTGGGACCGCCTCCTGCATGTAGCGACCCCGCTGGCGCACGAGCCAGCAGGCATCTTCAAATTCGAGCGCCCCCGCGGCCACCAAGGCCGTGTATTCGCCCAAACTCAGTCCGGCTGCCATCGCGGGCTCGGAAATCCCTTGGGCCTTCAACACTTCCCAAACGGCAATACTTAACGTTAACAGAGCGGGTTGCGTATATTCGGTGAGACTCAGTTTTTCCGACGGCCCCTCCGTACAAAGCGCGATCATGTCCAGATCCAATCGCTCAGACGCTCGCTCAAATATCTCGCGGGCCTTTTTCGATTCCTCGATCAGTTCCCGCCCCATGCCGACATATTGAGCCCCTTGTCCTGGAAAGGTGACGGCATATGTTGATATCATGCTGTTCGCCTCCTTATCGTCGATCATCCTTATCCAGCCACTTTGCCACCAATGCACCCCACGTAAGGCCGGCGCCAAAACCCACCAGCAACACATGATCATTGGGCCCAAAGGCGTTGGATTCGGCCGCTTCCACCATTGCAATCGGAATGGATGCCGACGACGTATTGCCGTAGTCGGATAAATTCACAAAAACTCTTCCGATCGGAATTCCCAAGCGACCCGCGGATGCTGTGATAATGCGCGAGTTGGCTTGGTGCGGTATGTAACAGTCGATTGCATCCAAATCAAGCCCCGCCCGCTCGCAGGCGACCTCGGCCGAATTCTTCATGGCGCGCACCGCAAACTTGAAAACCTCTCGCCCGTTCATTTGGAGAAAATGCATGCCGTTTGCCACCGTCTGAGCGCTTGCCGGGTGCAAAGAACCCCCGGCCGGCATCTTCAATACGTCGCCCCCGCTTCCGTCCGAACCCAAACACGAGGATAAAATGCCCGTGCCGGTGCGACAGGGGCCCAAAACCGCGGCTCCGGCGCCGTCCCCAAATAAGACACAGGTGGCCCGATCCTCCCAATCCATGATTTTGCTCAGCGTTTCCGCCCCGATGACCAAGACTTTCTCCGCTGCACCGGTGGCGATGAATTGCTGCCCCACCACCAAGCCATAAACGAATCCGGTACAGCCTGCTTCTAGGTCAAAGGCACCTGCTTGTTTAGCCCCTAAACGATCCTGCAAAAGACAGGCCGTGGCGGGAAAGAGCATATCAGGTGTCACCGTCGCCACAATGATAAGGTCGAGTTCCTCCGCCGTGACCTCGGCATCTTCGAGGGCTGCTCTCGCGGCCTCGAAGGCGAGGTCCGAGGTGACTTGATCCGCTCCCACTATTCGCCGTTCCTTGATTCCGGTTCGCGCCTGGATCCA
>SLMV01000142.1 GCA_007133365.1 Clostridia bacterium
GTTTGAAGCCTTCATCATGACCTTGGTGCGGGAGATGCCGGTGGCCGCCATCGGTGCGCTGGTTGACGAGTACGACACCCGCATCTGGCGAGTCATTCATCACTACGTGGAAAGCGCCCGCGATGAGGCGGATCACTCTAAGGTGAGGCAGGTGGCGGTGGATGAGACGGCCAGTCGGCGCGGGCACCATTACATCAGCCTGTTTTTCGACCTACAGGCCAAGCGGTTACTCTATGGCGTTGAGGGTCGCGGTATGGGGGCGGTTGCGGCCTTTTCCGAAGATCTACAGGCTCATGGTGGGGATCCCCTGGCGATCGAGCAGGTATGTTGTGACATGTCCCCGGCCTACATCCAGGGGATGGATCCCCATTTCCCGGATGCCCAGATTACCTTTGACCGGTTTCACATCGTGAAAATCATGGACCACGCGGTGGACCCGGTCCGTCGAGAGGAAGCCCGGGAGACCAACCTTCTGCGGCGAACCCGCTATTACTGGCTGAAGAATCCGGAGAAGCTCACCCGGCTTCAGAGGGAGACTCTGAGCGCTTTGAGCAAATACAACCTGAAGTCCGCCCGCGCCTACCCAATCAGGCTGACCCTGCGGGAGTTTTTCGAGCAATCCGATCGCAGTTCGGGGGAGGCGTTCTTGAAACGGTGGTACTTCTGGGCAACGCACAGCCGGCTGTCTCCCGTGATCGAGGCCGCTCGGACCATCAAGCGGCATTGGGAGGGTGTGTTGAACTGGTTTGCGGGTCGACTCAATACCGGGTTATTGAAGGGGATCAATAGTCTCGTCCAGGCGGCCAAGGCCAGGGCCAGGGGGCTATCGCACCAACCGGAATCTCATCACCATGGCCTACCTCATCGCTGGCAAACTTGAATATGGATCACCCATATGAAACAGCGAGGAACCAAATACTGTTTGAATTTCGTGAATTAGAGGGTAGCTATCCGGAGAATAGTGAGAATCATAGTTATTTGAATGCGAAAAAAGGAGTTTGGCAAACATCGGAGAATAAATCAAGAATAATGTCTACGGATTGTGTTAAATGCCCTAAATGCTGGTGGTGGCAAGGATGTGATGGGTAATTCAGATTGGTCGGGCCATAATGGGGGTTTCAGGCAAAAGCTCAAACGAACGGGAAGGATGCTATTACGGAATGGGGTGGTGATGAATTGTCTTTGCAGCTGAGTTCAGACCAACGGGCGGCGTTAGATTTTCTTGATTCCCACCAAGGCGAGATGATTGAGTTAAGCGAGCAGATTTGGGAGTTTGCGGAGCCAGGTTTACGGGAGTATCGTTCAGCGAAGGCGCATTGTGAGTTTTTATCCCGTCATGGTTTTTCAGTCGAGCAGGGTGTGGCTGATTTACCGACGGCCTTTATGGCAAGTTATGGTTCGGGGCGTCCGGTGATTGCCACTTACGCCGAGTACGATGCAACCCCGGGGCAATCCCAAAAGCCGGTTCCTTATCGTGAACCTGTGGTGCCTTACGGTCCCGGTTTTACGGATGCGCATCATATGTTGGGTGCGGCGGCCTCGGCTTCGGCCGTGGCCGTGGCGGAGGTCTTGCGGACTCGCGATTTGCCGGGGACGGTGATGGTGTTTGGGACGCCGGCGGAGAAATTGTATGTCGGTAAACCGTATATGGCGAAGGCGGGTTGTTTTGATGATGTGGATGCCTTTTTAGGCTGGCATCCGGGACACACCACAAATAATTACAACACTACACGCTTAAATCTGGCCTCCGGTTCCTGTTATCACATCTTATTTACCTTTGAATGCGATAAGCCCTGGGATTGGATGGGCCCGGGCGGTCTGGCCGGGGTGCGACATCCGGGTGCACTGGAAGGCGTCCAGGTCTTTTATACCATTGCGAAATTTATGCGCGACCATATGCTGGCTCGAACCCGCGGTTGGTCGATCAACGAGTTTATTATGACGGGTGGACAGGGTACCGTTGATGGTTGGCCGCCGGATATTGCTCAGATCCTGTATGAGTTTCATACGCCGGATGTGAAAAGTCAGGAGGCTATTTTAAAGATTTTGACTAATTCGGCCGAGACGGCGGCGGAGTTGACTCACACGCGGTTATCGATTCGCACGGTGAGTAAATCGCGCCCCGGTCTGCCCAATGCGGCCCTTGGCCGTTTATTGTACCGAAATTTGGAGCGGGTGGGTCCCCCTCGCTTTTCTGATGAGGAGAAGGCGTTTGCACGCGAGATGATGGAGGATTTTGGATTGTCACCGTTGGAGGAGCCGTTCAATGAAACCTTGACCCCTCCGGAGGAGGCGGAAGCGGCGCATCGTCAATGGATGATTCCCGGGGACGATCATCGCGGCGCGGATGATTCGAGTGAGGTGACTTGGCATGCCCCGACCGGGAAGTTGATGGTCAGTGGTAATGCGTTGGTGAGTCAGCCGGACGTTAGCTATCCTATTTGGTTCGAAGGCGCGCTTTGTGGGACATCAGCCGTTCACAAAATGGGTTTGGTGGCGGCCAAGACCCTAGCGGCCAGCATGATTGAATTATTCACGGACCCGTCGGAATTGGAAGCGGCCACCGAGGAGTTTGCCGAGCGGACCAAGGACGGATATTTGGATTCGCTGATTCCCGACGGTCAGGCGCCGCCAACAGATTTGCGTTGGCCGCAGTGGATTGACAATCGTTACCCGGATCGGCCGCCCGAGGGCATTCAGTGGAGTGTGCCACCGGCACAGTAGAAAGGCTTGGAGGGAACTGGAATGACGGAATTATCCGCGCTTCGGCAGAAGGTAAGCGATTGGTTGGAGGAACACCGGTCGTCGTTTGGGGAGTTATGCGACGAGTTGTGGAGCTATTCAGAGCCGGGCCTTCGCGAATATCGTTCGGCCCGCGCGTTATGTGATTACCTGCGGGCCCATGGTTTTGAGGTTGAAGAGGGGATCGCGGGGATGCCGACCGCATTCTTGGGCACTTATGGTTCCGGCGAACCGGTATTAGCGACTTATGCCGAGTATGATGCGAGTCCCGGTCAGTCGCAAAAGCCGGTTCCGTATCAGGAGGCAGTCGTCCCCTTTGCTGCTGGTTTTACCGATGCCCACCACGTATTGGGGGTATCGGCTTGTGCGGCGGCGATTGCCGCCGCTAAGGCGAAAGACCATTATAATTTGCCGGGCACCATTAAAGTCTTTGGGACCCCCGGTGAGAAACTTTGTGTGGGAAAACCCTATATGGCCCGGGACGGATATTTTGATGAGGTGGATGCTTTTTTAACTTGGCATCCCGGACATACCACGCATAATTTCAATACCACCAGTTTGAACCGCGCAACCGGTTCCAGCTATCACGTCATTTTTACCTTCCGCTGCCGAAAACCGTGGGAATGGTCGGGAATAGGCGGGCTTTCGGGGGTTCGTCATCCGGGGGCTTTGGAAGGCGTCATGTTACTTTACAGCCTAGCTAAATACATGCGGGATCATTTGCTACCGCGTCATGGTGGCTGGACCATTAGCGAGTTTATTATGACGGGTGGGCAGGCGACGGCGGACAACTGGCCGCCTGATATTGCCCAAATCTATTATGCGCTCCGATCCCACGAAATTGAGACACAGGAGATACTATTCCAACGTTTGCAAGAATGTGCCCGAGCTGCAGCCCGGGCCACCTTTACGGACGTCGAAATGCGGTTGGTGACCAAAACACGAACTGGCGTTCCAAATGCGACCCTGGGGCATTTAATGTATCGGAATTTAGAATGGGTGGGCCCCCCGCGGTTTTCCGACGAGGAAAAGGAATTTGCCCGCGAGATGATGGTGAATTTTGGCTACGAACCCCTGGAGCAACCGTTCAACGAGATGCTAACCCCACCGGAGGAAGTTGAACAACAGATGCAAAGCAATTTGCCGCCAGCGCAGCGGCATCGCGGTTCGGATGATTCGAGTGAGATGGGCTGGCATGCACCCATGGGTCGTCTTATGGTGTGTGGCAATGCCCTTCGAACGCTACCGGATCGCCATTATCCGATCTGGATGGAGGGCGCACTTTGTGGTACGACGTCTGTTCATAAAATGGGGGTGGTTGCTGCTAAAACTATCGGATGCAGTATGCTTGAATTGCTAACCCGGCCGGAGGAACTGGATAAAGCCAAGAAGGAATGGCAGACACGAACCAACGACCGAGTGTTACCGCCGTTATTGCCCGAAGGATTAAAACCACCGATCAATTTCCGTTTCCCAGAATGGATCGACAACCGTTATCCCGAGGAACCCATCCAAGATCGAGAATGGAGCATACCGCCAATGTGAGAGCAACTAACCAATAGCCACAGATTGGAGTCTAACCCGGAAAGGGGCATTCAATGTTCTCAAATTTGTTAAAAGATAAACGCTTATTTGGGCTTGTGGTGATTCTATTGGCGCTAATCGTCGTCGGGTTGATTGCGTGCGGGCCGGCTGCGACACCGGATGAGCCAGAAGAACCGGAAGAACCCGTTGAACCTGATGAGCCCGAAGAACCGGAAGAGCCGGAAGAACCTATCCGTATTGTTGTTGCTCAAGCCGATGATGTAAAGTCGTGGGATCCGCCGCAAGACTGGGTCACAGCGGCAAACTGGGTGACCATGAATGCCTATGACAGCCTTTTGTTTCCCGACGCCGAGTCGGGCGAATTTATACCGGAATTGGCCACCAGCTGGGAACGGATCGACGAGCTGACAATGCGTTTTCACCTTCGGGAGGGCGTCAAATTCCATAACGGCGTTGAATTTACTGCGGATGCAGTGAAGTATAATATCGAACGGGTTCAGCAAGGCACCCGCGAGGAATTTATTGTTCATAACGAATGGTTGTGGATCGATGAAGTACGGGTTATTGATGACTATACCGTTGACATTATCACGGAGGAGCCAGACACGCTCGTGCTTCATAAGTTGGCCTCGGCCGTGATGGGGTATGTGGAACCTGGACATGCTGAAGCGGTCGGTCTCGAAGGATTGCATCGGGAGCCCATGGGTACGGGGCCGTTCTTCTTTGTTGAATGGGTTCGCGATGAGCATGTCTTACTCGAAGCAAATCCAGACCACTATGATGCACCAGGGATCGACGAGATTATGTATCGGAGTATTCCTGAAGCCTCCACTCGTGTTGCGGAGCTTCTGACGGGTGGGGTTCATGTGGTGCACGTTATTCCTCCGGCCGACTGGGATCGTGTTGAGGCTGCTTCGGGGGTGGCGGCCGTCGAGCGTCCTACCGGAACCGCCTATCTTTTGATTCCTCGAATGGCGGTCCACCCGGATTATGGAGGAATTCCAGAATTAGATCGCGAGTTTACAACGGAAGATTTGCGAATCCGGGAGGCGATCGAGTTAGCCATTGACAAACACGCAATAATCAGTCTGGTCGGCGATATCGGTCAGCCGATCCGTCACCGACTCTTCCCGCCCGTTCCGGAAGCCAATCCGGATCTTTATGGACAAGCTGCTAATCTATATGATCCCGAGCGGGCTCGAGAACTCATAGGAGAAGCGGGCTATGCCCCTGGGGAGGCCCAAATCGTCTTTCATGCCCGGGGCGTGTTCCCGCAAGAAGATATTGCTCGCACCATTACCGATATGTTGGAAGACGTGGGTTTTGATGTGGATCTCATCTTGATGGATCCCAGTTCCTTTGCGTCCGATGTTTATCATCCACGCAAGACGCAAGAATTGATCCTCCTGCCCTTGGGCGGTGGCTACAACCCTCGCTGGGGTGTGTTTGGGTATCAAATGGCTTTAGCAGATCAGTACGGGTTGCCGGCGCGAGAGGAGACAGATGAATTAATCAATATTTGCTTCACAGAAACGATGGACAATGATCGGCGAATTCAAGCCTATCACGAAATAGCGCGTATTGTGGCAGAGGAACGTTGGAATATCGGATTGTTCCACGAGTTTACCAAGTGGGGTGTCGATGAACGGTTGGATTGGCTGCCCCGCGTTGACATGGCGATTCGCGGACGTGATATGGGTTGGCTAGGTGATTGATTTACTTGATTTCTTGGGGAGCGACCTTATAGAGGTTGCTCCCCGATTTTAGATCCGAAGACAGACAAACAGTTCCAGGTCTACCAAAGAGTGCACAAACCTTCGATGCAGCGCATTACGGAGGGGGCGAGTTTATGGCTGAAGTATCTCAGGAGAAACAGTTGATACTGGATTGGATTGATGATCATGCCACGCATCTGGGTGAACTTTGCGATCAGTTATGGGAGTATTCGGAGCCGGCATTGAGGGAATATCGGTCCGCACGCGATCTTTGTCAGTATTTGAGATCATACGGGTTTGAGGTTGAAGAGGGTATTTCCGGTATGCCGACCGCTTTTGTGGCTACTTACGGCAGGGGGCGCCCTATTGTTGCCACCTATGCGGAATATGATGCTACCCCGGGGCAATCGCAAAAGCCGGTCCCCTACCAGGAGCCCGTGGTCCCGTTTGCTGCCGGTTTTACTGATGCGCATCATGTGCTGGGCGTATCCGCTTGTGTTTCGGCGGTGGCCGCCGCCCGAGCCAAGGATCGGTTTAAATTACCGGGTACAATCAAGGTCTTCGGGACACCCGCCGAAAAGATTGGGGTCGGCAAACCTTACATGGCACGTGATGGTTACTATGATGAGGTGGATGCCTTTTTGACCTGGCATCCCGGGCACACGTCACACAATTACAATACGACGAGTTTAAACCGGGCCTCCGGTGCTTTTTATCAGGTTTTGATCAGTTACCTTTGCCGTGAACCCTGGAAATGGTCCGGATTAGGGGGCTTGGCCGGCGTGCGCCACCCGGGCGCTCTAGAGGGCGTAACGCTTTTCTATACTTTGTCCAAGTATATGAGGGATCATATGCTTCCGCGTCACGGCGGTTGGAGCATAAGTGAGTTTATAATGACGGGGGGACAAGCCACCGCGGATAATTGGCCGCCCGATATCGCCCAGATTTATTTGTCCTTTCGCTCACCCGAACTTAAACTGCTTGATATTATGCTGGAGCGGTTGAAGGAGGTTGCGTCTGCTGCCGCCAGGGCCACCTATACGGACGTGGACTTTCGCATTGTCACCAAGGTACGAACTGGTGTCCCCAACGCCTCTTTAGGTCACCTAATGTATCGGAATCTAGAACTGGCCGGCCCGCCGAAGTTCTCTGAGGACGAGAAGGAATTCGCGCGTGAGATGATGGCCAATTTTGGTTACGAGCCCTTGGATGAACCCTTCAATGAAGAGTTGACACCTCCCGAAGAGGTTGAGCGGCAGGTGCTTGCCTCTATGCCTCCAGCGCAGCGGCACCGCGGCGGCGATGATTCAAGTGAAATGGGTTGGCATGCCCCGATGGGACGGTTGATGGTCTGTGGCAATGCGCTTCGTACCATTCCCGGCCGAGATTATCCGATTTGGATGGAAGGTGCTCTCTGCGGGACGACATCCGTGCACAAGATGGGGGTAGTGGCGGCAAAAACAATTGCTTGCAGCATGGTGGAATTAATGGCAGATCCCACCGCTTTGTCGGAAGCACAAGCGGAATGGCGAGACCGGACCAAAGATCGGCTGATCCCGCCATTATTGCCTGAGGGACTGAATCCACCCATTAACGCCCGCTTCCCGGAGTGGGTCGATAACCGCTATCCTAAGGAGCCCCCTCGAAACCTCAAATGGAGCACTCCGCCTTTCCCACCAGACTAATCCCAATGGGGGAAGTGTGTCGCACTTCCCCCATGACCCAGTACCCAATCTCGCTGTTCGTCTACCTTGATTTTTTCCTGAAAAATTCAAAGGTTTCCCCAAATGGTGAGGGAGGATAAAGGATATTTTGAGGTAAACCTCGAACACATCGTTGAGATGGAAAGATAATCTGGTCCTGGATGAAGATTGCGGGAGAGTCAGATGCGTTGATGTCTGCACCGAAGGGGGAAATCTCTCAGGTTTCGGACCGCAATTGGACAGATCTCTGGAGAGAACCGCTTTGCGGGCACCGAAGGAGCAACCCAGGGTGAAAATGGGGAATCTCTCAGGTATAAGGGACAGAGAATTGCACAGCAATTACTGTCCTTTTTTGTTGGGGAATCGTAACCAGGTGGAGAAGTGGTAAGATAAATAAGGAATGAGATAACGCTCGAGATTTTTACGGAGGTGATGATGTGGGAGCTGGGCAGGCTTTGAAAAAGACACCACTGTATGACGTTCACAAGGAATACGGCGCTCGCATAATTGATTTTGGCGGGTGGCTGCTCCCCGTCCAATACGACAGCATCATGGAGGAGCACCGTGCGGTACGCCAGCAAGCGGGTTTGTTTGACGTGTCGCATATGGGAGAGATCCGTATTGTCGGTGAAGAGGCAGAATCCTTTGTCAACTACCTGATCACCAACGATGTCACCAAATTAACGGATGGAAAGATTGCTTATACCGTCATGTGTTACCATGACGGCGGTACGATCGATGACTTTCTCGTTTATCGCATTGATCAGGAGACGTATTGGTTGGTTGTTAATGCGGCCAACATTGAAAAAGACTTCACCTGGATTCAGCGTCAGGCGGAGGATTATAATGTGAAAGTGGTCAATGAGTCGGAAGATTTTGCTCAACTTGCGCTTCAGGGTCCGCGTGCGGAAGCAATTCTCAAACGGTTGACCGATTATGATTTGAGTTTGATTCGCCCGTTTGAGTTTGCCATGGATGTTCCCATTGGTCAGGTGGCAGCCCTGATTTCCCGCACCGGCTATACGGGTGAGGACGGTTTTGAGATCTATTGCGACTCATCCGATGTCGAGGGGCTTTGGCGGCGGATCATGGAAGCGGGGCAAGAGGATGGCTTGATGCCGGCCGGGCTAGGGGCTCGCGATACGTTACGATTCGAAGCAGGACTTTGCCTCTACGGGCATGAATTGGGACCGGATATCAATCCCCTGGAAGCGCGCCTTGGCTTTGTGGTTAAATTGGACAAAGACGATTTCATTGGAAAAGACAGTTTGGTTAAGGTGAAAGCGGAAGGCTTGAGCAAGCGACTGGTTGGACTTAAAGTTTTGGGTCGGGGCGTTGCTCGACAAGGGTATCCCATTCTAAACGCCGAAGATCAAGAGGTTGGCTATGTGACAAGTGGCACCTTGTCGCCGACTCTAAAGCAGAGCATGGGATTGGGTTTCGTGCCCCCGGCACTGGCAAAGCCCGGAACTCAGCTGCAGATCCTGGTTCGTCAGCGCAAACTGAATGCGGAAGTTGTAAAAACACCATTTTATAAGCGGGAGGGGTAAGAATGTATCCAGAAGATTTGCTGTATACGGAAGATCATGAATGGATTCGCGTGGAGGACGGGGTGGCAACGGTAGGCATCACAGACTTCGCCCAAAACGAGTTGGGTGACATTGTCTTCGTCGAATTGCCCGAAGAAGATGAGGATTTCTCTCAGGGCGACGCCATGGGCGTTGTCGAATCGGTCAAGGCCGTCTCCGATATCTACATGCCGCTCACCGGTACCATTGCCGCCATTAACGAAGAAATACTTGATGCTCCGGAGCTGGTCAACAGCGATCCCTATGGAGACGGTTGGCTAATCAAGATCAAAATTGCGGATGAACTGGAACTCGATGCTTTGATGAATGCTGAAGAATACGAATCGACTCTTGAGTAAATGTTTGAGTCTACAGATAGGGTGATTGCATGAACTATCTCCCCAATACCGACGCGGATCGCAAACAGATGTTGGCTGCGATCGGGGTGGAATCCGTTGACGATCTTTTCGCCTGCATTCCAAAAGATGTCCGATTCGATCGGGCACTTGACGTGCCGGAGCCAATGGCCGAGTTATCGTTGCTTCGACACATGCAGAGACTTGCCAATTGCAACATAAATACTGAACAAATGGTTTCGTTTCTCGGCGGCGGCATCTATGATCACTATCTGCCGTCCGCGGTCGATCACATCATTTCCCGGGGCGAATTCTTCACGGCCTATACGCCGTACCAACCCGAGGTCAGTCAAGGAACGCTTCAGGCTGTCTTTGAATATCAGACGATGGTGGCGGAGTTAACCGGGATGGATGCCGCCAACGCGTCGATGTATGATGGCGCCACAGCCCTAGCCGAAGCGGCCATGATGGCCCGCCGGGTAGGCCGAAAAGGAAAGCGCGTGGTGATGAGTACTTCCATCCACCCAGAATATCGTCAGGTGGTGCATACTTACCTTCACGGGCAAGGTTGGGAAATTGTGGAGGTCCCCACCCGCGAGGGGATCACCGATGTTGAGGCATTGGAAGAAGTGGTCAATGAGGATACCTTTGCTGTCCTGATGCAAAACCCGAACTTCTTTGGTTTGTTGGAGCCCGTTACGGCTTTTGAAACCTTGGTTTCGACGTTTAAAACAGCGCAGCTGGTGGTGGCCTGCGATCCCATTTCACTCGGTGTTTTGCGTCCTCCAAGTACCTATGGGGCCAATATCGTCGTGGGCGAAGGCCAGCCGCTCGGAAATCCGATGAGTTTCGGCGGTCCTCACCTCGGCTTCTTTGCGGCCGATAAGCGGCATATGCGTTCGATGCCCGGGCGCATCATCGGGCAGACTCAAGACGTCGAAGGTCGCCGAGGTTTTGTCATGACCTTGCAGACCCGAGAACAGCACATTCGTCGCGAACGGGCAACTTCGAATATCTGCTCGAATGAAGCGTTAAATGCCCTGGCTGCCACCGTCTATCTAAGTCTGATGGGTAAACAAGGTTTTCAAGAAGTGGCACAACAGACGACGCAAAAGGCTCATTACGCCGCCAAGGCGATTGCCGAGCTGCCCGGGTTCGAGTTGGCATTTGACCAGCCGTTCTTCAAAGAGTTCGTGATAAAGGGTCCCGGCCCCGCTAACAAATTGATTGAAAAGCTGTTGGATGATGAGATTCTTGCAGGTGTCGATTTGGGTCGTTTTGACGATACCATGTCGGATTGCTTGTTGGTTGCCGTGACGGAAAAGCGCACGAAAGAGGAAATCGATTATTTTGTTGAGCGGTTGGGGGAATCGAAATGACTTCCGAACATCAGTGTGAGGTTATCACAAATGAACCGGTGATCTTCGAACTCAGCGCTCCTGGACGTCGCGCTGTCCGTCTTCCGACCCTCGATGTCCCCGAGGAACCGCTCGATGCCCTAATTCCCGAGGACATGCTCCGAACGGAACCGGCCGGGTTGCCGGAAGTGTCGGAAATTGATGTCATTCGTCATTTCACTCGGCTTTCGCAGTTCAACCATGGCGTCGATACCGGTTTTTATCCGCTCGGCTCATGTACGATGAAGTACAATCCCAAGGTCAATGAAGATATCGCGCGAATGCCCGGGTTTGCATCAATTCATCCGTATCAACCCGAGCAAACCGTACAAGGCGCTCTCGAAGTGATGGACCAACTCGGTGAATATCTTAAAGAGATCTCTGGGATGAATCACGTGAGTTTACAACCGGCAGCCGGTGCTCACGGCGAACTTGCCGGCATCTTGCTGATCCGGGCTTATCATGAGGCTAGGGGAAATGAACGGCACAAAATCATCATCCCTGATTCCGCGCATGGAACAAATCCGGCGACGGCAGCCATGGCTGGGTATAATACGGTCGAGGTACCCTCCGATGATCGGGGCGGGGTGGATATTGAAGCATTGGCGGCCATTTTGGACGATGACGTCGCCGGACTTATGCTCACCAACCCAAATACCCTAGGCGTCTTCGATGAGAATATCACTCAAATCGCACGCATGGTGCACGAGGCCGGCGGACTTTTATATTACGATGGTGCGAATGCCAACGCCATCATGGGATATTCTCGTCCCGGCGACATGGGATTTGACATCGTGCACTTTAATTTGCACAAGACCTTTGCTACCCCTCATGGTGGGGGCGGGCCGGGGTCGGGTCCCATCGTGGTCACGGATGAATTGGCCCCTTACCTTCCGGTTCCGATTGTGACCCAAACGGACGGCACCTATCGGTTTGAATGGGATGTGCCTGAATCCATTGGGCAACTTCGGTCGTTTTACGGCAACTTTGGCGTGATGCTCAAGGCGTATGCGTACATCCGCAGCATGGGTGCATCTGGGCTTAAGGCCGCCAGTGCCGATGCGGTGCTAAATGCCAATTACCTTATGAATGCGCTAAAGGACACCTACTACTTGCCGTTTGATCGGACCTGTATGCATGAGTTCGTTCTATCAGGCAGCTGGCAAAAGAAGGAGCATGGGGTGTCCACTTTGGACATTGCCAAAGCGTTGCTCGACTATGGCATGCATCCGCCGACGATCTATTTCCCACTCATCGTGGATGAAGCGCAAATGATTGAGCCCACGGAGACAGAAAGCCGTGAGACTTTGGACCAATTCATCAAAGCTATGAAGGAAATTGCCGAGATCGCCCGTGAGAATCCCGACGCCCTATTCGAAGCCCCTCGGCGGACCCCCGTTCGTCGTTTGGATGAAGGATCGGCGGCGAGACGACCGCTCATCTGCTGGTTGCCCGAGGAGGCTACTTTGCAAGATGAGTAAACGGATGCGAGAAGCAGGAGGAGAGACCGCACGGGATCTCCTCCTGCAAGGCATTAAGCAGTATTTCGTGACCTCGGGTGCCCAAGCGCTTGCGACCCAACTGAAATCCATTGAAAAAAGCGGGGGAGAAGGCAAGGGGCTCGAGGGGCACGATTGGGACACCGTGGAGTTTGTGCTGCCAGGGAAAACCGGGACTGTTTCCAGTACTGGCGAGGCCTGTGCCCTCGATTGTGCCCATTGTGGCGGCCATTTTCTTAAGCATATGTATCATCCGATGGACCTTTCGCAAGCGTTACCTCCGGTGAAGAGCTGGCTCATAAGTGGGGGCTCGGATTCCGACGGACAAGTGGTGCCACCGCCCCCTGAGCTGTTGTACCGCCTGCGGCAGCAAGGTCCATTAAATCTGCATGTGGGGCTTTTGACTGATGAAATGATCGATCAAATCAGCGATTATGCGGATGTGGTTTCATTTGACTTAATTGGATCGGATGAGACCATTCGCAATGTGATCGGAATTGACGCGACGGCCGACGACTACTGGCGAACCTATCGAGCGCTCTCAGAACAGGTGACGACCATTCCGCACATCATTGTCGGGCTTGATGGGGGAACAATAAAAGGAGAGTGGGTATTGCTCGATAGGCTCCGTGAGACGCCGCCGAAAGCGCTGGTGTTCCTGGTTCTTTGGCCGATTCGGGGAACGCGGTTTGCCCAGGTGAGCCCGCCATCTTTAACGCAAGTTTTCGAATTGTTCAGGGTCGCGCGCCGTTTGCTACCGACCACTAAACTACATTTGGGCTGTATGCGGCCGGTTGGACAATACCGTGCTTATCTCGATCTCATTGCCGGTGCGGTTGGTTTCGATTTGCTGGTTCAGCCCACCGCACCCATTCGCCGTTTGGCAAAAGAGGCGGGACTTTCGATCAAATATGGTGATCAATGTTGCAGTTTTTTCGCTCCCGATTTACGCGGAGAAAGGGCGTGGGAAAAATGACGTTGACGGAGGTGGCTTGCCGGTGAAAATTCGTGTATCAGCAGGCAGTGCGTCTGCGTTGGGGTTAAGATATATACGCTCGGACGAAATGGTCACGGCGGTCCATCTTCTGGTGGGCGCTGACTGCGCGTTTTCCTGTAGTTTTTGCCCCCAGGCGCGAACCAATCAAGATGAAAATAAAGAAGCGCGGCTTTCTCGGGTCCAGTGGCCCGCCTTTGAAATGGGGACGCTGGTCGATGCGCTTGCGCGTGCTTATTCTCGTAACGAGATTCTTCGCGTCTGCTTGCAGGTGGTTCCGGGAGGTTCGCACGCCGAGCAGACCCAAGCCTTCTTTGCGATTCTGAATGAACGCAACCTTGATATTCCCGTTTCGGTTAATGCGGTTATCGCGTCGCTTGACGACGCAGCCTACTACTTGGACCATGGTGCCCAACGTATCGGGCTTGCGCTGGATGGGGCAACGCCCGCCCTCTTTTCCAAGCACAAGGGCTCTTTGCCGGAGACTTTTTCGCACCGATTATCGCTCCTAGAAACATTGGCGAAGCGCTATCCCAACCGCGTGGCCACCCACCTCATTGTCGGGCTCGGGGAAACCGAGCGCGACATGATCTTTCGGATTGATCAGATGAAAAGGATGGGGGTTGAGGTCGCGCTGTTTGCGTTAACGCCACTAAAAGGGACGCAATTATCCCAGGCACAACCGCCCCCGATGGCATCCTACCGGCGCGTTCAGTTAGCGCGGCATTTGATTACGGAGCAAGGGGTGGATCCGTCCAATTTTGATTTTGACAGTACCGGGCGGCTTCGCCGAATCTATCAATTTAAGACCACTAAGGATTTGATACGGGGAGACCCCTTTCGGACGTCCGGGTGCGTTGGATGCAATCGTCCCTTTTATAACGAGCGCCCGGGGGAGACCCCGTATAACTATCCGCGTGCTTTGACACCCGAGGAAGCGTCCGAGGCGCTCTATATGACGGATTTGCCCGAGTTTATGCGCCAGGTAGCAGGGGGAGGGAGGTTATTGTGAAGGTTCAACCCGCCCGGTTGGATCCTAAGGGGAGGAAATGGCGTTTGATGACGCATGCACCAATGTCGGCCCCTGATAATATGGCGGTGGATGAAGCGTTGGTCAAATCCCATGCGGAAGGGGTGTCGTTGCCGGTACTCCGGCTGTATCGATGGGAACCACCGGGTCTTTCCTTTGGTTATTTCCAATCCTTTTCCCGCGAGGTCGATCCCGAAAACTGTCAAAAGCGGGCAATTGACTGGGTGCGGCGAATGACGGGTGGTCGTGCTGTGCTGCACCAGCATGAACTGACCTATGCCGTGATCCTTCATACTAAACTGCTTCCGGGTTCCGTAATGGCCACCTATCGAGCCCTCAGCGAGGCGCTGGTTCGAGGGTTTAAAGGACTAGGGCTGGATGCCGAGCTGGCCAGTGGCCCCGCTCCGACGTCGGCCAGCCGTTCCGTCGGTTCGGCTGCTTGTTTTGATAGCGCGACTCCGTTTGAACTGGTGGTTCAAGGGCGCAAAGTGGTGGGAAGTGCTCAGGGGCGTCAGCATGGTGTCCTTTTACAACACGGTTCCGTTCCTTTGCAACTGGATCGTGATGCGATCGTCGATTGTCTGAATTTAGGTTCTCCTTCCCGACGGCGTGCGGTTCGGCGAACGCTGGAGAACAAAGCCATTTCATTGAGCGAGGCGCTCGGGCGCCCCGTCGAATTTGACGAAACCGCCCGGGCGTTAGCCCAGGGATTTCGGGATCAATTTAGATTATGCTGGGTTGAAGAGGATTTGACTTTAAAAGAGACGGCGAGTGTAAGAACCTTGAGCAAAGAAAAGTATGCATCCGAAAATTGGAATCAAGCCATTAAATGATTGGAGGCGCTTTGAATGAGCCAATCGAATGGGTTTGACTTGGCAATAGTGGGTGCGGGACCCGGGGGTTATACCGCAGCCATACGTGCAGCCCAACTGGGGGCCTCCGTTGCTCTGATTGAAAAAGAGGGCCTCGGCGGGACCTGCCTTCAGTGGGGCTGTATCCCAACCAAAAAGATGGCCAAGACAGCGGAGTTATTGGAAAACATGCAAGAAGCGGAGCGTTTCGCCTTGGAGACCGAAGATCCGCGCGTCGATTTACCCGGCCTTATGGCGCAAAAGGACGACGTGGTGAAGACCCTTCAAGAGGGCGTTACGTCGCTTCTCGACGGCCACGGGGTCGTGCGTTACCAGGGAGAAGCCCATATTGAGGAAGACGGGTCGGTGGCGGTGGAGGCGGACGAAGGCGAATCGTTTCCCGTTAAATCGGAACGCGTTTTGTTGGCGGTGGGCTCGAAGCCTGCGATGCCTCCGATTCCGGGCACTGATTTGGAAGGGATTTTGACATCACGGGATTTACTTACCATCGATGAACTCCCCGAAAGCCTGCTTATTATCGGAGGCGGCGTGATCGGAATGGAATTTGCCTCCATTTTTAATAGTTTTGGGACGCAAGTGACGGTGTTAGAAATGCTGCCCAAGATTCTTCCGCCCATCGACGATGAGCTGGCGCGTCGCTTGGGACCGCTCTTGCGACGAAAAGGGATTACCTCGGTGACGGGCGCCACGGTCACCAAAATTGAGGGGGATGTCCCTCGAGAAAAGCGGATCACCTACGAACATCGAGGTCGAGAAAAATCCATCCAGGTGGAGCGGGTGCTTTTGGCAACCGGCCGCGTCCCCAATACAAAGGACATCCCACTGGATGCTTTGGGAATCGAACACGAAAATGGCGCTATCTGCGTCAATGAACAGATGGTGACCACGAATCCACGCTTCCTTGCCGTCGGGGACGCAGTGGGAAGAATGATGTTGGCCCACGTGGCCTCTGCAGAAGCGCTGGTGGCAGTGGAAAACCTGTTTGGCTCTGGACGGCCTCCCTTAAACTACCATGCGGTCCCAAGCGCCGTCTTTACGCTGCCGCCGGTGGCCAGCGTGGGCCAAACGGAGGTTCAGGCCAAGGAGGACCACGAGCATGTTGCAACCGCCAAGTTTCCCTTTGCTGCTTTGGGGAAGGCCGTTGCGGTGGATCAAACCGATGGCTTGGTGAAAATCATCTATGATGAGGAAGATGGGAAGATCCTCGGCCTTCACATCCTTGGTGCCGAGGCACCGGAACTTATTCACGAAGGAGCCCTTGCCATTCAACACGGGCTTTCCTTAAGCCAATTGGGCCATACCGTCCATGCGCATCCGACCTTTTCGGAGGCGATTATGGAGGCCGCCCATATGGGACTCGGTGGCCCGATTCACGTTATGCCCAGATAGATGATCGAGGTTAGATTGCGAGGTAAAGTATGTTAGAGAATTTGCGCCGGGTGGATGCCGAGATCTACGATGCTTTACAAAAAGAGCGAGACCGGCAGCGCGGGAATTTGGAGTTGATTGCGTCGGAGAACTTTGTCAGTGAAGCCGTACTTGAGGCGATGGGCACGGTTCCGACGAACAAATATGCTGAAGGCTACCCAGGGAAACGATATTATGGCGGTTGTGAATTTGTGGACATCATGGAATCGCTAGCGCGGGAACGGGCGAAAGCAATTTTTGGTGCCGCTCATGCGAACGTTCAGCCCCATTCGGGTTCCCAGGCGAATATGGCCGTTTATTTTGCGGCCTTAAATCCCGGAGATGTCATGCTTGGGATGGATTTGAGCCACGGAGGACACCTTACGCACGGCAGTCCGGTTAATTTCTCTGGCGCTTTGTATGAGGTGGAAAGCTACGGCGTTGATCGCGATTCGGAGGTTATCGACTATGATGCCGTCCGCGCATTAGCGAAGGAAGTCAATCCGGCCATGTTAATTGTCGGTGCGTCCGCTTATCCGCGCACCCTCGATTTCGTGCGATTTCGTGAGATCGCCGACGAAGTTGACGCCTACTTATTGGCCGACATTGCCCATATCGCAGGACTCATTGCCGCCGGTTTGCATCCAACGTCCATTGGTCCCGCTCACTTTACGACGAGCACGACGCATAAAACGTTGCGAGGACCCCGGGGCGGGCTCATCATGGCGGCTGATAAGGAACTGGGCAAGCAAGTGGATAAGGCGGTTTTTCCCGGCATGCAAGGCGGCCCGTTGATGCACATGATTGCGGCAAAAGCGGTCGGCTTTAAAGAGGCACAGGATCTGAGCTTTAAGGCCTACCAAGAAGAAATTTTGGTCAATGCGAAGGCGCTGGCCGCTGGCCTTACCAAGCGCGGATTGCGGTTAGTCTCTGGAGGTACGGATAATCATCTGATGCTGGTCGATTTGACTGGTGTTGGCATTACCGGGAAAGCGGCCGAAGCGCGTTTGGACCAGGTCAAGATTACCGTGAATAAAAACACGATTCCTTTTGAAACGCGGAGTCCTTTTGTCACCAGTGGAATTCGGATTGGAACGCCGGCCTTAACCAGTCGGGGCATGGGAACCGACGAAA
>SLMV01000058.1 GCA_007133365.1 Clostridia bacterium
AAGGATCAACCATTATTCATAAATTAGAGGAATTTGGGGAAAATGTGTCGAAAAATTCAGTAAGATGCCATATATATCTTCATTATGTTCACATTTCTGCCGGCCTTACCTGATTCAACCGGAAAGGAGGCAAGGGAATTCGCCGATTTCGTTAGATTAATCAATTAGGGAGGTTGTATAACTCATGGTACCTGTTCCATCTTTATGGGGTCTTATTCCACTGTTAGTCTTTATCGCGTTGGTCTTTAAGGGATGGAATCCAATTGCAGCGATCGTCACATCCTTAATCGTCGGTGCCATTATGGGCGCGGTCCCACCAGCTGAAGTAGCCGCGGCGATTCAAGAAGGAATGGGATCCTTCATCGCTTATGTCGGTCTCATCATCATGGCCGGCGGTGGTTTAGGAAAAGTGGCGGAAGAAACGGGTGCAGCGAGGAAAATCGTCAGGTTCATCGTCTATCGTGTTGGCGTTACAACTCCAGCAAAGGCAATGATCGGTACGATGATCGCCTCCGCCCTTTTGGTTGCACTTTTGGGCACGCTGGCAGGCGCTAATGCCGTTATCGCCCCGGTTGTTATCCCAATCGTGGCAGCCGCAGGACTCTCCTCCAGCGTCGTCGCCGTCATCTTCCAAGGTGCCGGTGCCACAGGGTTATTCCTCGGTCCCTTTACCCCCCCCATGGTGACGCTAATGGGCCTTACGGATCTTACTTATCCGCAGGTCCTTCTGGGAGCCGGCATCCCTGTCTCCATAGTGCTCTGGATCACGACATATATCTACTGCCAACGTATTTTGCCTAGGAGCATTAAAGAGCATCCATACGATGAAGAAGCGGTTGCCGTCTTAAGTGAAGACAATGACACACCCAAAACGGCCCGCCAAGAATCAATCGCTAATCAGGCAACCTTCGCTTTCATTATCGCTTTACTTGGCTTCATCGTCTACGGAATTATCATTGAAGGTGGTGCAACTTTCGCCATCTTCGTCATCCTAGCCACTGCCATCGTAACGGGACTGGTCGGCCGATTACACCCAACCAAACTGGCCGAGACCTTCATCGACGGGGCCAAACCCCTGACCTGGCTTTTCATCCAGTTCGTGCTTTTCTCCCCGTTCTTGAAGTTTATTGAAGACATGGGTGCATTTGAAGCCGTCAAGAATCTCTTGCTACCCTACATCGAAGCTGGCGGTCAAGGACTCCTGGTCTTTCTCGCATCTCTAATCGGAGTAGTCGGTGTCCCCGGCGCTGCCGTCGCCCAAAAGGTGGTCCTTCACGAGATGTTCGGCGGTATGGTCGAAACCCTTGCGGTGCCAATGGCAGTATGGGTGCTGGCATTGTTGGTTGGTTCTCAAATCACGTCGTTCCTCTATCCAACCGGAGACACGCTGGGCGCAATGGGTCTTGCCCGTTCGGACGATCTTCGCAACATGATTATCTTCGGCGTCGTCGCCACCATTCCGGTCCTCATATACGTAGCAATTCGCGTGTTCTTGTTTGCCATGTAATAACACTAGGAGGAGGTCAAGATGTCACTGGACCAGCTCGGACAACAACTTAAAAGAATCACTGACTCAGTCACTGGCAAGTGCAGCGTCACAATCTCGACGCCCGAAGGCGACTTCGACATCAATGGCAGCGCGAAACTGTCCGCTGCCAGTCTCATCAAGATTCCCATCCTGCTCGAAGCCTTCCGGCAGGTCGAGGTGGGGATCCTCGATCTTAACCAGCCCATTGACATCCCTCCAGAGGAGAAGGTGGGAGGAATGGGGGTACTGACACGCCTATCCGATGGAATGACCTTACCCTTTCGCGATGTTATCACCTTAATGATCATTGTATCGGATAACACGGCGACCAACCTTGTGATTGATCAAGTGGGACTTGAACGAGTTAACGCCCTTTGCTCCGAGCTGAATGCGGAGCAAACCGTTCTTGGCCGGCGGCTGATGGATCTAAAAGCGCGCGAAGAAGGCCGTGATAACTTCACCTCGGCAAACGACACGGTCATCTTTCTTCGTGAAGTGACGGAGGGATCCTTAGTGGGTTCCGAGGGCCGTCAGGAAATGATTGAGATCCTAAAGCAGCAGCAGTTTAATACTAAACTGCCGGCTCGAATTCCCAAAGGCGTACCTGGCGATCCCGTTTTGGCACACAAAACGGGCGAACTTCCGGGTGTCGAACACGATGCCGGTATCTTCATGAATCAAGGGACCAACGTCTATGTCGCTGGATTATTCACGGAACTATCCGATAACCTTGACGGCCAAGAAGCCCTCGCCGCAATCGGCGAGGCCGTCTACAACTACCTCCACGAATGATCGAAGAGGCGAGTCCGGCTCGGACTCGCCTCATCTTCACCTTCCATCTCAAAGACTAGTTCCTAAATAACAAGATGCCGCGAACGTGGCCATCCGCTTCCACGATAATTCCGACCTCATCGCCCAGTTCCAGCGCCTCTTCTTTGACTTGCTCCTTGCCTCCACTGACTGGATCCTGTTGGTGAATAACCACATCCCCAGCCAGTGTATAGGTCCGCTCCAATCCGGTTTCGGTCGCTTCGATTGTAATCTTGGCTTCGTCGCGACCGAGTTTAACGAGTCGTCCTTCCACGAAGCGCTCGCCACGACGAGGATCGGCCGGCGCCAATGGCGTATAGGTGGCGGTAGCAACCAGGTCGTCGTCGAACGGCAAAGGCTCTTCGATATAAGAAGAACCTGCCAACGTGTAACGGGCCTCCTCGTCCACCCAAATCTGTACACGTGACACCGTATCGAGCGCCGCGACCGTATTGACGAGAGATTGCACAATGAGGTCCTCATAATCACTTTCCATTGTCTCGATTTCCTTAGAGAAAGATACGGTCAGCACTCCATTTGCAATATCCAAGTCGAACACGTGGATTTCGACTGGAGGCAAGACGTCAACGGCGTTTTCCCAGGCGGCAATCCGATTCTCAACAGGAGTTCCGATTGCCGGGTCTTCAACCTCAACCGCCTCCATCCAAAATCCGCGAGGATGGGGCACAAAGACCGTGATTCCGTTTTCAACTCTGTCTGGGAGGTCACCCGACTCACCTTCTTCACCATTCTTTGGTTGGCTGGGACGATCTTCGTCGATTTCCTCAGAGCCCGAATTCCTTTCGTCCGCCCTGTCCGTGGCACCATCATGCCCTTGATCTATTTCAAAGACATCGCCCGGTATCTCCGGCAGCCCCTCAAAGAGTCCACACCCTGATGCTAGCACGATGCCGAGCATGAGACTGAAGAGGAAATACCAAAATGTACGTCCTTTCAACATCATGATGTCCCCACTTTCCCTATAAATCTTACTCTCATTGTATCCTCAATCTGTTACTAAAAGATGACGAAAGTGTGCAAAATCCATAAAACCTCACCAAATAAGATAAGCCATGCACCCGAACCTAAAGGAGTTTGTCGATCCTCGTATAACTATGTATGGGTGTCGCCTCGATAAATCTTGGATTCTGATGAAGACCTGGCAACGCGATCTGATTAGACATGGTGTGTGATAATCGTGCAATTTTTTAAAAACATGGTGCGCGATCCCAAAAGACGCAAACAGATCACCCTGTTGTCATTGGTGACCGCAGCTTTTGCCACCATTTTGAGTATCAGCATGATCCGGATCGCAGCGCCTTATATTCAAGAAGAATTTCTCCTTCGCTATTCGGAACTAACCTGGATCCATAATAGTTACCAAATTGCCTATGCGATTCTATTGCCCGTCATGGGGCAAGTCGGCGATCGGCTTGGCCGACGGACCTTTCTGCTTTTGGGCCTGAGTGTTTTCGCCCTAGGTTCCTTTCTCTGTGGGATTTCCTGGGACCTTCTTTCTCTCAGTGCGTTCCGCGTCATCCAAGGTATGGGTGCCTCCGCGATCTTTACCAACGCTTTGGTCTTAGCGACCCAAACTTACCCCAGTCAAGAACGGGGCCGAATCATGGGGATCTGGGCCATGGGTGTGTCGTTGGGATCCGTTGCGGGGCCCTCCATCGCCGGTTTCATCATCCAGGTATCGAGCTGGCGCTTCGTCTTTTTTGTCAAGATTATCTTCCTTCTTTTCTCACTGGTAACCATTCTCAGCCAGGTGCGACATGAAGTCCGACCTAAACCCGTCACAACACCCTTTGATTATACCGGCACCATCATCCTTGCGGTGATGCTCACCACTTTCGTCACCGGCACGGTAACCGGTGCCGAGACGGGCTGGTTGAATCGCAATGTCATCTTGTTGCTCGCTGTCGCGCTCTCATTGGGCCCGGTATTCTTTCGCATTGAAGCCAAAAAGGAGGCGCCCATCGTCGACCCTTCGCTCTTTCGCAATCGTATGTTCATTGCGGGGGTATTGTGCGGCGGTATGCATCTCGTCGTCATTCAGGGCATCAACTTCCTAATGCCGCTCTTTCTAGCTCGCGTCCACGAAGTAAGTGCTCTTTCCGTCGGACTCTTGATGCTTCCTCAAGCGGCTGTCCGGTTCGTCATCTCCCCCATCTCCGGCATCATGGCCGATCGCTATGGCAATCAGCTTCCCGTCATGCTAGGCATCATTGTACGCACCATCTCCCTGGGGACAATGGCTTTTTTCACACCGGAAACCAGCCTGGTTTTGATTGGATTCGCACTCATGATGGACGGGACCGGAGCGGCCTTAATCTGGGCCCCATCGCTTAATGCGGCCCTCTCTTCTTACCCTGATGAAAAAGCAGGGTCTGTCACGGGTATTTTTAACATGCTCCGCTTTGTGATGGCCATCGGCGGCACCGTATTGGTTGGTGTAATCTTGGAGACGGCCTTCGTCAGCATACCCTCCGTGGGCCCCGTGCCCGGCTTTTTCCATGCCTATCTGACCCTGACCGTGCTCACTCTGTTGACCATGACCCGCGTTCGCGATCTCCGCCAACTTCCGGATCCAAATTCTCTTCAAAATCACCATTAGGATCGGAGCCTTCAGGATCGGCCAATTCGCGGGGCGGATAGCGTAGCAGTCGGGATAACGGGGCTAGACGATAACCTTTTTCCTTTAATCCCTCGATAATCCCCGGCAATGCGTCCACCGTGCGTTGCCGGCTCGCGCCTCCAGAACCCACCAGGCTCCCACCATCGTGAAAAAGCAGGGTCTGTCACGGGTATTTTTAAC
>SLMV01000134.1 GCA_007133365.1 Clostridia bacterium
TATGGTGCCCGGTTTTACGTCGCCCCCTACTGTGATCCCATTCGGCCCCATGCGGATCCTATCATCTGGCGCGAACACGCCTGGCTGGGCGCTCACATGGCCTTGGCGTTGGAAGCAGCCGGAACCCCCGGCGTCTTAAACGGTGCGCAATACCCCGGTTGGGGGCATCTCGGATTCCACTGGATTACGGCCTTTCATAATATTGCCGGCATGCTCACCGAATCGGCCAACGCCAAGATCGCCACACCCCTTTACATCCATCCCCATCAACTTAAAGGCAGTAGCGAGAAGACGATGCCGGAGTATCGATCACAGGTTAACTTCCCCAATCCTTGGGATGGGGGCTGGTGGCGGTTAGGGGATATCGTGCGGCAAAAAAAAATCGCCAGCTGGGCGCTTTTGGATCTATGTGCCCGGTATAAGGATCCGTTATTAATTAATGCCCATCAAAAGGCCCAACGACAAATTAGAAAGGGACGAGACGAGGGTCATACCTTCATCATTTCGCGCGCCCAACACGATCCCCTCACCGTTGATAAGTTAATCCGCCGTCTGCTCGATCAAGGTCTCACCATTGAGCAAAGTATAACGGGATTTTGCGTTTCGGACCGACACTATCAGGCAGGATCCTTTTTGATCAGGACGGCCCAACCCAAACGCGGACTGATCAAAACGCTCTTGGCGCAAACCCGCTATCCCGAACATTACTGGACGCGAACACCCGAGGGCGCTCCCACCGTTTTTGATACCGCATCGGATACCTTAGCCGAGTACATGGGAGTTGAGGTCGACCAGGTCGCATCTCCCGTCGAAGTCGAAACTCAAACGGTGAAGGCCGTTCCAAAGGCTACCGGCCGTCCTTTAAAAACAGATGGAGCCCTCCTCCTTGATCCTCGCCTAAACGACGCGTTTACCGTGGTCAATCAGCTCCTCGATGCCGGCGTCCCGATCCAACGCCTCAAGACCTCCATCGAGACGCCAAACGGATGCTTGCCGCCCGGTGCCTTTCGCATTGAAAGGGACACCCTCGATCCTGTCGACCTTTCCCAGCAGGCTGAGAAATCCGGCGTTTCCTTCCTGTCGGTACCCGAAGAAAAAACCCCTCACCACCCGACGCACCCCGTGCGGCGGCGCTCCCTGGGCATCTATCAACGCTACTGGGGCGGCAATGCGGATGAAGGATGGACCCGCCTGGTCTTGGAACAATTCGGTTTTCCGTACACAACGGTGCAAGATGACGACATCCGCGACCCCGATCTGACATCCCGGTTCGATACCCTTCTTCTGCCGCATGATCCCACGCATTTGCTCATTGACATCACCGAAGATGAGGATGCTGCCCAAAATCAAGACCACTACCCGCCCGAATACCGAAGCGGACTAAAAGAAGCAGGCGTCAAAGCCTTACGCGCCTTCGTTCACGCCGGCGGCCGCTTGATCGCCCTCGATGCGGCTTGGGAGACGGCTGCCCGCGCCGGTCAGTTGAAAGTGAAAAATGTCGTATCCGAAGCGGATTCCACCGAGTATTTTACCCACGGATCCACCCTTCGGTCGAGGGTTGATATCCATCATCCCTTGGGTTACGGCATGACAAAGGAGGCACTCATCTTGAATTGGGATAGCGCGGTGTTTGAAATCACCGACACTCATCAACCCGAGGCCTACGACGTCATTTGCCATTATCCTCAGTCGAATTTGCTCGCAAGCGGACGGTTGTTGGGAGAAGAATTGATTCGTGGAAAGGCGACCCTGTTACGGATCCAAAGCGGAAAAGGGGATATCATATTGTTCGGGTTTCGCCCCCAGCACCGTGGTCAGATGCACGGAACGTTCAAATTGCTATTCAACTGCCTACTCTAACTGTGAATTCCCCGGCTTAATCCATCGCGGTGAAGCCGGGGGTCAATCTTCTAGGTACCCTTTCGCCGTGGCCTGATCAATGAGTTCTTTCACATACTCCCAAAGTGCATCCGAACCCCCTTCGATCCCGGCATTCACCTCGAGGACTTCGTCACGGTTGATCCCGTGATCACGCCAAGTCCTCGCCTCGTTTTGAGAGAAATAGTTTTGAAGTATCGGGTGAAAGCGATCCACCGCCAAAGCAAAGCGTGCCTCTGGGGTCTCCCTCGCTTCGAACTCTTCCCATAAGGCCAACAATTCACGGAACTGATCATCCGGTAAGACCCGAAAAATCCGCTCAGCGGCTGCGCGCTCGCGCTGGTATTTATCGTGATGTCCCGCCTCATCGTAGACAAAGGTATCGCCCGCATCGATCTCAACCAGGTCATGAATCAGGACCATTTTCATCGCCTTAAGCGCATCAAAAGGCGCGGTCGCATGCTCGGCTAGAACCATCACCATCACGGCAAGATGCCAGGAATGTTCCGCCACGTTTTCGCGTCGGTCACCACGGAGGATATAGTTTTTCCGGCAAATTGTTTTGAGACGATCGATTTCCAACAAAAACTGTATCTGTTCTTTTAAGCGATCCACTTTACCTCCACTTCCTCATCCATGAAATCCCCTCCAGCGCTTTTAACGTCTTTACCGTCCTAGGGGTCGGCTACCGAGCAGCACCTTCGCCATCAAATGCGTAAAGCGAAGAGCCGTGAAAAGCCCAAACCCCTGTCGGCTCATTTTCGAACCCAAGACTCTTCACCAAAGTTATCACCGGCCGGACCCATAATCAACAATGAACGAATATTATCGAGTTAGAATAAGCCGCCAACTCGAAATCAAGCGCTTCACTGGAAGAAAATATCCATGATTAAGTTAATTCGAAATCAGGACCCTGATAATTGACGCATTAACTGGACGCAGTATATACTATTGAGGAGAGTCGTTTTCGATTTGAAATGAATTCGTATCGAGAATCCGGAGAAAACAATCGAGATCATATCACGCCTTATAAATTCCGTCACCTGATACCACGCGGATCCCCTCAAAGGGGTGACCGAAACCATTTCGCTGCGTCGTGTCCGGAGCCATTATCGTTACTCACCAACACCCGTCAACCCGAAGTTTTGACATTATATGTTCCGTATCACGAGAGGAGTTCCTTATGCATCACTGGAAACACTTGTTGGGTATCGCATCATTTCTCATTCTCACCCTGGCCCTTGCCAGTTGCGGGCCCGCCGCCCAACCCACCGAACCGGCGGATGAGCCCTTCCGAGTCGTCGCTTCGCTTCCCTCCGCTCAGATTTCTTGGGATCCCCCCCAGGACTGGACCGGAATGGGCGAAATGATCATTCAAAATGCCTACGATTATCTTTTCTTGCGCAGTGGGGACGGTGCCGAATGGGTCCCCGAACTCGCTTATAAATGGGAACGGCAAGACGACCTAACCAAACGATTCTGGATTGAAGAAGGCGTCAAGTTTCACGATGGCACGGAATTGACCACGCGTGACATCAAACATCTCTACCGACGAATCGTTGAAGGTCCCCGCGAACTGTACATTGTCACCGCCCAATACGACTGGATCGATGAAATTATCATCATCGACGATTACACCTTTGATGTCAAATCGAAAGAACCCCACAGCCTCTTGATGTGGCAGTTCGCCCAAACCAATAACGGGGCGGGAATTGTCAGTGCCGATTATTTTGAAGAGGTTGGACCCGAAGGGGTGCATCGGGAGCCCATGGGGAGTGGCCCTTGGCGCTTAAAAGAATGGTCGCGTGATGAATTCGTACTGTTCGAGGCAAACGACGACTATTGGCGTGGCCGTCCCTCCTTTGATGAGTTCGAATTCCGCCTAATCCCGGAAGCCTCCACACGCGTTGCCGAGATGCTCGTCGGAAACATCGACATCGCCTTTGATATCATGGCCGAAGATGAGGGACGCCTTGCCGATGCCGACGGAGTCGAACCCGTTCGGGTCCTCTCCGCGCAGGCCTGGCAGCTGTACCCACGCATAGCACCCCACCCCGACCATCTAGGAGAACCCGACTTCGACCGGGAATTCACCACGAGTGATCCACGAATCCGTGAAGCCATCGAATTCGCGATCGACAAATACCAACTAATCGAATTAGAGGGCGGATTTGGCGAACCGCTTCGCACACGACTGGCACGCCCGCTGGCTTACGCCCACCCCGATCTCTATGGTGATAAGGCCAATCTCTACGATCCGGACCGTGCTCGTGAACTCATCGCCGAAGCCGGTTACGGTCCGGGTGAGGCCCAGCTCGTGTTCGATAGCATGGAACCACGTCCGGCCGGGGACATCGCCCGCGTCATCACGGACATGCTTGAAGACGTTGGCTTTTCCGTGGATCTTCGTCTTCAAGATGAGAGCACGTTCCGCTCAGAGATCTATCACCCCCGGAAAACCCAAGAGCTCATGCTGTGGCAGTTGGGCGGGTCCCTAAACCCCTTCTTCGGCACCAGCATCTTCACCAGCAGCCGCCTCGAGACCGACTACGGCGGCATTGACAGCGGATCCGAAGCGCTCGATAGTTTGATTCATATCGCCTGGACCGAAGTGCACGACGTGGACCGCCGCACCGACGCCTATCATTCCGCCATGCAAATCATCGCGGAAGAGCGGTATGTCATTGGTCTGTTCCAACGTTCGTCCCTTTGGGGCGTAAGTGACCGGATCGAATGGACACCCCGTTTTGATAACGACGTCTACGGTTGGGACATCACGCCCGCTGGCTAAACGTTTAAGGGGCGGGCCTCAAGGCCCGCCCCTTAAAAGCCTTACCTTCCTTTCTTAAACCGGTAAATGATTTGATTCATCCTTCACCCAAAGCCTCTCGCCACTCCCAATTCACCCCTTCACAAGGTTCAATCGATGCTTTCACCCGGTTCATCTGCACTCCCATTCGTCCAACGCATGAGGAGGAAAAAGACCGCCATCAACACGTAACCGATGGCCGGTCCCACCGCCATGCCAAAGCCAAGTTCTTGGGCGTGGATGATCCCGAAGTAGGATAGGGCGGCACCGAGTAGAGCGTAGTAGGCGGACATATGCAATTTATTGTCGATGGCAAAGACCACGATGGCTGCCAGGATTAACCCGACGACAATCGCCCCATCGCCCAACACTTCCATGCCCTGA
>SLMV01000163.1 GCA_007133365.1 Clostridia bacterium
AGATGCCAGCTTGCTCACCTCTTTCCTGATCACTGTCAAAACGTTCCATCGGTATCAATCAAAAGCGTTACCGGCCCCCAATTGGTCAGGTGCACCATCATCATTGCCCCAAATTCGCCGGTTGCCACGGATAGCGGATGGCATCCCAATTGCTCGACAAACCCTTCATAAAGAGCCCGGGCCGGGGCGGGCGGGGCTGCCTCGGCAAACGAGGGGCGTCGACCGCTCCAACAATCCCCAAAAAGCGTGAACTGGGGCACCACCAAAAGTTCTGCACCCACATCCAAAGCCGAACGGTTCATTTTGCCCGCATCATCAGGGAAGATACGTAAATGGACGATGCGATCGACGAGCACCTGGGCGTCGTCTTCATCATCACCCTCCGCGACTCCGAGAAGGACGACCAAGCCCGGTCCGATCGACCCGACGGTCGCGTCATCGACGGTGACTGAGGCCTGTGATACTCGCTGTAGGACTGCCCGCATGTCGGCTCCTTTCCAAAAAATCAGTGGGAAACGCGTTCAACATGTAAGACATCACGGATCCGTTCCACCCGTTGTTTGAGATAACCAAGCTGATTCAAATCTCGAATTTCCAACACCATATTGAGAACGGCTTTCCCATCGCGAGTGGTTCGGGCCTTGGCATCCAATATATTGGTGCTGAAATTGGCCACCACTTCTGCCACTTCCGAAAGCAACCCCGTTCGGTCGAGGGACGTCACCCGGATCTCGATCGGATAGTATTGCGTCTCGACCGATTCCCAGGACACATCGATAACCCGTGCATTATCGTCTAAATACCGGGTAATATTGGGGCAGTCATCCCGGTGGATGGAAACACCGCGGCCCCGGGTAATATACCCGACAATCTCATCGCCAGGAACCGGATTACAACAACGCGCCAGCCGGACGAGGATGTTGTCGATCCCCTTCACCTTCACCCCGTCCGCATGTTCGGCGGTCGATGGAAGGTCCTCTTTGGGAATCTCCTTTTCAAACACCACTTCTTTGGGTTCGTGCTCTTCTTGATACATCTGATGCAAGCGCCCCGCCACCTGCCCGGCGGTGAGGCCCCCGTATCCAACTGCCACCCAAATGTCTTCGTTGGTTTGAAAATTAAAACGCTCGCGAATCCGAGCCAGATAGGATTCTTTCAAGGCGTCCGCAGGTCGGAGTCCTAGGTTTTCCAGTTCTTCGTTAAGCAAAGCCTTCCCGCGCTCACGGTTCTCATCCCGATGCTCCCGCTTAAACCACTGTCGAATTCGAGAACGAGCACTCGATGTTTTGACGATCTTCAACCAGTCGCTGCTCGGTCCACGACTTTGCTTGCTGGTGAGGATCTCCACGATATCGCCGTTTTCAAGCGGTTGGTCGAGGGGCGTGATGCGACCGTTTACCTTCGCGCCCACACAGCGATGCCCGACCTCCGTATGAATGCGATACGCAAAATCGATCGGCGTTGACCCCTGGGGCAATTCCACCACATCCCCCTTGGGGGTGAAAACAAAGACCTCATCGGAAAACACATCAATGCGAAGCGCATCCATAAACTCGTGAGGGTCCGGTGCCTCGCTTTGCCACTCCAAAACTTCACGAAGCCAAGCCAGTTTCTTTTCAAAGTTTTCGTCGGCCGTCCCTCGCTCCTTGTAGCGCCAGTGCGCGGCAATCCCGTATTCCGCCACACGGTGCATGGCCCAGGTGCGAATCTGGATTTCGAAGGGCTCTCCCTCCGGTCCAACCACCGTGGTGTGTAGCGATTGGTACATGTTGCTTTTTGGCATGGCAATGTAATCTTTAAATCGCCCGGGAATGGGACGCCACAAATTGTGCACCATCCCCAAAACCGCATAACAGTCCTTGACGCTGTCGACAATCACGCGGATGGCGACCAGGTCGTAGATATCGTCTAAATCACGATCTTGTTTGGTGATCTTGGAATAGATGCTGTAAAGATGCTTGGCGCGCCCCTGAATCTCCGCCGTAATGCCCATCTCCTCTAAGGCCTCTTCGAGATCGTGAATCAATTCCTGGGTGTATTCATCCCGCTCCTTGCGGTGCTGCGGCACCTTAAGGGCCAAATCCTGAAACGTATCCGGGTGGAGATAATAAAGTGCTAGGTCCTCCAATTCCCATTGTATACGAGAGATGCCCAATCGATAGGCAAGCGGCGCGAAGATATCCAGCGTCTCCTGGGCAATGTCACGCCGACGATTTGAATCCAAGGACCCGAGAGTGCGCATGTTGTGCAGCCGATCAGCCAATTTGATCAAAATGACCCGAATATCTTTGGCCATCGCCACAAACATCTTCCGAAGGTTCTCGGCCTGTTCCTCCATTCGCGTCCGCGTTTCCAATTGGGTCAACTTGGTAACGCCGTCAACCAGTTCCGCCACCGTGTCCCCAAACGCTCCTCGAAGTTCCTCCAACGTTACCGTACTATCTTCCACGACATCATGAAGAATGGCGGCCATAAGCGTATCCACATCCATGTCCATCTTGGACAAGATAACCGCGACCGAGGTCGGGTGCTCCACGAAGGCTTCGCCCGATACGCGCTTTTGCCCCTGATGCGCCTCTCGAGCAAACCCTAACGCTTCTTCCAAGCGGTCTCGAGCCGCCTGCGAGAGATAACGGGATGTTTGCTCTCTCAATTCCTCAAGACTCATCGGCCGCCCCCCCTTCCATCGGTTCCTCGGATGCCAGTTCAAAGCCGTAAAGGGCTGTGACCAACGCTTTCGGGCTCAGGGAATCCACCGCTTCTGCCGCTTGTCGGACGCGCTGACGAAGCCTTTGTCCTTGCCGGTAGGTCGGCGCTTGATCCCAGTCCGGTTCCGTCTCGGCGTCGGAGAGTTTGATCCACACCGGGCGTTCGCCCTGATGCATGAGCCCCAAAAGCCCCAACTCAGAATAGATATTGAGGGCCACCCGAAGCCCCGACGCACTGCAGTCAAACCGCCGGCATAAGGCCTCCCAGTCGGCTCCTTTGTATTCTATCATTTTTGCGGTGCTTTCATCGAAAAGATATTGATACAGCGCCTTTAGCATGTCGGAAGAAGGGTATAGTTCGTGCAATCGGCGCCAGCGCCGCCGCAATTGCGCCACCGCCTGCCCGTTGAAACGCCCATTGGCCACGCGAAGATCAATAATTCGTAATTGCACCCGATCGCGACCTCGCCACCGGTTGATCTCCGGCACAAAGACCAAGTCAACGCGGTTCGGCTTCAACAAACTCACCCATTGCTCGGACAGGCCAAACCCAATGGCCCGTAATCCACAATTGGCCAGCTCCAATAACAGATGCTCCTGGCCTTTCCCGACTGGCCGGGCCCGAGCAATCGAAACATCTTCCGCCATAAACAACGGTCGCGGATTTTCCGGCCCAAAAGGGCCCATCTTCTCAATCTCGTAAACACTGCATTTATCGATCCAAGCGAGACGGACCACCGATGCAATGTCTAAAGGGACCAAAACATCATCCGCCCGCAAATGCCGCTTGGCATCTTCGTGCATCGTCTCGGCGAATTCAAAAAGGTGCTCTTTGGGAAGGCTCAACCCGACCGCTTGGGCATGTCCCCCGAAGGCATCCACAAAATCGGACGCGCTATTTAGCGCTTTGAACAACGAGTAATGGCCCACACTTCGCCCGGATCCTTTCAGACCCTCGTCCCGTTGAGGATCGCCGCCCAGCAAAATAACCGGTCGACGAAGTGCTTCCGCAAGCGATGAAGCCGCCGGCCCAAGGACACCGACATGCCAGTCGGGATTTCCCATCACGATGCAGCTCCGAGCGGCCGTCATGGGATCCTCATCAAGTCGATTCTGGACCGAGGTCACCACTTGTTTTTGGAGATCCCGCCGACGATCATTGGCCTCCAAGGCTTCAAACGCCCGTTCATCAGTGCGACCCTGGTCCGTGCTCAACATGAGCTCGGCCATGGCTTGGGCTTCTCCGAGGCGCCCCGGAGCATTGATTCGAGGCGCGACTTGAAACGCCAGAGCATCCCCGTCGACCTCCGACGCGTCCATCTCCAATTTTTCAAAGAGAGATCGGAAACCCTGACGGGGTGCTCGCTGCATCACATTGAGCCCGGCCCGGGCCAAAATTCGGTTTTCGCCCACCATCGGCACCACATCCGCAATTAGGCCGAGCGCCACCAGATCCAAATCGCGACGAAGATCCTCCCCCGAAAGCGCTCGTGCCAATTGATAGGCAACCGCCACCCCGCCTAAGTCGCGAAACGGATAATCCGAATCCGCGCGCTTCGGATTCAAGATTGCCAGGGCATCGGGAAGGCCCGCCTGAGGCTCATGGTGGTCGGTGATAATGACGCTAATCCCTGCTTCGTTGGCCCGGGCGACTTCTTCAAAAGCCGTCACCCCGCAATCGACGGTGATAAGGAGTCGGATGTCATCTCGGACTGCCTCCTCGATCACACGCTCATTGAGGCCATACCCTTCCAAAAGCCGACTGGGAAGGCGGTAATCCACCGAAGCGCCCCGTCGTCTTAACAAGGTGACCAGGAGAACGGTTCCACAGATTCCATCGCAATCGTAGTCCCCAAAAATGCGAATCTTTTCCTGGGCGGAAATCGCCGCTTTGATGCGCGCCACAGCGTCTTGACAATCGGGCAGCGCCTCCGGAGGCGAAAGATCCGATAAGTCCCCATTCATAAACCGGCATTCATCCGATTCGTATGCGAAATCCCGGCTCGCAAGCGCAAGGGCTGCCAAGGGCGATAACCCATAGGTTGCGCGCAGTTTCTCGACGTGTTTTGGGTTCGGGGATCGGATTCGCCAAGACTGGATGCTCACCACTCCATTTCTTCAATCGACTCTCCCTGGGGTCGCCCGGTTGCCCAAAGACACGACCTCTTACGGCCGTTCTGGGGCAACCTGCCCGGATACCTGTGACGAAATGAGCGTTCGACTCGGACCAACCCGGTCGATCACACGCGGGAAATGGTCTTGGCGGGCTTCCACTCCTGCCAACTCAACCAAATCGGGCTGGCAACAAAGATGGAGGAGTAGGTTCCAATGAGCACACCCAGCATCAA
>SLMV01000187.1 GCA_007133365.1 Clostridia bacterium
GACTTCGAGCAGACCGGTGTAATTAACGTCACCGGCAACGGCAAAAACTTTGGTTCCCTTGCTTGTTGCGGTTCCGATTGAGGTGAACCATGAACTTCCGTTAAGAATGATTGCCGGGACATTTGCCAAGGTTTCGACATTGTTGATAACGGTGGGTTGTCCCCACAAACCATCTGTCGCCGGGAACGGAGGTTTACTGCGAGGAAGCCCTCTCTTCCCTTCAATAGAAGCCAAAAGTGCGGTTTCTTCTCCGCAGACGAAAGCCCCGGCACCGATACGAATGGTGAGTTGAAAGCTGAAGCCCTGATTGAATAGATCATCCCCGAGATATCCTGCAGAATTTGCAGTCTCAAGTGCCTGCTGAAGATTCTTGACGGCTAACGGGTATTCTGCCCTCACATAAACATATCCTTGAGAAGCACCAACTGCGTAGCCAGCAATAATCATCGCTTCGATAATGCTGTGCGGGTCCCCCTCTAAGATACTTCGATCCATAAAAGCGCCAGGATCACCTTCATCAGCATTACAAACAATATATTTTGTGGGGCTATCCGCTTTACGGGCAAACTCCCATTTTAAGCCGGCCGGAAAACCCGCTCCGCCACGGCCTCGAAGTTCCGACTTTTTGATTTCCTCGATCACTTGGTCCGGGGTAAGTTCTTCAAGCACATAGCGGAGGGCTTGATAACCATCGCGCTCTAAATAATCGTCAAGGGCAAGGGGATCAATGAACCCGGTATTTCGAAGAGCAATTCTTGTTTGACCAGAAAAGAATTCCCAATCATCTAGACATCGGATGGGGCACCCTTGACTCTTTTGCATCAGTGCTTCGACTGGCTTGTCGCCTTTAAGATGCTCATTGACGATAACTTCAACATCGTCAACGGTGAGGCGGGTGTACAAGGTTTCATCGGGCATTATCAAAATTGTGGGCCCAACACTGCAAGGACCGATGCAGCCCGTGGTCTTGACGACTCGTTCGATAGAGGTTTCCTCGCAGTGTGATGTTTCGAGGAGTTTTCGCATTCTTTTTTCAATATCGTCGGCTCCTGCCGAGAGGCACCCGGTTCCGCCACAGACTAAGACTTGCTTGGCCATACTCTACCCGCTCCTTTCCGAAGGACTGTTCGAATTAGTACTGGCCGAGAATCTGTGGGACTTCCTCGGGAGTAAGATTGCCGTAGACTTTATCATCAATCATCACGACAGGTGCGAGGCTGCACGTGCCCACACATCGCGTTATTGTCAAGGTAAAACGCTTATCGGCACTTGTCTCTCCGCGCTTGATCTGCAGTTCGTCTTGCAGACGTTCGAGAACGTCTTCAGCGCCTCGAACGTAGCATGCGGTTCCCATGCAGACTCCGATGGAGTGTTCGCCTTGTGGCGTTGAAGAGAAAAAAGAGTAAAATGTTATTACTCCGTGAACTTGGCTTAGCGGAATCTTTAGTTGATTGGCGACGTGTTCTTGTATCTCGGGGGGCAAGTACCCAATCTGTTTTTGAATTTCATGAAGGACCGGGATGAGGTTTCCAGGGATATGTTGATATTTCTGAATAATGGGGTTTAGAATTTCTTCGGTAGACTTGGTGAGCATGCATTCAACTCCTGTTCACAATGTATTAATTATAGCTCATGAAAACAATGGCGCTCAAGGTTTCTGATGGTGATGTTTTCCTAAATTGCAATCCGTTGAGAATGAGTATAGATGTTGAATCGCTCGTTACGTGCAAATCCGACTATGGTAATGTCACCGGAATGCGCTAATTTGACGGCGGCATTTGTGGGGGCTCCTCGCGAAATCACCAGCGGTATTCTGGCGATTTCGCAGCGGCGGATGATCTCGTGAGATAATCGCCCAGTGGTGCATAACATGCCGTTATCTAAGGAGATGTTTCGAACCACTGCGTCACCTATAATTCGGTCAATAGTGTTGTGCCGTGCAATGTCATCGTGGATCAGAATCGGTGTACGATCCCGAAAGAATGCGCTGCAGTGAGCGGCTCCCGACTTCGCGAAAATATTGCTGGTTTCAACCAATGAGCTCATATTAGACAACAGCAGGCTAGGGGGCACCGGATCGAATGCATCGGGTACAATAATCGGCTCAACTTTTCTTGGTGCCGGCTCCAGCTGTATGTAGGCACTTGTTCCTTCTTGATTTGAACGGAGGGTGGTTTTGGGTTGGCTACGAAGCCCAATCACCTCCAAACTAATAAGGTGCCCGATTGCAAGTTCCTTAAGTTTTTTGGGAGAACAAAGGATCTCACTAACGAGTTGATCGTCCAGATAGATGGTCAAGCGATGTTCAACGGCAACAAAATCTTTTTGTGACGAAATGGATCCGTTTGAGTATTTATCGACTGTAAGGCAGGTGAGCTCTTGACCCATGATTGACGACCTCCTTTGCCTTCGCGAGATCGCTGGGTTCATTGATGTTGGTGAAAAGGTGGAAATCGGGATCAAAGCACCGAATGACATCTGATTCAAGATACTTAAGCCGGATCAAAGGGAACAGGTCTTGTATCTTAAAGATTTTAGTGTCAAGATTCCTCTGGATCGCGGGCAGACTTCTAGCGTGATAAAGAGCGTGGAGTGGTTCGATTAAACGTCCAACTCGCGGAATAATAGCATCGTGAAAACCCATCTTCGTCATCATATATTGGGCCAAATTGATGTTGACAAAAGGCATGTCACAGGCCACCACAAAATTCACGTTGGCGTTGGAATGTCTCAATCCTGTATAGATGGCGCCGAGCGGACCGGTGTCGGGGAAGTCATCGGGCACGGCCATTTCGGGATAGTAGGTACGGATATCCGGGTTGTTTGATACGATGACGATATGGGATGTCAAGCGATATGCTTGCGATAATACATGATCAAGTAGCGACATGCCGTTAAGTTTGATGAGCGCTTTATTTCGGTGCTGATAGCGGCTAGATTTTCCTCCGGCGAGGATAATCGCGGCCAGATCACGGGTTTTTTTGACTTGCTTCATCACTCTCCACTCCTAAATACACCACGATACGCCACACATCATTGGTCTATATTTTTGCTATTGTACCAGAATACGTCAAGCAAAATATGATTTGAACCACGAATAATTCTTCGAGTTCTCTTTTAATCTTCATCGCCGAAGGTTGTACAGTTCCAATACAAGTGGGTCATGATCCGCGGAAACGGACATTGTAGAATCAACGGTTATCACGGCTCTCGAGGGGAAATAGCGATGGTTTTCCATTTTCCGCTCCGAAATGAACGGAACATTGCCAGGCTACGGACGGTCCATTCGATCAACGCGATCGTCCAGATTACAAGCAGCGATGCCTCGAAAACATAAACCGCAAGAATAATGAGCGGGACGCGGATTCCCCAGGCGCCGAGCGCTGTCACGCGCATGGCCGTCTTCGTATCGCCCGCGCCGCGGTGGACGCCGATAAAGATCTCGGTTGTTGCCATCGGTATTTGGATAAGACCTGCGATTCGCAAACACGCGGCCGCGAGATCAATGACCGATGGGTCCGTGGTAAATAGGCGAACGAGAGCATGGGGGAAGGCGAGGAACAGCACGCCCATGGATCCCATAATCATCACGCTCAAGCCCCACCCATTATAGGCACCTTGTTCGGCGCGTCCAGTGTCTTTCATGCCGAGACTTTGACCGGTGAGAATGCTGGTGGCGATGGCGAAACCATAGCCGGGCATAAAGGAGAGTGATTCGGCGGTGATGGCAACCTGATGAGATGCCAAGGTGACCGCTCCCATGCTGGCCACGATCAGGGTGGTGACGGTACGTGATGCGTCCATCAGGAGGGTTTCCATTCCCGCCGGCAGTGAAAGGGTGAGGATTTGTCGAATTCGAAGGACGTTGGGTCTAACCACGTTGCGCCACGTCATAAATAGATGATGACGAGAGCGAAACAATACCATGATGGCCAGAATTCCGCCCACACCTTGCCCCACGGTGAGGGCGATGGCAGCGCCGGCGGTCCCTAGGGTGGGGAAACCAAAGTGACCGAAAATGAGCACATAGTCACCGGCAATATTGATCGAGTTCGTAACCGCGGTAATGATGAGTGGGGTCCGCGTGTCGCCCCCTCCTCGTAAAATGCCGTTGATAATGATGGTTGGGATAAATAGCAAAGCAGCAGGCGCAACGATCCGAGTGTACTGCGTTCCCATTGCAACGACGTTTGGTGCCAGGCCGACCAGGCGATAAAGGTGGTAAGCGCCAAAGAAGAGGATCAGCGTGGTGAGTAGACCCAGGCCAAACGAAAGGAAAAGGCCCTGTTCGGAGGTCCTTGCTGCGTCCGAAAATTGTTCGGCGCCCCGATAGCGAGCCACGAGGGCGGTAACCCCGATCCCAACCGATCCCAAAAAGAAGGACAATGAAAAGTAAATCTGCCCTCCGAGCCCGACGGCGCTGAGTGCTTCGGCACCGAGACGACCCACCATGGCGACATCAACGACAAAGGCCAGCATGTGGAGGGACATCTCAATGATGGCCGGCCATGCAAGTACCAGTACATCGCGTTTTGTGATGATGGCGCCCGAATGTATCGAGGACAGCAAAATCTCACCCGCTCCTTATTTGATCAAGGTATTCTAGCATCCTTTCGACTGCTTTTGAAGAGGTGCCCACATCAATGTTACTCATACCACATCAATGTTATCCATACCCACATCCGGTTGACACACTCAATCGATGATTTTCCAATTGTATTGTCAAAAGCGTGCTGATAATATTGAATTAATCGAAGGGGAGTAACGAAGGGAAATGAATTCCCACATGGTGGCCGTCAACCCGGCTCGACCCGGTCACCATCTCGGCTACGAGTGAGTGAGACCTTCGGATCATCATTTGATGATTCGAAGGTTTTTTAGTGCGCCCGGCATGGGCGGATGCTAAGGGGTGAAAGTCCCCCGTGGGCAGTGGCCACGTAGGACCACTAGCCGAAGGCAAGGGTGCCCGTGGTGACGCGGGATCTGAAGGAAGCCGGAGGCAAAACCGCGACCCGAGGAGCACGAATC
>SLMV01000065.1 GCA_007133365.1 Clostridia bacterium
CCCAATAACCAATCGCGCTGCAAAAGCCCGCGCATGTACCAATCGCTGTTCTCATCGTCGGGTTGAAACGATTCGGGCAGCCGGGATAGATCCGGATGCAACAAATAAGGGCGAAGCGCATCCGTCAATCGCCAGCGTTTATCAACCGTAAACGCTTCGGTTTCCCCCGCCGTTCCCAGGACGATCATGGCATCCTCGATTTCCGAATACGTGCTCACCACCACACCGTGCGCATCCATGGCCATCGACAGGAGGTGTTCGGAAATGAGCTGGGCATCGATATCGGCAAACGGGAAGTTGAGGTACTCGTTTTGCGCTTCGGCCAACAAACGAAGAAGCCGGGTGCGAAGCAATAAGTGGGCGTCATTTTCTTTCTCCGTCGTGATGTCCCGAGTGAGGGACAACACGGACACCGGTTCGTTGTCCGAGGAATACTCGGGAATCACCCGGGTATGATAATGGCGTTCACCTCGGGTTGTCGGATAACGCCACTCATAACGCTGTTCACGACCGGTGCTGATCGCCTTCGCCTGCATCCGATCCCAGCGCTCGACCAGGGGTTCGGAAATGCCCAATTCGGCATTGGTTTTGCCCAACGCCTCCCGCCGGGAAATTCCCAAGAATTGCTCGACCGCCGGATTGGTGTAAAGCCGCCGCCCCTGAAGATCCACTCGAGCGATGAGATCCGGGGAATTTTCCGCTAAAGCCCTAAACGCGCGTTCCCGCTCCTGATGCATCATCGCATCGGACGCCTCCCACCCAACCGGACGGGCGAGCACCAAACCTCCCTCGGCTCCCTCATTAGGAAACGGTACCAGCTCAAACTCAACCGGGTGAGCGGGCGAATCCGTGCTTTGGAGCCTTAAGTAGGCCCTTTTGGGTTCAGAGAAAGACCGAAATGGTAAGACGAGGTCGGGTTCGTCGATCAAAGGAAGTAAATCGTGAAGCCTTTGTCCACGGGCGGTCTTGATGGGGACATTGACCAGATCCCGAGCCCGTACATTGAGATCCAGAACCCGACTGTCCCCGTCCACGATGAAGGCCGGATTATCCAGCGCCTCGAAGGCCTGGTGGTGAGATCCGCGGTGACGTCCCTTTCGAAGTCGTGCGACGGCATAGCCCAGAACTAAGGACAGCCCAAGAAAACCGATCAATCCGACCGTCACACCGATCCTCCCCGTGCCGAGGCCATACCCGGTGAGGCCAACCCCAACTCCCCATATAACGGCGCATCCAATCCAGGCCTTCACCGTCGATCGACCACCATGCCATCCGCTCCTTAATGTCGCCTTCAATTCAAGTCTGAAAACACAGAAATTCCCATAAAATATAAACATACTTCGGCAGTTGGTAGGAAAATCCTGCCTGTTACCCGTTGATGGCGAACGGTACCGTTTCCGATCAAAATGACAAGAGGAGCGTACCAACATCATCGGTGTCGCCCCCCTTGCAGATATTCTGTTTTACGTCACGGCCCCTTAGATTTTAAATTGAGCCAGGACTTCCTCCACTTTCTCGGCCGCCGCTAACGCCTGATTGGCCGCCGCCGCCACGTTTTGCATCAACGATTCCTGCTCGCCCGCCACACCGTTTAGGTTAACGGAATTGTCCCGCGCCGTCTCCGCGATGCCGGACAATTCGTCCATGGCCGCTGCCACTTCCTGACTGCCGGCGGCCATCTCTTCGGTCGCCGCCGTGTTCTCCTCGACCACACTGGAGACGGATTGCATTGATTCGGTCACCCCGGCCATGTTCTCCTTTAGCTTCTGGAATTCTTCTCGGAGCACGTCGGTGGCCGACCGAGTTTCCGCCGCCGCTTCGCGCACCTGATCGATGACCTCACGGGTCGTATGAGCGCTTTCTTCGGTCTGTGAGATGGCGGTCAACGATTCCTCGGTTCCCGAAGAGGCATGTTCGATCGATTGCACCATCTTGCCGGTGATCTCGGCGATCTCCCCGGTCGCATCCGAGGCGCGTTCCGCTAAGCTCCGGATTTCTTCGGCCAACACGGTAAAGCCTTTGCCGGCCTCCCCGGCGCGACTGGCCTCGATGGCCGCATTGAGTGCAAGCAGATTGGTCTGCCCCGAGATATCCCGGATCATTTCCGTAATCTTATTGATCTCTTCTGAGGATTCGCGCATTTGGTCCATGGTGTCGTTGGTCTCCTGGGCCGTCGCCTTGAGTTGTTCCACCACCGAGTTCACCTGCGCGATGGACGTCGCGCCGCTATCGGCCTGCTCGGCGTTTTGATTGGCAAGATCGGCCGCGATTCCCACCTGTTCTTGGCTGTTTTCGAGCATTTCCAGCATCTCGGTGACCAGGTTCTGGGCATCTTCGATATTGGAAGCCTGCTCTTGGGCCCCCGAGGCCACCTGTTCCACCCCTTCGGAGACCTGCCGTGAGTTCGACGCGGCATCACGGGTCATCTCGGACTGTTGTTGGGCCTGTTTCTTCATATCCTCCGTGCCGGAAACGGCCTGCTTCATGGCGTCGAGCCCCACCTGGGCGTTCTGGGCCATTTCATCACTGGTGGCACGACTCTCGTGGGTGGATTGCATCACGTCCGTGATGATATCGGCGATCTTGGCGACAAAAGCGTTGAAATTATCGGCCAACTGCCCGATCTCATCCCCCCGGTTGACCTCGAGCCGTTTCGTGAGATCGCCGCCGCCGGCGGCCAGGGCCCCTAATTCGTCGCTAATGCCGACGATCGGTTGGGCCAGACCGCGGCTCAGGATGTATCCGGCCGCAACGACAATGATGGATGCCGCCAGCACCAAAAAGATCGTATTTCGCTGCATGGCCGCCATCGGGGCAAAGGCTTCGGCCGTATCGATCTCCACCAGCAATCCGACCGGGTTGTCCCCAAGTTCCGCCACCGAGCCAAACCCTAAAACCCTCTCGCCCCGATATTCCGGGTATTCGCCTTGCATTTCAAAGTCCATCTGACCGGTCGCGATAGGTTCGGAGAGCGTTTGGCTCCCGTAAGTGTCGATGCTGACGTTCATCGCCGCATCCGTTTGATAATCCCCCAACAAGGTGTCGGTCAAAAGCAAACCGTTTTCGTCAATCAAATAGGCATCGGCGGTATCTCCCAACTCGTCCAAACCATCGTGTATGGCATCTTGAATCCCGGCCTGGTCGACGACCAGACTGAGCGTCCCCACCTGATCCCCGGTCGTTCCTTCACTCAGAACCGGAATTGAACGCACCAGCACCAGGTGCTCCACGATGTCGGAATAGAAGATGTCCGACCAGACGGCCGTGCCGCCAAGGGCATGTTGCACATAATCTCGGTCCGCGAGGTTTTCACCGATCAGATCGCTCTGATCGCTGTAGACCAGATTGCCCTCAAGGTCGGTCAAAAAGAGAAATGCATAGCCATAGGCATCAACCGCCGTGGGTCCAAGATTATCCAAAATCGGAATCCGATCCTGCCACATGGGATCGGTGGTGTCCCCGGGTTCGCCGATGGTGCTCCCGGCGTGCTCCCCGCCTTGCAAGATGTTAAGGCTTTGATAAAAATCTCGCGTTTGCGCCAATACCCGGGCGTCACCTTCTCGTTCCTCGCTAAACCCCTCCAATTCTTCATCGGCCAAACTTCCGTACAACGTCAAAGTGCGATAGACTTGCTCTTCCATATCCGCGCTCGCCTGATAATAACTGAGTAAACCCACGCCCACCGCCGGCACTAATCCCACCAGCAAAAAGAACAGGGTCACTTTTACCATCAACGACCCGCGAAACTTATCCAATAACCCCTTCATAATCCGCCTCCATTCGCCAAATAATCGTCCCCTGGATTCGATGCTCCTAATCATGCGCAAGCTGCTGACGCTTCTTTCATCGTTATTAGTTATATCGTCAGCAAAAGCACCCGCTGTTAGAAAATGACGCGAGGAATTTGGCAGATGAAGGGCAAAAAGCCCCCGGTGGGGTGGGGCTCTTTCACTTCGTTATTCCCAACAATCCTTATCCCTCCCGTTCGCAGTGGGGAAGGGAGTCTCGCTCATAATGGCTTTCCCGACAAGGATCACACTGGCCATGTCGTTGGCAATCCACTTTGGGACACGCACATCCTGCCATTCGTCACACCTCCTCTTCATCCATCCGCTTTAAAAATCGCATGCCGATTTGGGCCCAACCGTCACATTCGATCCGTGCTATCCCCCCAGTCGGAAAACCTAGTCCTCCGACCGACCCCTTTGGGTATCGTTAAGACTAGGGCCGAAGGGGCCAACCCGCTCTCACTGCAGGGTCGGGAGCCCGCGGCTCCTAAACAGCCCGGTCACTGGTTTTGGGACGCCTTCGGCGTCAGATCCGGGGGCACCCTCAAATTTGCCGCTTGCTCGAACGCATAGGCGAGCTGTATCAGTCGCGCCTCGCGAAACGCCCGCCCGGAGAAGGTAATGCCCACCGGTGCTCCCCGCCCATCAAGCCCCATGGGGACACTCACCGAAGGATAACCCGCTTTGGCCGTAATGGAGGCCCCTTGATTCCCGACGAACAGTAGAGCATCCAGCGCATAGTCCGCCATCACCCGGTCAATGCCCTCATCACGCGCCCACCGCCGATCCTTTGCCAAGGCCTCCAAATACGTTGGATCGGTCAAGCGGCCCGATGTGGCCGCCGACGCCAACAACTGGGTTTGCCCGTAAAGAAGCGCCGTGGCGGAATGGTGGAGATTGAACGCAATCAATTCGTTTAAAGTATGAACCGGACACCACGCCGGCAGTTGACCCAGAAAAGCGTCGAGAGCCGGCTTGAACTCGTAAGTCAAGACGTCATACTGCCACTCGGGCGGTTCGGGGAAAATGGAGGTCGGGTCCAACACCTCGGCACCGGAACGGCGTAAGACATCGAGCACCGTTTCCACCCGGTCCAGCACCTCATCGCTCAAGCTACGGTAATATTCCCGCGGCACGCCGATGCGCGCATCCTTCAACCCTTCGGGGTCCAAGAACCGAGTGTAATCAAGCGGTTGGTCGCGATCCCTTTTGGCCGTCGCCGGATCTTTGGGGTC
>SLMV01000093.1 GCA_007133365.1 Clostridia bacterium
GAAAGAAAAAGCAACAAACTAAACAGCATTAAATATAAGCCACTATGATAAGCTCGTCGTTTTGGTTCGACGCCAATTGCAATATCCGAATATCCCAATGCGGCCACAACCGGAGTCAGAATTCGAGCCCAATTTCCCTCTTGACCCACGGAGGCTGAAATCAACGGCCACCACTCCGGCATGGGAAACGTGGCACCGAGAAGTTCCTCGGGGATTTGCATGATGAGAATCAACATAATCGGAATGGGCCAAAAACGCTGTATCAAATAGGCGCCGATCACTTGCCCGGAAGCACCATGTTTGAGATAAACCGGACTGGCCGCATTCCTGCCGCTTAACATCACCAGTACACCTTCCATCAAGTGCAAAACAGCAACTAATGCCATGATCGAGGGAACATTGATACCCGCCGGCCAACCTGTTGCCAAGTGAGCAATTGCAACGATCCCGCCAGCGTAAGAAAAACACAGGTAACGAGGACTCACCAGCAAAAGGCCCAGGGCAATCGGCCAAAGATAGAGAATGTCCTGGTATGCTACCGTAATGCCTGGGAGTACCAAAAACAAACTACCGATAACCCCAGCGATCACTCCAAACAACATGGCCGTGATGCTTTGGCGAATTGGATTATTTTTGACAAAGCCATGAATCTGATGTTCCAATACGGCCAAGCGCCGGTATTGGAACCAAACCAATCCCATAACGAGCCAAAAGAGCACCCCCACCGGACTGATCGGCAGCACACTTGAGGGAAGGCTTCTCAAAATATGAACCAACAAATGCCACGAAGTCTCCAACGTCCCGCCCCCTTTTTTGACTGTTTATTGACCCCGGAGGATCTCAATCGCACGTTGCAATTGTGGGTCGTCCTCTAGATCGCCAAAAACTCCGTCGGTCGGCCATTCCACCTCATGATCGGGTTCGAGTCCCGACTCTTGCTCAATATTATAGCCTGAGGGTGTGAGAAAACGTTGGGTGGTCAACTTCATGCCGGTGCCACGATCCTCATCTAGGTAGTATAACCTTTGGACGGAGCCCTTGCCAAAAGTCTGCTGCCCAATGAGCAAAACTTCGAGTTGATCGCGCAAGGCTCCCGCAAGTATCTCCGCAGCACTCGCCGTGTACTCGTTGATCAGGACCACCATTGGCTTATCGTAGCCTTCATATCGCGTCTGATGTATTTCGACCTCACCTTCCCGGTCAACAATTCTAATGAGGTCTCCAGGTGGCAGGAAAAACTCCGCTGTCGCGATGCAGTCCGAAAGCGTTCCACCTGGATTATTCCGGACATCAATGACAAGGCCTTCGACTCCCTTTGTTTCTAACTCTTCTAGATTCTCCGCGACTTGTTCCGGCGTATGTCCGGAGAAATTCGTTATCGTCAGCACACCGACGGCGTCATCGGTCACCTTGGACGTCACCGTTGGGATTTCAACCCGCTCTCTTTGAATGTCAAAAACCAAGTCCTCATAGGTTCCTTCCACTTCTCGTTCAACCGTCACGGAGACAGATTCCCCCACGGGACCGCGGATCAGCTCTGACACATGTTCCGTCGACATCCCGACCACATCCACACCGTCAACCTCAACAATGCGGTCACCGGGTTTGAGCCCAATCGGATCGTCTTCCTCAGCAGTTTCGTAGGGAGTTGTGGCCGCCGGAACTCCTTCAAAAACGGTGATTACCGTCACATATCCCTCAACATCTAGGACCGATACGCCAATCCCAGAATACTCCCCCTCCATCGTTTCCTCTTGAAACTCTTTGAGTGCACTGGCATCAAAGTACATGGAGTAAGGATCTTCTATCGATTCAACCATGCCTTCAATGGCCCCTTCGACCAGTTTTTCTGATGTCAAACTGTCGGGATCCACGTAACTCGCAAGAATGGTTTGATAAGCCGTATTAAGCGCCTCGAAATTGCTCGCTTCGGTGACATTGCCTTCTTGGGGCGCCCCTGGATCCAAAGTCGGACGCTCTTCACCATCTATTCCCAGGTCAAAATGCGCAACTGCCATAAAGGTACCAAACGACACCAAAACAGATAGAAGCACGATGAACACAACAGCGGTCAGCCGATTCACCGCAATTAAATTTCGATCATTTTGATTCACTAGGTAACGCTCCTTTCACAAGAAATACCCCGTAAGGGGTATGAGATTCCATCATTGCATCTCTATTGTAACATAGTGTGAATCGGACCCATCGAAAGGCCTTAGAGCGGGGAAGACCTAACGGCCCGGGAGGTGGTCCAAGGGATTTTCCGGAGTTCCGTTAATCCGAACTTCGTAATGAAGATGGGGTCCGGTCGAAAACCCCGTGTTGCCGATATAAGCAATGACATCACCGGAATTGACGCGCTGACCCGCCTGGACATTCAAACTGGAAGCATGTGCATAGAGCGTTGAAACCGAGTTCGTATGGGCAATAATGACGCATAGACCATATCCGCCCATCCAGCCGGCATCGAGAACCGTGCCCGAAGCCGATGCATAAATTGGGGTACCGGTTGAGGCCGCCATATCAAGGCCCGAGTGATGCCGCCACTGATGCAGGATAGGGTGCCATCGGCTCCCAAACGGTGAGGAGATCCAATAACTACCTTGTTGGAGTGGCCACTGTAAGTGCGCACTGCCTTCGGCGAGAGCAAGTTCTTTCTGTTTATCAATAATATCAGCGGCGATCTGCTCCGAACGGCGTTCCATTTCATCCAGCGCCGCTTCGTACTCGCGCTGCCGGGTGGTCAGGTCGCTAAGTTGGCCTTCATAACGCGCCAATTGAACCTCGAGTTCGTTCTTTTTGGAGGCGACTTCATCTTTCCAATATTGGGCCTCTTCCTTTTGCGCCACCCACTCATCACGGCGCTCTTCCACTTCATTCCTTTGCTCTTTGACACCATCGAGGATGCTCACATCCTGTTCAATGATGTTCTTCAATGTTTGAAACCGACGGACGAAATCACTAAAATCAGCCGCAGTCAACAAGACTTCTAGATAACTGACGGTGCCCAATTCGTACATCGCCCGGATCCGCCCGTTTAGGAGTTGTTCGCGCAAGCAGAGTTCGTCCTCTGCCTCCTGTAAGTCTCGACGCGCTTGTTCGACTTCAAGTTCGGTGAGTTCTAACCGCACCAATGCTTCTTCCAGCTCGGACTCGACAGTCTGGAGTTCGGTCTGGGTCTCACCTAGTTCACGGGCAACATGATCGCGTTCACTTCGAAGTGCGCTAATGTCTTTCTCGTACTGCCCCATATGGCTTTCGATCTCGGATAATCGATTGCGCAATCGTTCGATCTCATTGCGAAGATCAGAGGCTTCAACTGCAGACTTGGGAGTCAGCGAAGCAAGGATGAAAAATATGATGAATAAACTGATGACGACATAACTCCCTTTACGAACCCGATTCCATCGACCATCGCCCATGCCAATCCTCCTAGATCCTGACATATCGAAATGCTGAAAACCAACTGCTCAATAACCCAATGATCAAGCCTGTTGCCAAGAGAAGTTGCATCAAATTGGCCAAAAGAGGCTGAGGGTTTAAAATTGGCACAAACGGCAAAGAACCCTGGATAGCAACAACTAGATCCGTGTAGCCCCATGCCACAATGCCACTCGCCAATAAGGCCCCGATAACTCCAAGTAAAATGCCCTCAACCAACAGAGGCCCCCAAATAAAACCCGCCGAAGCGCCAACTAAACGCATGATCTCAATTTCTTTTCGACGTGCATAAATCGTGAGACGTATGGTATTACTAATGAGTAAAAACGTCGCACCCGCCAGCAAAAACACCAGTCCTACGCCAGCCGTTCGAATGGCACTGGTAATGGCATATAAGCGCTGAACGACTTCCTGTTGATATGCAACATCTTCAATGCTATCGATGGATCCGATTACGGCCGATACGTCTTCGATTTTCTCGGGATCTTCCACCGACACTTCAACCGAATCCCGTAACGGATTATCCTCCTCGACGGCCGCGAGCAAATCTGCCTGGCCGCCAAATTGCGCCCGCAAACGATCGAGCGCCTCTTCTCTCGTCACAAAATAGACCTCACCCACTCCGGGAATCGCTTCCACCTTCCGAATCAATTCACCACGCCATTGTCGATCAAAATCTTCATGGGCGTACGCCACAACTTCCACCTGTGCCTCCAAAATGTCCGCCACGTACGATAAGTTCGCCGCGACCACAAGGAAGAAAGCCAAAACAACTAGCGAAATGGCAACAGTCGCAACTGCGGCAAAGCTCATCAACCCGTGAGCCACAATGCTCCGAAAGCCTTCAGTGACTGATCGCCCGATCAGACGAAACATGATCTGAATATCCCCCCTGCGCATCGTCGCGAATGACGCGGCCAGACTTCAATTCGATCACACGACGCTGCATCGCATCGACAATTGGCCAATCGTGCGTTGCGACAACAACCGTTGCACCACGTTTGTTCAATTCAGAAAAAATTCGCATCATTTGCCACGATGAATCCCGATCAAGGTTCCCTGTCGGTTCATCCGCGAGAATCACTCGAGGTGAATTGACGATTGCACGGGCCAACGCCACCCGTTGTTGTTCGCCACCTGACAATTGATCGGGATAGGCCCGCTCACGCCCTTGTAATCCCACCAAAGCGAGTACCTGCGGTACCCGGCGTTGAATGAAGCGCTTCGGCGCTCCGGTCACTTCCAGAGCAAACGCGATGTTTTGATATATGTTCTTTGAAGCCAGCAACTTAAAATCTTGGAAGACGACTCCAACTTTACGACGCAAACGCGGTATTTCCCGGCGCCGCATTCGAGTCAGGTTGAATTCATCAATCATGATCGTCCCTTTAGTTGGACGCTCTTCGCGATACAGCAACTGGATAAGCGTGGATTTTCCAGCACCACTACGACCAACGAGAAATGCAAATTCGCCTTTTCGTATGTTCAGCGTAACATCATCCACCGCCACAATATCCCCGTAGGTCTTCGCCACCTGACTCATGACTATCATCGGCAAGCCCCCATTGCTTCAGCAACTATCGATTTGTCAATCATAACATATCGTCTCCATTATCCATAAATACTCAAAGAAAAGCACCCACCTCACAAAATTGAAATATCCTTGTGGGTGATCAATCACACAATAATATCACGAAGTTCTGAGACTCCCTTTCTATAAATTCGACTTTGCTCCCTAAATTCCTACCTTTTGTAACAAGAGTGTAAGGATACCGCCCCACCCAAATCGAAAGGATTTATGATGCCAAAACTGTCTGCCGGCTTCTCAACTGACCAATCCGTTCACACATGCTATAATGATCCTCAATTGGCAAGGAGGCAGGTTTGCAATGCGGGTGGTCCATTTAATTAGTGGCGGAGATACGGGGGGAGCAAAAACCCACGTGTTGTCGTTAATCAAAAGCCTTGACTCCGAAATCTCAGTTCAGTTGGTCTGTCTGGTTCGTGGACCATTTTTTGAAGAGGCTAACGAACTGGGCATTTCAACGGTTTTGCTGGAACAAAAAGGCCGCTGGGATCTGGGCGTTGTCGGTCAATTAACGCGTATTTTGAAAGATTTCGACGCCGACATTCTTCACTGCCATGGGGCGCGCGCCAATTTCCTGGCGGCGCTCGTTCGCTTCCGCTTGAACATCTCAACAGTAACAACCATTCACAGCGATTACCGACGAGATTTTGAGGATAACCTCTACAAACAGCTTTTGTACTCCAACCTAAACTCGCTAAGTCTCCGCTTCTTTGACTATTATATTGCCGTTACCGAACGCTTTCGCGAGCTACTCCTGTCTCGGGGTTTTAAACCCGAGCGTGTTTTCACCGTTTATAACGGTCTTGATTTCGATTCCATTTTGAACGTTGATCCCGAACGTTTCCGTGCTGCCCACGGTATCCCCAAAACGGCCCCAATTATCGGCACCATTGGCCGTTTGGTTCGGGTCAAACGCCAAGACGTTTTTTTAAAAGCAGGTGCTCAACTGATGGAACATCATCCCGATGCCCATTTGGTGGTGGTGGGTGACGGTGACGAGCTTGAGCCCTTAAAAGCCTTAGCCGTCGAGTTGGGAATTTATTCTCAGGTTCATTTTACCAAGCACCTAAAAGAACCCGAACATGCCTTATCCACCTTCACGATCAACGTGTTGAGTTCAGAAAGTGAGACGTTCCCCTATGCCCTATTGGAAGGGGCGCGACGCCGAATACCGACGGTCTCGACCCCAGTGGGGGGAATTCCGGATCTCATCCTTCCCGGTGAAACGGGTATTCTTACACCTCCGGGTGATTCCGAGCGCTTAGCCGGCGCCTTACGTGATCTTCTCGACAATTCGGAATATCGCGAACAACTCGCTTCCCAGCTCTACCAGCATGCTCGGGCAAATTTTTCACTTCGGGCAATGCGAGATCAGCAGATCGCACTTTACCAAAAAATGATTTGTCCGCCCAAACAAATCGTCGTCTCCGGATACTTTGGCTTTGGCAATACCGGTGACGAGGCCCTCTTAAGTGGGTTGGTCTCTGGACTTAGAAATAAAAATGACAACCTCGAGATTACCGTGCTGTCTCGACGTCCCCAAAAGACCGCAAAACTACATCGGGTTAAGGCAAAGCAGCGCTTCTCCATTCGCGACGTCTGGCGTGCGCTAAAGGGCGCTGATTTGTTTATTAGCGGTGGCGGCACACTCCTTCAGGATGAAACGAGCCTTCGTTCCATCCTTTATTACTCGAGCCTGATTCACTTAGCGCGGGTTCGCGGTGCCAAAGTCATGATTTTTGCCAATGGACTGGGACCGCTCCACACTAATATCGGGCGTTGGCTCGCCCGTTCCGCGCTCAATTCCGCTCACGCCATCACGCTAAGAGACCACCAGTCCGCCCAAACCGCTAAGCGGCTTTTCTGGCCGAAAGACCCCCCTGCAATCGAAATCACTTCCGATCCCGCGTTTTCTCTTGAGCCAGCATCCGACGAACGTGTTGATCAGGTATTGTCGGCTCACGCCATACCAAAGGATCGTCCTCTTGCGATTATCTCGCTTCGCCCCTGGGCCCAAGCGACTGGCAACATTATCAATCTGGCGAGTGACGCTGCAGCCTTCATCGAGGAAAGCGGATATTTCCCCGTCTTCGTCGCCATGCAGACAGAAAAAGATCAACAGATTTGCGAGTTGGCCGCCCGGAAATTCGGCGGGCAGACTGCAGTGATAGCCTCCGGATCACAACCCGGCCTGACCCTTGCGATACTTGCCCGTGCAGAGTTTACCCTTGGCATGCGCTTGCATGCTTTGATTCTGTCCGCAGCTGGCGGCGTTCTCCCCATTGGTCTCAGCTACGACCCCAAGATCGATGGATTTTTGGATGAAATTGGTGCTCCTTGCTTAGGGCGGGTGGAAGACTTAACATCGGATCTCATCCGAGAAAGTTTGGGAAGCGAAATTTTGCCTCACCTTGACACGTGGCGAGGCAAAATTAGGGCCATCACCCATCAAATGAAGAAAAAAGCAGACCGAAATTCTGAAATTGCCCAGGCTCTACTTGGCAATTAATCCCTACGTGTTCAAACCTTTGAGATCAAGGGCACGCCCTGCCGCTTCAACCAGACCCTCCACTGATAATCCATAGTGGAGTAACAGTTCATCTGCGCCTCCGGATTGTCCAAACCGGTCATTAACGCCAACGCGCTGAACCGGCACCGGATGCATGGCAGTCACACATTCGCTAACCGCGCCTCCAAGACCTCCAAGGATCGTATGTTCTTCGGCCGTCACGATAGCGCCACACTCCTCAGCTGCACGAATCACGAGATCTTCATCCAAAGGCTTTATCGATGCCATATTAATGACGCGCGCGCTGATCCCTTCCCTCTGAAGGACTTTTCTTGCTTCTAACGCTTTTCCGACCATAATGCCACAGGCAATGAAGGCAATATCATCACCTTCAGCTAATGCTTCCCCTCTACCCAACTCAAACTGATCATCGGGTTGCGATAGCGAGGGCACCTTGGCCCGCCCGAGCCGAACATATACGGGCCCTGGCGTTTCAATAATCGCTCTGAGAACATTCACCGTTTCTGGACCGTCTTTGGGCACCACAACCGACATGTTGGGGATCACTCGCATTAAAGCAATGTCCTCGAGTGCTTGATGGGAAGAGCCGTCCTCGCCAACCGTCAATCCCGCATGGCTCGCCACAATTTTTACCGGTAAAGCAGGGTAAGCAATGGTGTTTCGGACTTGTTCCCAGGCGCGGCCCGTTGCAAAAATGGCAAAGGTGCTCACAAATGGAATCTTGCCGCTTAGGGCCAGTCCTGCCGCTGTATTCATGAGATTTTGCTCGGCGATTCCAAGATTGAAGAACCGATCCGGATATTTTTCCGCAAATTTTGCTGTTCGTGTCGAACCCGATAAATCGGCATCGAGCACAACCATATTTTCGTATCTTTCACCTAATTCAACGAGTGCTCGCCCGTAGGCATCGCGCGTCGCCTCGAAATGGCTCATTACAAAGCCCCTTTCTGGCCCCGGATCTGTTGGAGGGCGTCATGACACTGCTCCATCGAAGGGGCTTTGCCGTGCCAATCACATTCGCCTTCCATAAAATCCACCCCTTTACCCTTGATCGTATGGGCAATAATAACCGCGGGTAATGAAGCCGATTGAGCATTGCGAATCGCTTGATCAAGTTGGCAAAAATCATGTCCATCCACTTCCTGAACGTACCAACCAAATGCACGCCATTTGTCATCCAGTGGTTCGGGTGATAACACCTCTCGGATGGGGCCATCGATTTGCAGCCCATTATAGTCGATGATGGCCACCAAGTTGGCAAGCTTATAATGGGCAGCCGCCATGGCGGCTTCCCATACCTGACCTTCCTGCAGTTCACCATCACCAAGAAGAACGTAGACGCCCCATTCGCCATCGTCCATTTGCCCAGCTAAGGCCATGCCAACACCAATTGACAAGCCTTGGCCGAGCGACCCAGTACTCGCTTCGACGCCTGGTGTGCTCTTACAGTCGGGATGCCCCTGAAGCCGACTTCCAAGTTTTCTCAAAGAAGAAAGTTCGGATGGTTCAAAAAAATCCCGCATTGCTAAAGCGGCATAAAGCAAAGGCGCCGCATGACCTTTGGCCAACACAAACCGGTCTCGGTTACTCCAATGGGTGTCGTCGGGCCGAATTTCTAGCACATGACCGTATAAAAGAGCCACAATGTCGGCACTGGATAGAGAACCTCCCGGGTGGCCTGAACCTGCTTGAGCAATAGATTCAATGACGTGGCACCGCAATTCGTCCGCCATCTGGGTAACCGTTTTTAAGGTTGATTGATTTAAAGGTGGGGAAGTTCGCATGCATTGACTTCGATCGACTCAATCGGTCGCATCGAAGGGAATCACCTCCCGAATAGTGATCCGAGATCTTAAGAGCCCGGTCCGTTGATAACCATATTACAAAAACCAACTACAATGCCAGTCGTTTGCGCAATACCCTCATGACGAACCGCGGCAAAGCCAGTTGGCGTCGCCATCGTGATGGGGACGAGAGCAATCGATAAAGCCACTCACAGTGGCACCGTCGGATCCAATCTGGTGCACGCTTTGTCGTACCGGCTAAAATGTCCAGACCCCCACCAATTGCAAGATATAAACCCGGGGGAAGCGCCGCCCGATGATTAGACAAAAACCGCTGATCCCGGGGAATGCCCATTCCGGAAATGGTGATATGAGGTTGCGCTTCGTTTATTTTTTCAATCACCGCATCTTCATCGTCTGCGGCAAGATAACCATGATGATATCCACAAATCTTGAGTCCAGGAAACTTCATTTCTGCACGGTCGACCGCCAACTCTAATGATTCAGGGGTGGTGCCCAAAAAGAAAACACTCCAACCGTTTTCGGCCCCGGCATGTAAAAGGGCTTCCATTACGTCCACCCCAGGAACGGTTTCACGAAGAGGTGATGACGCTAGCAGACGCGACGCCCAAACCACACCGATGCCGTCCGGCAAAAGTAAATGGGCCGTTTTTAACATCTTCCGAAAATCACGGTCCCGGCAGCTTCGGTCGATCATTTCCGGATTCGGCGTAAAAACCACATAAGGCCTCGAAAACGGAATCTGTGCGACCAAAAGTTCAACCGCTTCCACAAACGTCAGGGCGGCAATCGGGACCCCTAATATCTCAACCTCCGCGTAAGGTGTCACCCAGTCGACTCCTTCATTTCGGATTTATTCTCAAGGGATTGTTCCAAATAAGCGCGGATGAACGCATCGAGGTCACCATCAAGAACCGCCTCAATATTTCCAACGTCAACACCGGTGCGATGATCCTTTACCATGGTGTACGGCTGAAAAACATAGCTTCGGATCTGATTACCCCAGGCGATGTCACTTTGCTCACCTCGAAGGGCATCCAGTTCTTCTTGCTTTTGTCGCTCCTTTAGGGCTCTCAAGCGCGCCCGGAGAATCTTCATTGCGGCCGCCCGATTCTTGTGCTGAGATCGTTCATTTTGGCAACTAATGACGATGCCGGTTGGGAGGTGGGTCAACCGAACGGCAGAATCCGTCTTGTTCACATGCTGGCCGCCAGCACCACTTGCACGGAACGTATCAATGCGAATATCGTCGTCATTGATCTCAATATCGTCATCATCATCCTCTAAGTCCGGCAACACCTCCACCGATGCAAACGAGGTATGACGGCGCCCGGATCCGTCAAAAGGTGAGATTCTAACCAGCCGATGGATTCCTCGCTCCGCTTTGAGCAGACCGTAAGCATTTTCGCCCTTAATGGACAAGGTCACGCTTTTGACGCCCGCCTCCTCACCGGGGATCAGATCCAAAATCTCATACTTAAACTGACGTCTCTCCACCCATCGGGCGTACATCCGCATTAATATCTCCACCCAATCCTGGGCATCGAGCCCACCCGCACCCGGATGAAGGCTTAAAATTGCATCTTCACGATCGTAATCACCCGAAAGAAGCAGCGAAATACGAAACTCATGGACCTCATCTTCAAGGGCCGATACTTCTTTTTCTAAATCGTGCTCCACGGTTTCGTCTTCGTCTTCACGCGCTAACTCGATCATCAAACGCGCTTCTTCAATGCGCTCCCAAAAGGACTCATACGTCTTTAACGGCCCTTCGATTCGATTGCGCCGTTTAATCACCGATTGTGCCTGATCACTATTGTCCCAAAAGCCCGGTTGGCTCATGATCTGATCGAATTCATCAATCATCTCGCGGCGACGTACCGGGTCAAAGAGACCCCCTTAATTGCTCAAGATTATCCGCTAGCTGTTCAAGGCGCTTTTCGCATTCCGCTAACACCTTCATCACCCTTTCTTTTCATCTAACGACCACAACAAAACTTGTACTTGGAACCACTACCGCAAGGGCAAGGATCATTGCGTCCCACCTTTGGCTGCTGACGCCGATAGGGGGCGGGTTTGCGACCGCCTTCCCCCGACCGCGATGTCGATTGCTTCGCTTGCGGCTCCGCCTCAAATGAGGATAGAGAATCATGTCGCTCTTGCTTGGATTTCGGGTGCTGTTCCAAAGAAATGCGCGGTACTTGTTCACCCGGTTCCAACTGGAGTTTAAAAATGTATTTGACTGCATCTTCACGGATTGATTCGACGAGGTGTTGAAACATCCCGTGCGTCTCGCGCTGATATTCGGTGATCGGGTCACGTTGGCCGTATGCGCGAAGACCGATTCCCTGCCGCAATTCATCGACTGCGGCTAAGTAATCCATCCATTTGCTATCTACCACCCGGAGCAAAAGCTTCCGCGCTGTCATTTCGAGGCGTTCGCGCCCAATGTAATCCTCTTTGGACCGATACACCGCGCGGCCGACGGTCTGTAAGTAATCCACTAAGTCCTCGCGCCCCTCTTCAGCCCGCTCCTTTACATTCTCAACGGTTAACCGCCCGGGCGGAAGCAAATTGACTTCCAAATCACGAATTAATCCCCGGAGATCCCAGGTTTCGGGGTAACGCCCCTCACTACAGTAACGAGCCACTCGGTTGCTCACGAGATCATCCATCATGCCCATGACGTTGTCACGCAGACCGATACCTTCAAGCACTCGACGCCGTTGTTCATAGATGATCTTGCGCTGTTCATTAAGAACATCATCATATTCGAGGATCCGCTTGCGAAGGGAGAAATTTTGCGCTTCCACTTTTCTTTGAGCGCGCTCGATCGCATTGCTCAACATCGGATGCTCCAACCGCTCATCTTCAGAAAAGCCGAGTCGCTCCAACAAAGATTCCATCGCTTCGCCGCCAAAAAGTCGCATCAAATCATCTTCCAAAGAAACATAAAACTGCGAACTCCCAGGATCACCTTGGCGTCCGGAGCGACCCCGCAGCTGGTTATCAATACGCCGGCTTTCGTGGCGTTCAGTGCCTAAGACATGAAGGCCGCCAAGTTCGGTTATCGAGGGTCCGAGCACGATATCGGTCCCGCGACCTGCCATATTGGTCGCAATGGTTAAGCGACCCCTTTGCCCTGCGCCCTTGACAATCTCGGCTTCACGCTCGTGATGCTTGGCATTTAACACCTCATGCGAGATTCCCAACTGACTTAATGCCTCACTAAACTCTTCCGACTTTTCAATCGACGCCGTACCCACGAGAACCGGCTGCCCTTTCTGATGTCGTTCGATAAGATCCTCAACCACCGCTCGATGTTTGGCCTCTTGCGTTGCATAAACTGCATCGGGCAGGTCTTCCCGAATCATCGGCTCATTGGTGGGCACTTCGAGGACTTTGAGGCTATAAATCTCGCTAAATTCATCCGCTTCCGTAACCGCAGTACCGGTCATTCCTGCCAATTTATCGTACATCCGAAAGAAATTTTGGAAGGTCACGGTTGCCAGTGTCTGGGTCTCTTCCCGAATATCCAAACCTTCTTTGGCCTCAAGGGCCTGATGAAGTCCATCGCTGTAACGTCTGCCCGGCATCAGACGTCCGGTAAACTGATCGACGATTACCACGCTGTCATCCCGTACGACATAATCCTGATCCCGCTTCATCAATTCCAACGCTTTTAGGCATTGAATGAGGAAATGGTTCAATTCAATATGGGATGGATGGAAAAGATCCTCCACACCCAACGCCGCTTCAACCTTGCTCAACCCATCATCGGTCGGGACCACGGTGCGCGCCTTCTCATCAACCGTGTAATCCTCTTCGCGTTTAAGATTGCGGGCAATTTTCATAAATTGATTGTAGTCTTCGGCCATTTTCCGAGGAAGCCCCGATATGATAAGCGGGGTACGGGCTTCATCGATCAAGACGCTGTCGACCTCGTCGATGATGGCATAATGAAGACCTCGCTGAACCAACTGTTCCTCTGACATGGCCATATTGTCCCGAAGGTAATCGAAGCCAAATTCATTATTCGTACCATAGGTAATGTCGGCAGCATAAGCGTCGCGCCGTGTTTGATAATCCCGACCGGAAAGGATAAGCCCGACATCCAGCCCAAGGGCACGGTAAATATCCCCCATCCACTCACTGTCACGCTCGGCAAGGTATTCATTGACCGTCACGACGTGGACCCCTTTACCCGTCAAGGCATTGAGATAAGCGGGCATTGTTGCTGCCAGGGTTTTACCTTCACCGGTCCTCATTTCCGCAATCATGTTTTTATGCAAGGCGATGGCCCCTAACACTTGCACATCGTAGGGACGAAGCCCTAAGACACGGTCCGCCACTTCCCGAACCACGGCAAATGCTTCGGGCAGTATATCGTCCAGCGACTCACCACGGTCAAATCGCGCCCGAAATTCCTGAGTCTTATCTTTGAGCGCCTCATCTTCCATCTCTTGCATGTCCGGCCCAAATCCATTAACCTGTTCAACCAAAGGCCAAAGCCGGCGTAATTCCCGCTCATTATAATCAAATAATCGTTTTATCCAGCCAAGCATCTCATCACCTCGTATTGCCTATCATTGTCGCATACATCGTGCCCAAAAAACGTCAACGTTAACACTCAAAAACGAGTGCCGGTTCCCTACCCACGTCAGCGAGAATGACTTCAGGCGTCTTCGTCTCACACCCTCGAACGAACAATAGTTCCCTGCATTATTTGGTTGATGGGGGACCGTGAATCCCTATCGCTGCTCGGTTTTGGCGGCTAGTCCATCTTTATTAAGCCTAAAGATCATTCTTCGTCGCTTAGACGTACTATTACATCTAGCGTCACGCAAGTCAAAGTCCCAGCGGGTTCAACCCGTTCACCTTCACCAAGTACTAACCATCAAACCATTCTTCTATAATCAAGTCGGTGGAGTTAAACGTGGAGGGATAGGAGTCGAACCGATAGCATTTTGAAACGCGAGTGAACCTATAAGCCGAATTCTGTCGCGGATGATCATTTATCTCGGATGTCAGTTGCCTGACATCTCTAGCGGCTAACCCAAGAGGTCGGCGGGCCACGTCATCCCTCTCCTATTTAGCCTTGCTCCGGGTGGGGTTTGCCTGGCCAGTTGGTTACCCAACTGCCGGTGGTCTCTTACACCACCATTTCAACCTTACCCATGATAGGGCGGTATAATTTCTGTGGCACTTTCCTGAAGGTCACCCTTACCGGACGTTATCCGGCACCCTGCCCTTTGGAGTTCGGACTTTCCTCACTGAAGTAACCACTCCAGTGCGACCATTCGGTTCACTCGCACAATGATTATAGCAAAGGAACCCTCTGATGTCCAAAAAGCATGATGGTTGGTTAATCCTTTTGCCTATCGTGCCAAGGATCAGGCGGTGAGGACAATTCAATCACCGAACATGCTTTCGGGACCCGATCTTTTAGCAGGTCTTTCATCGCGGATACAACCGGTACTTCTGAGCCAACATGCCCGAGATCAATGGCCACTAAACCAGCACGAACCATCTCAAAGACCTCGTGATAGCTCATATCGCCCGAAAGAAAGACGTCCGCACCGAGCTGGTGCGCCTTCTGCCATAAACCCTCCCCTTTGCCACCACATATTGCCATCGAATGAATTTCTCGATCTTCCTCGCCGGCCACACGGACCGGACCCAACCCCATAACGTTTTCGATGGTCTTGAGCAAGCCGTCAATCGTTGTGGGTTGGTCTAATTTACCAAAGCGTCCCATGCCGACGTCCGTTCTTGTATTCTTCAAAGGATACAGATCGAATGCCGGCTCTTCATACGGATGTGCATCATATAGCGCACTCAAGACTTCCCCGAGAAGAGCCGAGGGCAAAACGGTCTCAAGCCGCACTTCTTCGACTTCGGTCAGTTCACCCCGCTGACCAATGTAAGGATCGCTCGTTTCAGCGGGCAAGAAACTACCTGTACCGTCCGCGTAAAAAGCACAGTGACTGTATTTGCCAATGTGTCCGGCCCCAACATCGCCTAGGCTTTGGCGAACGCGCTCAACCTGGGTACGCGGCACAAACACGACTAACTTGAGAAGATCACCGACCGGCTCAACGGGCACACAATCTCTTAAGTTAAAGATCGAAGCCCACACACCGGAGGGACCGATATCGAGAACGTCAAGATTGGTATGGGCAGAATATACCGCAACGCCTTCAGTTATGGCTCGATACACCAAGTCTGTCGGCCGATAAGGTGTTATCTGAGCCAAAGGCTTAAAGATCAATGGGTGATGGGTAAGGATCAGATCTATATTCTTCGATAAGGCTTCATCAAGTACCGAGTGGCTCAGTTCCAGGGTAATGCCCAATCGCTCGACCGGTCCCGTCGGATCGCCCACCTGAAGACCGACATTATCCCATTCCGCCGCGTAGGAAAGCGGCACTAGACGTTCGATCGTTGCGGCAATGTCGCTCACGGCCGGTTTTTCCATCTTCAAGCACCTCCCGCGGTTAATGCTGCAGCACATGCCAATACGATGGACGCAAACCGGGCGCGAGCAGAATCCGCCCGTGAATTTAAGACGATCGGCGCTCGTGCTCCCACCACTACTCCGGCCATGGGAGCCCTTGCCAAAAAGGTCAACGTTTTTCCCATCAAATTGCCGGCATGGATATCCGGAACGACAACGATGTCCGCTCGTCCGGCAACCGAACTTGTAAGGCCCTTGGTCTTGGCGGCCTGAGGATCGATCGCATTATCCAATCCAAGGGGCCCTTCGACTTCCGCCTCTCCGAGCTGACCTCGCTCTGCCATTTTGGCGATCGCCGCCCACTCCAACGTCACGGGCATGCTTTCTTGTACATTCTCAACCGCTGCGAGAAGCGCAATGCGGGGGGGGCGCCCTAACACTCGACGTCCAAATTTCACCGCGTTTTTAACAATCGCAATCTTTTGAGAAAAATCCGGGCGAATATTAATACCACCATCGGTCATGCCCAAAAGCGACGAATGCGTCGCAATATCAAAAAACCCGATGTGACTCAACAACGATCCCTCACGTAAGCCCGCTTCATCGCTCAGGACCGCTCGAAGAAAAGCCCCTGAGGAGACCAAGCCCTTCATGAGAACATCCGCTTCACCGCCGCCGACGGCCCGGGCAGCAGCAAGCGACGGGTTGTCCGTGTTTTCAATCTGAATGTCTTCGTTGTTCATGCCCGCTTGAGCGACCAAACGTTCAACCTCATCGCCATTGCCAAATAATATCGGCATCACCAAACCATACTCCGTTGCCGCTTTGACGGTTGCTAAAACCTCTAGGTCTTCAGCACCCGCAACTGCCAAAACCGAAGGCGATGCGTTCTTGATGGTTTCCATATAAGGCGCTAGATGATGGAACGAAAAATCCGTCACATTAATCTCCCCCATCCATAAAATGTTAACCTCTCAGTCGGAGTATCGTCACGTAACCTTGAGTTCTAAAATTACACTCATATTCCTGCCATTTGACTGGAGCAACTACTGCCAGTCCCTTCTGAAAGCCCCACCGATCAGGGCAACGTGCATTCGACTCACTGCTGTTGGTATAGGACTCGTCGACATAGAAAAACCCGTGGGCTTATCGCTTTCCCGGCTCCGATTAGCGGACCACCTCGAAGATAAATGGCACCCTAGATAAAATCCCTTTTGAAAAAGATAGAAAGAAAATGGGCGATTGTACCGGTAATATCCCAACGAACCGCTTCCTTTCTATACTTTTCATCTCAATCGGATCGCCTTGATGCCATATTCATCGTCAAAAAATTGCACATTTCTTTTACGAATTAAGATCTTCGTTTCCCGATCAACCACACCCGACTACCCGGCCCATCGTGTCTCATCTTAGGTTCGTGCTTCTCGAGTCGGGGCTTTGGGCTACGGCTTCCCTCGGATCCCGCGTCACCACGGGCATGAGGACCCTTAAGCTCCTGCGTGACCACCTGCCCACCGGGTACCTGCACCCTCTAGCATTAGGTCATGCCGGGGCCATACAAAGGGAAAACCCCCGTTAAGTACGGGGGTTAGATTCCTAGATAATTATGTGCTCAAGTTCTAGCGCATTGCTTGCTCTAATTCCTCTTTGAGCACCTCAATCTCTTCTTGATCTAAGTCTCGATTTAAGACTTGAGACGCCACCGCGGCTGCAATATCAGCCGCTTCACGCTGAAAGGAGTCGAGGGCTTGTGCCC
>SLMV01000006.1 GCA_007133365.1 Clostridia bacterium
GCACGATCCGTTTCCCGTAGAGCCGTTCTTTGACTTCGCGGGCGGTGGCAAACAAAGGAGCATCCATCTCGGGGGGTGCCACTAGGAGCTGGGCAACCTCATCGAGCGAAAGCCCTTCACAACGTTGTGCTATTTCTAAGATGATTTTGATATCAGAACGAGTAGGCGTTTCTCTTTCTAGTAAATGGGTGATGGTATCTTGCATTATTGGCCGAACACTCCTTACGTGTTCGGTCCCGAGTTACAAGGTGAAGGCTGATCGGACCGTAACCCCCTCAATGCGCCCGAGCTGCCCGGTCATGGCGCCAATTTCATCGGTGGTACCATCGACAATCAAGGCAATGACCGCAATGTTGCGTTCCCGGTAGGGAAGCCCCATGCGGCCCACAATGATGTGACCGAAGTTTGACAAAATGGCGTTAACCGGTTCGGCCAGGGTTTCGCGATGGTCGATGACCACGCCGATAACCGCTATCCTGGACTCCATATTCTGGCTTCCTTTCACCAAAACGACCTGCTCCTGGCAGGTCCTTTCAATAAAGTGGTGACTGACGACCCACGCCCTCAGATAAATGCCTTGGACTCAGGACCTTCCTTAAATTGATGGGTTCACCCTCGGTATGGGGACGTACCCGTTACCTCAGGCATCTCCATTATAACGAATTAGCAGGATTTTGAAAGGATGTCTTAGGAGGGACATTGAATCTTTGGGGGTCCCTCCTAAGGTGATGAATCGGTGTTTACAGGTCGACCGTATATTTTTCGACCTTTTCCGGATCGAGGTCGACGCCAAAGCCCGGTCCTTCTGGCGGTCGAAGGACCAACCCATCGGGCTCAAACGGTTGGGTCAAGATGGTATCTTCAAGCGGTGTGGCCGGGGAGGGCCACGTGGCACAGGGGAGGGCGGCGGATAAATGGGCGGTTGCGACCCCGATGAGGTCGTAGTAAATGGCGATGGAAAGCCCCAATCCGGCGGCGTCAAAAAGTGCCGCGATTTTTTGCACCGTCAAAATACCGCCATGTTTGGTGACTTTCATTAAGGCCAACATGGCAGCCCGCTCCCGGATGACAGCCATGGCGTCCTCGAGGACGAAAATGGATTCGTCTGACATCAAGGGGATAGAAAGCCGACGACTCAGTTCTTTCATATCCGATAGAGCGGCGACGGGTTGTTCAATGGCCCCGAGCCCGCCGATTTCCTGCATGGTGGTGAGGGTGGGGAGGGCCTCGGGCAAGGTATATCCCCGGTTGCCGTCGACCTGGATGAGGGCCCGGCCGGCCACGGCCTCAGCCACGGCCTGATACCGGGCGATGTCTTCGGCCGGCTCCATCCCGACCTTCATTTTGAGCATGGAATAAGGGGTTTCGGCGAGAACGCGGTTGGCATCTTCCGCCATGGCTTGGGGTTCCCCGTGGGTGACAAAACCCATCAACGGGGTTCCGGGACGGACCCGCCCGCCGAGGAGCTGATAGACGGGGACCCCCAAGGCTTTTCCTTTTAAATCCCAAAGGGCGAGTTCGACGGCGGATTGCGAATTTAAATGCCCGGAGAGGGTGGATTTGAATTTCTGATTCAAATATTCGATGTTGAGGGGATCTTCCCCGATCAGGGCGGGAGCAAAGTGTTTTCGAATGTTGGTGACGATGCCTTCCATGGATTCCCCGTAATAGGGGGCGTCGACGGAGGTCTGCCCAATGCCGACGAGCCCTTCGTCGGTGTGAAGTTGGACCAAGACGGTTTCGGCTGCGTCTTTGCCGGCACCATAGGACGTGGTCAAGGCGGATTGTCGCGGGACGGCGAGGGGGGTAACTGTGGCGTCAGTGATTTTCATCATATCGCTCCTTTTCTAAACGTTTGGTTGTTCATCATGCCGCTTGGTTGTTCGAATCCTTCGGGTGACAATGGATATGGGTCTCAGCAACTCTTCTCTCTACCGGTTGTGGATGACGGGCCGAAAACGAATGATATGACGTGACGATTTTCCGAAGAAAGACGATCGATTTGTCGTGCCTTATGCTTGAATAGAAGGACCCTAGCCATGAGGGAAAACCCTCAACACTTCACCGATAACGAGTGGCTTTCGAACGAAGCCAGATGGTTTTTGATGGTTAACGTTTTCAAGATAGGAAGTCATTCGCTCTTTGTATTTTGTTTTCCTGCTGGTGTTTGATCGTGATATCCCCCGATCGGGAATTGCTTTCGACGTTCAATTCATGAACGGGCAACGTTCGCCGGTTGGATCACTGTGTTAAGATTAAAGCAGAACGGTTCATGTTTATAAACGGATCTCAATGAAGGAAGACGAGTGGGTGAAAAGGATGGATCGGGGTGCCATCACGATTCTCGTCGTGGAAGACGAGGAGAATATCCGCTTTTCCCTGGTTAGCGGATTAAGACGCGAAGGTTATCAGGTGTTCGAAGCCGCGTCGGGTCAAGAGGCGCTGGAATTGGCCCAATGTCATGATCCCGATGTGGTGCTGTTGGATCTTATGCTCCCGGACATGCCCGGGCTGGACGTTTCCCGCCAGCTTCGGCGATCGAGTCAGGCGACGATCATCATGGTCACGGCACGTGATGGGGAATCCGATGTCATTGCTGGACTGGAAATGGGTGCCGATGACTATGTGACCAAACCGTTTAGCTTCAGTGTCCTACTGGCTCGAATTCGCGCCAATTTGCGCCGTTACGAAAATGTGGAGGTAGCCCACGGTGAGGTCGTTCAGGTGGGTTCGGTACGATTGGATCCAGCATCGTACGAGGCGTCCTTTGATGGCAAAAGTCTGTCCTTGACGCCGCGTTTGTTTCAGTTGCTGCTTTTTTTGGCTCGCCGAGTGGGCCGGGTGTGTACCCGGGATGAACTTCTCAATGCCGTTTGGGGCTACGATTATAGTGGGGAGACCCGCACGGTTGATGTCCACGTCCATTGGCTGAGGGAGAAACTCCATGCGGGTGCCCCGGATTTGGTTTTGGAGACGGTCCGTGGCGTCGGGTATCGGTTGGTGGTGAGTGAAGAATGGAATTAGTCCTGGCCTTTGGTGCCGGCATTTTGTTGGCTTGGGTGTTCTTTCGTTTGACTCAGGAGCCGCTGAAACGGCAGCGGTACCGACTTGCCCGCTTGATGGAACGTTTTCATGACGGCATCATCGTGCTCGGGGACAACGACGAGGTTCTCCTCGCCAATCAGCGCGCCTTTTCGTTTTTGGGAATTGGCGGGAATGACCCCAAGATGGCGCTTTATCGGGTGCTCAAGGATCATCCCGACCTTTCCGGTTATCTCAAAGACGTGCGGCAGGGCCGGGCGCCGGATGAAATCACCTTATCGATGGGGAATGCATCGTCCCGCCACCTTCGGGTGCAAGCGTCGGTGATGGACCCACCTCGGTCCCGGGGGGCAGGGGCGCTACTGGTGACGTTGACGGACATCACCCGATTGCAGCGATTAGAAGCGGTGCGCCGCCGCTTTACCGCCGATTTAGCCCATCAACTTCGAACCCCCGTTACCGGCATTCGCCTGCTCAGCGAAGCCCTTCGTGACCCGGCGGTGTCGGTTCCGGATCATGCCGATCGCATATTGCGAGAAGCCGCCCGGCTGGAGGTTTTGGTGGACGAAATTTTGACCTTATCTCGCCTGGAGGCCGGCGAGCAGGCCTTTCGTCCGGAAGTGTTTCCCATTTCCGTCTTGATTCGCGAAGCCAAGGCGTCGGTAGCGCCCCAAACGAACGACAAGAACATCCGCATCGAGGTCGAACAGACCGCCGGCGAACACTGGCGAGGCGATTATCGTTGGCTTCTTCGGACCCTGGAGATATTTTTGGAAAATGCGGTCAAATTCTCACCGAATGATGCAACGATATGGATTCGGACCTATTATGAGGAAGAACATTTAGTGTTGACGGTTCGCGATCAGGGCCCGGGACTTTCCGAAGACGATGCACCTCACGTTTTTCACCGCTTTTATAAAGGGGCACATGGCGCCGGGACGCATGGTTTTGGTCTGGGCTTGGCCATTGCCAAGCATGCCGTGGCGGCTCACGGCGGCGAGGTGTTTGTCCAAACCAAAGAGGGGGCGGGGAGCACGTTCGGGTTTCGGCTTCCCCTCGGCTAAATTAGGACATCCGCCGCAGGGTTATGAGGCAGAGGATTGTGCCGATGAGTAAACTTAATAAGCCAAGGTGGGGATTGGTGCCCGCATACAAAAAGAGCGGTAAAAAGCCGCCGGACAAGGTGATGCCCAACGCGATGGCCGAGGTAAATAGCGCCGCTGCGCGTCGACGAGATCCACACGCGATTCCGGGTCCCAAAATCAGTCCCGCGGTGAGCGCCAAGGCGGCCAAGAGGACCCAGCCGGCGATGAACTGGTAACCGAATAGGATTTGTTGATGGTCTTGGACCATGGAATCCGGCCCGGGGAAGTAAGGCTGAACCGAGTACCACGGAAGAAAGATGCCGATAATCCCTAAAAAGCAGCCGATCAAAACGCGAGTTTCCTTTTGAGTCATTGAACGCTCCCATCCCAAAACGAGGGTCTTTGATGCATCATGTTCTTTGAGTTTAGCATATCAAAACGGAAATGGGTTTAGGAGGTGAAGCATGGATTACCAAAATCTTTTCAATGAAGGATTGACCTTTGCGCAGTTTGTGCGAACGTCGGGGACGGAAGGGGAATCATTTCGCCGACGTTATCATAAGGCGCGTGTGCCATCGGATTTGGAGGATCTTTTTTCCGATCGTTTTTGTGGTCACAATGGTCTCTATTTCTTGGTGATGCTGGAATCGGATTGTCCGGATGCTCTCGAAAACGTTCCCTTTTTGGTTCGGTTGGCCGAGATGATTCGGATTCCCGTTCGCCTTTATCGACGCGCCCAAACCCCTGAGCTGAAAAGGCATTTTGAGAATTTGGGTTTTGACCGCATCCCTACGGTTTTGGTTTGTGATGGTGCCTTTTCCCGTTTAGGTATTTGGCAGGAGCGAAGCCGTTCGGCCGATGCCATCGTTCAAAGCATCAAACGCGACC
>SLMV01000092.1 GCA_007133365.1 Clostridia bacterium
CCCACGCTTGCCACAGATTAATGACCCCATATCCTTGTTCGACGGACGAATAATTGGGTAAGGGTTCGGCACCCTCTCTGAAGGCCCTACCAATATCTGACATCTTCGGCGCCAAACCAAAGGCATTCGCAGCTTCCTTAAGTAATGCTGCTGCACCTGAAACATAAGCGGCAGCACAGCTAGTTCCGCGAAAAGTGGCCACACCGGATCCGGCGAGATGATTGGGGATAAGACTCCGCGTCACCGCGGGCGCTAATAGCTGGGGCGAAAGCCCACCGTCCGCCCTAGGGCCGATCGAACTGTGCTCCCAGATCACCGGGTGGGGAAGCTGATAACCCGATTCTCGCCGGACAATGGGAGGAGGTAGGACGCCGCCAACCGATAGCGTTTCATCCGCAACTCCCGGAGTAAAGACAGATCCCAAGCCCGGTCCTTCATTACCGGCTGCCGTTACAATTAAGACATCGAAGTCTTCCGCAATGTCTTGAAGCCCCTTCGCCTGACGCGTCGGCCAATCGCCGGGATCCGGCAAGCCCGTCAAGCTAATGTTGATGATATCGGCACCTTGTATCGCCGCATGCCGTGCCGCCTCTAAGACGTTGGTCCAACTGCCCTTTCCTTCGGATGTCATCGCCTTTAACACCAGCAATTCCACTCCCGGCGCCATCCCGGTGTATTCGTGATCCCCACCGGCAATGATTCCAGCCACTTGTGTGCCGTGTCCGTTACCATCAAAACCAATGTTGACAGCACTTCCGCCACCATCAATCTCGGTTACCACAAAATGCACCCCATTTTGAAGCATCCCGATGGAAGATGAATCGGTGCCGGCCTGAAAGAATTCATCGTCCGTCAGCACCCGATTTCGATCTAAATCAACGTATACAGCATCATAGTCACCGGCGGTTGTGGTGGCCACCAACACCACCGGTATCGGCGCCTCATCATCCGTTAACATTGCATCTGGAAGCCAACCCACTTTGACGGTCTCACCAACGGGCTGAGGGCCGGTAATCGTATAAATCCGATCCTCAAAGCGAAAGCGACGACCTTCGAGCGCCACCTCATCGTCGACCAAAACGTCACCTTCTGCGGGACGGGTGCCCCAGACCCCACGGCCTCGTTGTCCGATGTTTCCGATGCCGGTAAAATCACGAAAAGCGGCCAATCGGGCACCCGACGCTCCCCAAAGATCCGCGAGGCCGGGATCAACACCCGTGTCGATGACGGCGACTCGAATACCAGCCCCCGTCAATCCGAATTGATTTCGAAATCGAGGAGCTTCTAACCAATCGACGTTACTGATTTCATTTTGTGAAAGCCCCGCCGGCGTCTCATCGACAAACGAATCATTCGCATACTCCGCTCCGTGAATGGGTTCCAGTTCCGACGGGCGGAAAACTTCGGCATAAGCAATCGCCCCGGCCTCCCCATCACGAGCTACGCCAATGCGCATCCCTTCGCGCAAACGGGCGGGGCGCACCCACATTCCATTGAGATCGAATCTCGAATCAGGCGTAATCGTGGCCGTCTCCGTCACTCCATCAGCACGGATCCACTGGAGACGATTCGCCTGATGGTCAACCTCGGTCAATCTTCCGCTCGAGTCATATTGAACAGCATGTAAATATCGAATGAACGGGCCTTTCCCGTCCAGCGTAATATAGACTCGATCTCCACTTCTCAAATCGGTGGCTCCACTTGAAAGTCCATTACGTTGGAAAGTCGAAAGGTCTTCATCCCAGTGAAACGAATACGATGACTCCGACAACGATAAATCGAAGGTGGGATCCCCGGCAGCCGCAAAAGCCGCCTCGGCCCATGCAGTGAAACCAACCGTGGGTTCATCAATTCCGATCGGTCGAACGTCTAGGCGTTTCGCATCCGCATCCACTGACTCGAGGATCCCCGTTAGGGTGCGACGATCCCGCTCCACCCATTTGACCTCTCCCTGATCATCGAGACGAACCCTCAGCGCATCCCCCACTCCAATATCTTTCGGCGCGATCGGAAGGTGACCATCATAGATTGGCACACCCGCCAAATTTAGCCGAATAGAATCTCCCTGCTTCAATCGGAGCGTAACCGCTCGCCCATCAATGGAGTGAGCCTCGACATCGCCTTCTGCGGTGAACAGGCGTCCTTGAGCTTCCATAACACGGCGGACTAACGTCGCCACCTCCGCCCGGGTCATCCCCGCTTGTGGCTGAAAATGTCCGTCTGGGAACCCCCGCATAAAACCCATTTTGCTCGCCCAGTCGATGGCATCTTCCGCCCAATCGGGCAGCATGTCCGCATCAACATAATTGGAGGAGAAGGCATCCACGTCCGGTTGCTCCAGCAAACGATGAAGGAATGCAACGACCTCGGCCCTTGATAACGTGACATCGGCCTTGAATTCGCCGTCGGGATACCCGGATGCGATCCCCAGGTCGATTCCAACACGGACGAAGGGGTAAAGATCATCCTCCGGCCCCACATCGGAAAAATCATCCGCAAACCCATCGAACTCCTCGTCTTCCCATCGACTAATGTCACCCACGAATCCAAAGGCACGAAGGAGAACGGGCAACGCTTCACCACGTCGAATGGCATCATTGGGGCGAAACGTATCCTCCTGGGTTCTTTCGAAAATACCCAGTTCCAATAACAGCGTTACATCGCGTGCCGCCCAGTGGTCTTCGACATCCCGTGGAACTGCGGCATCAAGCGTTAACTGGGTCGTTCCCACCATCATCACGATGATAGTGGTAAGGACCCCCAAGAACTGCCATATTCGAATGATTGTCCCTCGATTCCCGCGAGATTTCATACTTGACCCTTCATTTGCTCATCGTTTTCCAGTCTCTTTGTGAGAAGGGCCGGGACTCCAGCGAGAACCGCCCCTCGTCCGATACCGCCCATAAGTGCCGAAAGCACACCGATTTTAGACACCGTTTCTATTGGTCTAAAATGCCGAGCAATAAACGCCAGGCCTCCAAAGATTGCCGGTCGAGTGGCAAATAAGGATGCGCCTGCCGAATACTATCGGCGTCCAGTTCAGGATAATCCAAAAACGAATCGGGCCGCTTCACGACCGCCATCAACCGATCCCGCGTCCCTCCATCGACGACACCGGTGGGCTGAAGGCCTTGGTTGGCCTGAAACAGCATCAGGGCGCGTTGAGTGTAAACATCAAATTCCCCGTCGGGAGTACGATCAAGATAGCCCGCTAGTTTGAGGCGAAGTTGAAGTGCTTGAACCTCATCCCCTTCATCGCCATAGCCGAGCCCGGTCGCGACCGGAAGATACTCGGGTCCCGGTCGAACACTACCGGTACGGAAGATAAAAACATCCGGTATTAAACCATCTTCAGAAATGCGCGTACCGGAGGGAAGAACATATTCGGCCGACGTAATGCGAAGCCCGGCACCATTAACACCATAGACTGATTGGACCTGACCTTTTCCAAAAGTCTCTGTCCCCACGATCAGGGCATCAGCACGCTCTCGAGCAATACCGGCCATGATTTCCGCACCGCTGGCTGTCCCACCATCCACCAGGACCGTAAGTGGTATCTCGAGCCCCGGAGAATCACTTTCAAACTCGACCAGAATCTCATCACGACCGTGCACTTCCAACAAATCACCGGAGGGTACCAAATGGCCGGAGGCATTCACCGCTGACTGCAAAAGTCCACCACGATTGCCCCGTAAATCGATGAGCAATGCGGACGATTCGGAGAGATTATCCAAAGCCTGCTCGAGTTCATCCGGCGTCGTCTCGGCAAACTCTCGAATCGAAATCAAACCCATTACCTCGCCGTCAATTTGAACTTCCTGGTAGGTCAAAGTGGGCCGCATAATTTGGTCGCGTCTCAGTTGGATCGGCCCTAACTCTTCGTTGTCCCGGAGGATCTTGATATCAAGAGCCGTTCCCTTCGGGCCGCGGATGTGATTGACGATTTCATCAATCGCCATGTCCGCCAAGGATACGCCATCCACTTCAATAATAATATCGTCTGCCTTAAGATCCGCCTGTGCCGCTGGGCCATCCGGGAATACATCCAAAATACGGGCACCTTCAGGTGCTTGTGTCACCCGAACCCCAATGCCCGCATATCCCTCATTTCGGTATCGGTCCATCATGACCTGATAGTCCTCTTCGGGGATAAAGGCCGCATATGGATCGTCGAGGGAATCGATGATGCCTTCGATGGCCGAATAAATGAGATCTTCGCGTTCCACCGATATCAGGGCATCACGCGAAATAATGTTGACCACCTTCTCTAAGAGATCATAAAGTTCCCTGTTGTCATCATCCGTTTCTCCGGTCTCCCCGGCAAGGGCAGGTACGCCTGCAAACACCAATGCGCCCACCAAAAAGGCCACGATCATCAAACCGAAAGTGGTACTAAGTGCAACTTTTCTCAAGACCCATCAACTCCCTCATATGTGCTGGATTGGAAGGTCACGAATCGGCCAAAACGGGCTTTGAACCTCTCGTTACTGCTCCAAAGGCTCACCTTCCTCCATAAACCCGTCCGGATATAATCCCCTCCATAATACCAATCAATCCGTCTCTTTACGAAGAATCTTGATGCGTGATTTAAGAAACCGCTTCCTAAAACGTTCGAGTAAATGAAAAATCGCACCTCATTATGGTTTGACATCCAACCTCAAGAAATGTTCCAAATTATCGGACATAAACGTCCGGCTCATCTCCTATAACGGTTCTCCTTATCGACCCAGAATCCCTTGGCATCTTCCTAAAGTAATGGGTCACCGTCGGTAAACGTCGCGTCCGGTCGCTTGACGAGCACGCGTTAACACAGAAAATCACAGGCTGGGCCGCCGATATTACCATCTAACCCCTTGGAAAACCAATCGAAAGATCGGTTAGGACCGTGAAGACGGTATATCAACAACACAGAGTATTGGCCTCCGTCAAAAAACGCTCTCCGCCCAAACCGGCGTAAACGAATAGATCAAAAGGAGGAAGCGTTGAAAAAATGCAGTCCCTTCCA
>SLMV01000165.1 GCA_007133365.1 Clostridia bacterium
CGTGACGAGGCCCAAGCGACGCCGGTTACGATATTGACCGCCGCGTCACCCGGAAGGGGATTCTTCATGGGTCCCCTTCTCGTCTCGTTTCCACCCCGGTTCGAACCCGTTGCCGACACCCCATTCGCTCCGGCGTGTAACGGTTAACCAAGGCCCGATACCATCCCGGAAAAATTTGCGATTCGAGCCGCTTAACATTCCATGTTCTCCGAGTGTTTGAAAACTTTGCTTTTGACCCGAAATTCAATTGTTGGCGGCCGAGCAGTCCGGATCATCAAGATTGGCAACCACCTCCTATCAACCCGAGATCGGATTAAAGCAGGGATTCTTCATTTTTTGGGTAAAGAGGGTTAGAATCGTTATTCACCAAATCGTATCGATATTCGCGAAGTCGTCCCAATTGAAAGGGGAGAAACATGAGAGCATTCTTACAGTCAGGCTACTATCATCGGATCAAGGTGGTTGACGGGAATCAAGCCGTGCTCGGGCTTTGTCTCGGTAACTATCCCCACCGGTTCATCCTCAAGCGCCCCGTGGTCCATCCCTTCTATACCCCCAAAGGGGTTCCCGTCACCGAAATGGGCGCTCACAACTTCCCCAACATTCGCGGGATTTGGGTGGCGCATGCGGCACTGAATGATATTAACTTCTATCATGAATATGATGAGACCGGCTGGATTGTCCCCACCGATTGGTCGATTGACGACGCGGGACCCGAGGTGGGCATCGATATGACGCTTGACTGGCGCGACCCCAGAGGTGAAGTGATCGCGCTTGAAGCGCGCACCTACCGGGTATCCCGTTCTGAAACCGGCTACGTCCTCGATATCGGTAGCGCCTTGACCCCCCATCAAGAGGTGCTTCGTCTAGCACCCGATATGCACGGCTTTATGGGCGTTCGTGTCATCGATGCCATCGACGAAGACGACGGCGGCCAGATGCTCAGCTCGGAAGGCGGCACCACTGAGGCCACCATCTCCTGGGAACAATCCGAACGCCCCGAACGATGGGTCAATTATTCAGGTCAAATCGGCGATCATTCGGTTGGCATCGCCGCCATGTTCCACCCCGATATTTCCCCCGCTCCCGTGTATGCGCGTGGGTATGGGGTCTTCTTCTTAAATCCTCAGTCCGAGGAAATCATTGAGGTTCCAATAGGGGAGAGTTTCCCATTTGCCGCTCGTTTCTATGCGTATGACGGCGCGCCCAACGCCTCCACCTTCGAAGCACTGTGGCGCGACTTCGGCAACCAACCCCTAACATCGCTTGTTTGAGATTTAGACAGAGCGAAATCGTTTAGTCGGGAAAAAGGGGGACGATTTCGGCGAGGACCGTCAATCCTAACAGCAGATGAAGAATCCAAAGGACAAAAGGCCGCTTTGACGCGCTCATCGCCCCTCCGTATCGAAGTACGGTGGGGTGCACCCATCGGCGAAACTTATACCACCCGGTCGGATGGACGTTTCGATGAAGGGTTCACTGTCGTTACCTTGAACAACCGATTGCTCTTTTTAATTCGGGAAGATGATCATCGCTCCGATGAACGATAACGAACGGTTAACCCAGCTCAGATACACAGGGCTTTTGGGTTTTTTCGCGAACCATTAAAGACGCGGTACTTTTTTCGTTTTATTAATGTCGTTTGAAATATCGAGGCTAAACGAAGTGAACCCGTTGGTAAAGGCAAGTGCGAAAGGGGGCTAGACAATAACGCATACTAAACGATATAGTGTATTAATAAAGGGGGTAAGCTGGTTTCGATCGTCAAAACATATGCGGTACCGCTCATTTCCCCCATACGATGAAAAGGAGTGAGATTAATGAGTGAAACCAAGAAGAACCTCATGGAAGCCTTTGCGGGAGAATCCCAGGCCAACCGTCGCTATCTGGCGTTTGCCAAAGAAGCGGAAAAGGAAGGGTTTCCCAATGTCGCTCGGATCTATCGAGCCATCGCCGAAGCCGAAACCGTGCATGCGCTTAAACATTTAGAGATTGCCGGCGAGATCGGAAGTACCGCCGATAACCTAAAAGCCAGCAAAGAGGGCGAAACCCACGAATTTACCGTGATGTACCCCGAGTTCATCGAAAAAGCCAAAGAAGAAAAAGAAAAGCGAGCTGTGCAAACGTTTGAATATGCTAATGCGGCCGAGAAAGTGCACGGCGGTATTTTCGAGGATCTTCTCAAGAAAGTTAAAGGTGGCAGCGACCAACCCAACGTTGAGGTCTCCCTCTGCCCGGTGTGCGGATGGGTCGGTCTCGGTGACATCCCGGATCGTTGTCCCATCTGTAACACGCAGGCGAAAATGTTTAAGAAATTCTAAGATCAGCTCAAGTGATACCCACAGCGAGGCCCCCGCAATCGGGGGCCTTTTTGATTTTGCACTGACGCTCATTTTCTCTTATTGGGATTGCTTCTTTTTAATCTTGGCCCACGTGTCCTTTAGGGGGACAATGCGGTTGAAGATCAGCCCGTCGCCGTGATCCTCTTCTGGGTCCAAAAAGAAGTAGCCTTTGCGCATAAACTGCACCCGACTGCCCGGGGTAAGAGCGGAAATGGACGGCTCGGCGGGTACCCGGGTCAAGGTCATCAGCGATTCGGGATTGAGAACGTCGCGTAAGTCCTCGCCCACTGTTTCCGGGTCTTGCTCAACGAAAAGCGTATCGTAGAGACGCACGTCGACCTCAACGGCGTGGGGTGCCGAAACCCAATGGGCAACCCCCCGAATCTTTCGACCGCTGGTGTCATTTCCACTTCGCGTTTTCGGATCATAGGTACAATGCAATTCCACCACATTTCCCTCGTCATCTTTGATCACGTCATGACAGTGGATCGCGTATGCACCCTTTAACCGGATTTCATCACCGGGTGAAAGGCGATGGAATTTCTTTGGCGGATCTTCCATGAAATCCTCGCGCTCGATATAGACTTCTCCACTAAATGGTGCGGTGCGCATTCCGGCGGACTCGTCCCGAGGAATGTTTTCGAGTTCCACCCATTCAACCTCACCTTCGGGCCAATTGGTGATGACCACTTTGAGCGGCTCCAGCACCACCATCTTCCGAAGGGCTGTCGCTTCTAAATCATTACGAATCGAAAATAAAAACATACGAAGATCCACCAGACTGTCCGCCCGGGCCACACCCACTCGATCCTGAAAATCAGCGATCGCGTCCGGCGTTACGCCCCGACGGCGAAGACCGGAGATGGTCGGCATCCGGGGATCGTCCCACCCGCTTACATGCCCCTCCTCAACCAATCGGCGGAGTTTTCGTTTGCTGAGCACCATGTGGCTCATATTGAGCCGTGCAAATTCTGTCTGTTCGGAACGCGCCTTTACCACATCCGGCATCAGTTTAACGGCATTCTCCACCACCCAGTCATAAAGCGGACGATGATCACTGTATTCGATGGAACAAAGCGAGTGGGTGATGCCCTCCAACGCGTCCGTGAAGGGATGATCAAAGTCGTACATGGGATAAATGCACCAGGCGTCGCCGGTGCGATGATGTTCGGCATGTAAGATGCGATACAAAACCGGGTCCCGGAGATTGAGGTTACCGGAGGTCATGTCAATCTTGGCCCGTAAGACCCGAGCACCGTCGGGAAATTCACCCTTTTGCATCCGCTCAAAAAGCGCTAAATTCTCGTCGACCGATCGATCACGGAACGGGCTGGGTGTGCCGGGCTCCGTCAAGGTGCCCCGATATTCCCGGATTTCGTCCGGGCTGAGGTCGCACACATAGGCCTGCCCTGCTTCGATCAGGCGCTTGGCAAAGGCAAACTTCGTCTCAAAATAATCCGACGTGAAAAAGAGACGATCCTCCCAGTCCACACCCAACCATCTTAGATCCTCAATGATCGATTCCACATATTCTTCTTCCTCCGCGATGGGATTGGTATCATCAAACCGGAGGTTGAATTTACCGTCAAATTGGCGGGCTAAATTGTAATTTAGTAGCGCTGCTTTGGCATGCCCAATGTGCAAATAGCCGTTGGGTTCCGGAGGGAATCGCGTATGCACGCGGCCCCCGTGCTTTCCTGCTTCCACATCCTTAAGAATCATCTGATAGATGAAATTCGATTGCATCTCGGCTTCGTTGGTCATCTCAATACCGTCTCCCCTTCACACTTCGTCCGAATCCTTCGGACGTCTTCTCTCCAAGTGATGCGTTCATTGCCGAATCTAATACAAAACGACACCCGGGTTCGGAACGCTTCATCACCTGTCTTTTCATCACCTTCATTATGCTCCATGCTACACAAAAACCGTCAACTTTGCACTTCACCCGATACCATTTCGGTCATTAGGCGCCACGATACCCACTCGATCAGCAGCTGACAATCGGCAGACTTTGGTAGTAGTATGCCAAAAGACGGACCCGAGATGGAGATGACCAAGCAATGTGGGATGTCGTAATCGTAGGAAGTGGAATCGCCGGCCTCTTCACCGCCCTCAACCTAGATCCTGCCTATCAAGTCCTGGTGCTGACCAAAAGCGGCCGGGATGAAAACAACAGCTATCTGGCTCAGGGCGGTATCGCCATGTCGAAGAACACCGGTGAACACTTTGATGATACCTTACGGGCGGGTCGTTACCACAACCAACCCGAAGCCGTTCGCCTCATGGTTGACACCTCGGCAGCGCGCATCCAGCAGCTGCTCGATTGGGGCGTCCCCTTCGATCATGACGAAACCGGTCAACTCCACCTCACCCAAGAAGGCGGCCACAGCCGGCCGAACATTCTCCATGCCCAGGATCAAACCGGTCGCGCCATCATGCACGTTTTAGCAAAACGCGCCGAAAAAGCACCCAATATCCACCTCCAAACCGGCGTCTTCGTCCGCGACCTCATCACCCAAGACGGGCATGGCATTCTGGTGAGTAACACCGACGGCACCACGACCCGCATCCCGAGTCGCCGGGTGGTATTGGCCACCGGGGGCATCGGGGCCCTTTACTTTCGCACCACCAATTGCGCGCTTAGTACCGGGGATGGCATC
>SLMV01000219.1 GCA_007133365.1 Clostridia bacterium
GAGCGGGGTGCGACCCACCTATTGCGAGTCGACGCACGGGACGGGACCTGCGAACTTCTGACCACCGGTGATCGGGTGATCTACGATGCGGATCTAAGGCCGGATCTCGGGCGGGCCGTTATGGCCGTCGCGACGCCGGATAATCCGGGAATCATCAGCGCCTTGGAATTTGATGATCCAAAGGGTGTACTAAAGGCCGGTGGTTTTTCGGATGAGGTGCTCAAAGGGGCCCATCAGGCTCTAGATGAGCAGGTGTTATATCGAAGCAACGAGGACTTGTTACGGGAAAAATCGGTTGCTGTGGCCGAGCGTTTTACCTTCCGGGCTGCTGACGATGCACCTTGGATCGATGGTTGGCTCTTAAAAGCGGATGAGCACATCTCGGGCGATGGGTCCGTTCCCAACGTCTTACAAATCCATGGTGGCCCCAATACCATGTACACCCAAGCGTTCTTCTTTGAGTTTCAACTTCTGGTGTCTGCCGGATATGCCGTGGTGTTCACCAACCCTAGAGGCAGCAGCGGGTATGGGGAGGCCTTTCGCACCGCCATTGAACCCGGCTGGGGCACGGTGGATTACGAAGATGTCATGGCCGGGATTAGCACCGCGTTGTCGCGTTTTCCGTATTTAGACGAGAAACGGACCGGTGTGGCGGGCGGTAGTTACGGGGGTTACTTGACCAACTGGATCATTGGCCACACCAACCGATTCCGGGCGGCCATTACCATGCGGTGCGTGGCCGATCTGACCAGCTTTTGGGGCACCAGCGACTTCGGGCCGTTATGGTGGACGGATATGTTCGGGGGCTATCCCTGGGAGGCCCATGAAACCTTCCGTCAACAATCGCCCATCACGCATTTGGGGGGTGCCAAAACCCCTACGTTGGTCATCCATTCGGAGGAGGACCATCGATGTCCCGTGGAGCAGGGCGAACAGGTGTTTCGGACCTTAAAGGCGCAAGGAGTGCCGGCCGAACTGGTTCGATATCCCGAAGAAAGCCACGGACTATCCCGTTCGGGTAAACCCTGGCATCGGATTGATCGGCTGCAGCGAATTTTGGACTGGTTTGATCGATTCCTATAAAAAGCGGTGAACGGGAGAGGGTATGGATGTCGTTTTTTGACCGAAAGCGTGAAAAGTGGCAGCGCCTTCGCGCTCCGCTTGCGGACCGAATGCGGCCGCGAACGCTTGATGAAATCGTCGGGCAGGATCACATTGTGGGACCGGACAGTCTGCTTCGACGGGCCGCAAGGCAGGACCAGCTGGTGTCGTTAATTCTCTACGGCCCACCCGGCACGGGCAAGACCACGATTGCTGAGGTTTTGGCGCATGAGACAAAGTCGCATTTTGAGAAACTCAATGCGGTGATGTCCGGGGTCGGTGATTTACGGCGGGTCATCGGCGAAGCCGAGGAACGATTGGGTTTGCATCAGGAGCAGACGGTTTTGTTTATCGACGAAGTGCATCGCTTTAACAAGGCGCAGCAGGACGCCCTCTTGCCGGCGGTGGAAAAGGGGGTCCTGACGTTTATGGGCGCCACCACGGAAAATCCCTTTTTCACCGTTATTAATCCGTTGATTTCGCGTTCGCGGGTGTTAGAGGTCCATCCCTTATCCGAATGCCACCTCCAATTATTGTTAAAACGAGCGCTGACCGATGATGAGCGGGGACTCGGGGCCTACCAAGCCGAGATTGATGACGATGCCAAAGATCACTTAGTACAGGTGGCGGGCGGAGATGCCCGGGTGCTCCTCAATGCCTTGGAACTTGCGGTTCAAACGACGCCTCCCGCTTCTGATAAAACGCGTCGCATCGATTTGGACATCATCGAGCAAGCGCTGCAGCGCCGTGCGCCCAATTACGACCGCCAAGGCGATGCCCATTACGACACGATTTCGGCCTTCATTAAGAGCATGCGGGGATCCGATCCGGATGCGACTTTATACTGGTTGGCCCGGATGGTGGAAGCCGGTGAAGATCCTCGCTTTATCGCCCGCCGGATTTTGATTCATGCTGCCGAAGATGTCGGTTTGGCTAATCCCGAAGCGTTGGTGCTCGCGACCGCCGCCGCCGAGGCCACCGAGCGCGTGGGATTTCCCGAAGCCCGCATCATTTTGGCCGAAGCCGCCCTTTATATTGCACTGTCACCGAAGAGCAATTCTGCTTTGGGCATCGATTTGGCGCTAAGGGATGTGCGCGCTGGCAAGGGGGGAGCGGTGCCGGCTCATCTTCGGGATGCGCATTATGACGGGGCGAGCGCGCTCGGTCGCGGGGTGAACTATCAGTACCCGCACTCGCATCCAAACGGCTGGGTGGCCCAAAAATACCTTCCGGACGGCATCGATGCCCCGGGTTACTTTTCTCCTTCCAATCAGGGGCGCGAAGCCGAACTGGTCGAACGCCTGCAAAACATCCGGCGAGACCCCACCGAAAAACGTTAATCCTACCTTGACAGCCTCTCATTGGGGTGGTACTTTAATACCGATAAAACCGAGTGTATTTGTCGGGTTTAGGGGGAAAGAAGATGAAAATTTCCACCCGAGGACAATATGGGGTGCGGGCAATGATCGTTTTGGCCCAGCATGAAGCGGAAGGGCCCATGTCGATCAAAGTCATCGCAGCCAAACAGGGACTATCCCACAGTTATTTGGAGCAGCTTTTGGCACCGCTTCGTCGTGCGGGTCTCGTCCGCAGTGTGCGGGGCCCCGTGGGCGGATATCATTTGGCGGCACGCCCCGAGGAAATTACCGTTGGAGACATCTTGCGAGTATTGGAAGGCCCATTGGCCCCGGTCGAGTGTGTGGAGGAGCCATCACAAGGACTGTGCGACTATGAGTCCGCTTGCCCCGCTCGGACCGTGTGGGCCAAGATTCGTGATAGCGTTCAAGAGGTGGTCGATTCGATCAGTCTGAAGGATTTGGTGGAGTCGTCTGGCCAGGTTGAGGGGTAACGGACGGAGGAGGATTTGACGTGCGACGGATTTATATGGATCATTCGGCGACGACCCCGGTTCACCCTCGCGTTGCGGCGGTCGTCAATCGATTTATGCTCAGTGACTACGGAAACGCATCGAGCGTGCACCATTTTGGTAAAGTAGCACGAGAGGCACTCGAAGACGCCCGCTCGCAGGTGGCGGATCTCATCGGGGCGGATAGTCCCTCGGAACTTCTGTTTACGAGCGGTGGAACCGAGTCCGATAATTTAGCCATCAAGGGTGTCGCGTATGCTCGTCGAGACCAAGGGCGACATATCATCACCAGTGCCATTGAACATCAGGCCGTTTTACATGCTTGTGACGCCCTCGAGGCGGAGGGCTTTGAGATTACCAAAGTGGGTGTGGACGGCCAGGGCCGCCTCGATCCGGAGGCGGTTCGGGATGCGATTCGAGGGGATACCATCCTGATTAGCATTATGTTGGCGAATAACGAGGTGGGAACGTTACAACCCATCGAAGAAATTGCTGCCATCGCGAAAGAGTATGACGTCCTCGTGCACACGGATGCTGTTCAGGCGGTGGGACAGATCTCCGTTGACGTCGAGGCGCTCGGAGTTGACTTGATGAGCCTTTCGGGCCATAAGATGTACGGTCCCAAGGGTGTGGGTGCCCTTTATGTTCGACGAAAGACCCCGCTTCAGCCGCTACAAAATGGGGGACACCACGAGCGGCGCCTGCGTCCCGGCACGGAAAATGTCGCCGGTATCGCCGGCATGGGGGAAGCGTGTCTGTTGGCAAAGGAAGAACTCGCGATACGAAATCAGTACCTTCTTCGCTTGCGTGATCGTCTTATTGACGGCATTATGTCAGAAATTCCGAAGGTTTATCTCAACGGACATCCCGACCATCGGTTGCCGAACAATGTTAACGTGTCCATTGTCGGGATCGAGGGGGAGTCGATTCTGTTGAGTTTAGATATGAAGGGGATCGCGGCGTCATCCGGTTCGGCCTGTACGTCGGGGAGTCTCGAAGCGTCCCATTGTCTCTTGGCCATGGGGCTTACCCATGAAGTCGCCCACGGTTCCGTGCGGTTTACCTTGGGTCGGGACAACCGCCAGGAGGATGTGGACGAGGTAATCCGTGAGTTGCCCGCGATCGTTGAGCGTTTGCGTGCGATGTCACCGCTGTCATAATTGAGTGGGAAAGCCGATTGAGAAAGAGGTGTCGAGATGTATACCGAAGCAGTGATGGAGCATTTTACCAACCCCAAGAATGTGGGGGAAATTGAAAATCCCGACGGCGAGGGTCAGGTGGGCAATCCCACTTGTGGCGACATTATGAAAATGTACATCAAGGTGGAAGACGACCAAGTGGTTGATGCCAAATTCAAAACCTTCGGGTGTGGTGCGGCCATCGCCACCAGCAGCGTGGCGACGGAAATGGTGAAGGGCAAGACCATCGAAGAAGCACGAAACATCACCAATCGACAGGTAGCCGAGGCCCTCGGGGGCCTTCCCGGCAACAAGATGCACTGTTCGAATTTGGCGGCCGATGCGCTTCACAAGGCGATTGATAATTATGAGGAACGCAAAAAAGCACGCGAAGAAGGGACGGCCTGATCCGGTGACGAGTGAACGGGTGATGCTCGGCATGAGCGGAGGCGTTGACAGCTCGCTCGCCGGCGCCCTATTGCTGGAACAGGGTTATGAGGTCGTTGGCGTCACCATGCAATTGATGGATGCTTCCGAATCCGTATTGAAGGCCGCGCGCGGCGCGGCGGACCATCTTGGGATCCGACATGAGATCGTCGATTTGCGCGCGGCCTTCCACCGAGAGGTCATCACCCCCTTTATTGAGGAATACTGTGCGGGCCGAACGCCGAACCCCTGCATCCTGTGTAACCCCATCATCAAATTTGGTGCGCTATGGGAAGCCGCCCAGGTTTGGCGTCCTGAGTATATGGCGACGGGGCACTACTTACGAACACGTTATGATGCCACCTTGGGAC
>SLMV01000115.1 GCA_007133365.1 Clostridia bacterium
CCTGGGCCAGGGCGATATTGATATCACGCTGAAGATTTTCTAAGATTTTGGCTGTCTCCACGGTGAGGATGGTGCTCCGATGAATATCGGCCTGGGTGACAAAGGCCAGGAGCTCGGCCGCTCGCTCGGTGCTTTCCGCCCGGATGCCACCCACCGCCAGCGGCATTTCGACGAATTCCTGAAAGGCGCGGCCTTCCGCGATTCGCTCGGAACAATAGGCGAGATCGAAATCACCCGCGGCGCTCAGCCCGCTGGTTTCCTCCAAAACGGGCCGAATCCGTTCTTCGGTGGTTTTCGGGACCACCGTGCTTCGTAAAATGACGAGATCGCCTTCTTTTAGCACCTGCCCGAGGGAACGGGATGCGGCCAGCAGGGGATCCAGACTCGGGCGACCGGCGATCACGGGAAGGCCCACCGTGACCATATAATGATCGACCCGCTCGGCGGCCTCCTCATACGAGGTGGTAGCGCGAAAACGTCCGGCCGCCATTTGATCCTGTAGGATGCTTTCGATGGTCTGTCCGGCGAACGATTCCTGAAGGGGGGTCTTACCCTTGTTGATAGCATTAATGAGCCCTTGATCCACGTCGACACCGATGACCTGAGCGCCTTGCCGGGCATAACTGAGGGCCAGGGGGAGCCCGATGAATCCGAGTCCAATGATGCCGACGCGCGGTGATTTTTTCGGGGTGGTCATAGATTTTGGCACTCCGTCCTCGAGGGGGTTACGTCCTTTTCATTACTCGGTCCATTATAGCAGAAGTACCCGGGAGGTGGGTAGGATTGCGGCGGTGGTCCAACCGGCGGGCACTAGAAGGGTAGTGAATGATCGTATGGATCTGATTCATCCAACCCGATAACAACCTGTCTTGGATCCAGTCAAGCGTTTTTCTGATGGAATTCCTGACGAAGCGCGACAGTCATTAGCGAGCGATTGCATACTCTTTAGTTAAGTTGTTTCGTCGGGAATTGCCCCGAGACCATTTCCCTCATCAACAAGGATAACTGGGATTTCCGAATGGTTGATGACTGCATCAGCTGTATCACCCACCAGTATGCGATTTAATCCTCGGCGGTTGGCTTTACCCATGTAGATATAATCCGCCTCTAGTCTCACGGATACCTCTACAATGGTTTGGGCTGGAGTTCCTCTGATAACAAGAAATTCGTGTGGAATGTCGGCAACAATATCTCGATACGTCTGAACAAAATGATCGGTATCTGCCATGCTGCGGTAGACGCCTGTAAGATCATCTGCTGCGACGACATACAAGATCGTTACGAAGGCATTAGTATCCCTTGCAACGGAAGTCGCCTTCTTTAGCGCACTTTTTGCCGCTGGGGATCCGTCAACTGCCACAAGGAGGTGAACGTCCTGTTTCACCATTACCTTGGTAGGATCCACTTCACCCTTTGTCAGTAGCCGAGGTGCAAGGTATGAGGTGCCGAAAGCTCCAATGGGGGCAGTAAATAGAATCGCTACAACGGAAATGGCAAGAATCTCATTACCATAGGGGAGACCCATTGCCAAAGGGATGCCGGCAATTGCTGCCTGAACAGTGGCCTTGGCCATGCCGCCCACCACCATGAATAGACGTTCACGCAAGAGTAGACGGGATCCCAGTGTTGAAACGAGAACTCCGAGCCATTTTCCAGCAAACACGCCGATTCCGACGATAATCAGTGCAAAAAGACCCACGCTCGAGAGGGTGGTCAGATCAACCGTGGCGCCAATGAGGACAAAGAGGAGAATCTCTGCCAAGGCCCAAAGGTTTGTGGATTCCTTTCTGATTTTGCGAGCCACGACTCCATCGATTTCCAGCAAGATAAACCCCATAGTCATTACCCCCAAATAGTCAGAATAGGCCAGGTAGTTACTTCCTGAGATAATCAATAGCCCAAAGCTGAGGGCAACGATCGCATCTTGCATGGAAGTCGAGGTTAACGAGGTCTCCTGCAGAAGGTATCGCACCGCTTTCCCCGCAAGATAACCCACCACCAGTCCGCCTCCAATTTGCATAGGGATTCCTAAGAGTTGCAAGATCACATTCGAAGTGCCATCGGTCAACCACATGAGTGTGATGCCAAACATGGTGATTGCGGTAGCATCACTTACGGTAGCCTCCGCAAGGATCAGATCAGGGATGCCTTTGTCGGTACCCCATCCTTCTGACTTCAAGCGAAGCATTAGGGGAACGATTACTGCAGGCGACGCTGCACAGATTATCCATCCCAAGAGCCAACAGTATAGCCATTCCCAGCCAAAAAGGAGGCGGGTGGAAATTGTGACAACCGATGCTTCGAATACGACGGGGAGGAAAGCGAGGCGAAGTGCGACCGTTCCTTGCGTCAGAATCTTGCCCTTATCGAGCCCTAATCCCGCCTTGAGAAGAATGATGAGGAGTGCCAGTAACCTGACTTCATCTGAAATTGCGTAAATCGACGGGGAAAGAAGATCAGCCAACTCAGGCCCAAGTACGATTCCGGTTGCAATCATACCGATGAGTCCCGGGAGACCCAAGCGCATAGATACGCGCGAGGCGAAAAATCCAAGAAATAGAATAAAGAATAGATCCGTCATTAGATTCATCCTGACATCCTCCTACTATTCTGGCATTGTCGCCGTCACTTCAATGGATCAATGCGAGTAGGAGCCATCAGTTGAATCCACCAGATCCAACGGTTCGGTCGGCGAGCTCCATCGCCACCATCTTGTTTGTTAGCTACATCGACGCCGTACTATCTTCTGTCGACCCTCTAATCTTACGGAACGCGCAAAAGATGATCAAGCCGAAGAACCTTCAACTACTGGTCCAATTCTCGCGTCAATCTACCGGATTTGCATCGGATAGCCAAACTAGATCTATCGGGATGCAGGGGAGTGTTGGATCTCGCTGGTCAGTTGCTGGAGTATGCACTAAACGAGGCCAACCACTGCATGTGAATCGCATAGGCGATGGCTTGAATATGCATGCGAGCAGCATGCAACTTGCACGATCGGCGAATTGTTACAGATCGTCTCGATCCATCGAGACGGTGCATCGTTCGATTGCACGCATAAATGATCGTAAACTAGAGGCGTTGTGAATTAATTTCCGGTAATCAGCTCGGTTTCGTGGATAAGTGTCGAAGTATAGGTCATAACCCCCTCGCGAGGCGTTGATGGCCATTGTGTCCGGCATGCCGTATCAATCTGATGAAGGGAGTCGCCGTCTGTTCTAGGCATTTCGAATCGATGATCTCGTTTCTGAGGATCATCTCTTGCGAAGGATCGATGGGGTGTTGGATCTGGATTTCACCCGTGACCGGGTCCGCAACACCTACGATCAGGGGAGTGCCCGGGACCGTCCTCCCTAGGGTCCGGTTTGATTGTACCAGATGATGCTTTTGGGATTATCGACGTGCTGAACGTTCGGTGGGAACCGTTTTCTTTGAGGAATTGCGGGAGAGCGCGTTACTGTCGGAACATCCTTATCTCTACATGGACCGGAGTTATCGCGGAGGAGAATGTCTGGCGGACTTGTTGGATAGTGGCTACTTGCCCACGTACGCATACCGGATACCGAGCCGGAACCCATTCCCGGTTGGACGCGATCGACGGATCGTGTCGATTGGATTTGCAAACGAGGGCAGAAGGTTCGGGTCGCCAGGGCTCGCAACGGCGGACGTGGGCTCACCCCCGGAAGCGGGACCTCTTTGGACCCGACCCGGGTTCGGATCGAGCATACCTTTGCCGAAGCCAAGGAGTGGCATGGGTTGAGGCGAACCCAGGGATACGGACTCGAACGATGTCACTAGCAGGTACTGATGACGGCTACCGCTCAAAGCCTTAAGAGACTGGCTCGAGGTGTGGGCCGAAGGGGCAAAGCGGGGAGAGTTCATGCCATCAACGGCGTTCTCAGCACTGCCTGCTCATTATCTATGGCCCTGTTTCGGTCACTGCATCATATCTTTGCCAAAGAGCGGATGACGCGAAGTCACACTGTCAAACAATTCGTGACGGGAACGATCTCGTCCACAACGTTTCTAAAAGGAGCGTGGATGGGATTTCAACGGGCCAAACGCTTTCCTAATGGGGCAAAAGGATAAGCACCATCCCTTTCTCACCGGGTCGCGACAGGAAGTCGACCCTCAAGAAGCGAAGAAAACGCCGTGAGGGAGGTTTCAGCCATGAAATATCGCGAGCCCTTGGGGAACCCCCGCGTGGGGGTGTTGACCATCGCGCTTCGGCTGCCCGGGTGTGATTCCTTAAAGAATAAGCGGTCGATCTTACGGCGGCTTTTTTCCGAGTTACAAACGGGCACCAATCTGAGCGTTGCCGAAATCGGGGACCATGATGTGCCCACCGCGGCCGTGATGGGCATCGTCACCATCAACGCCCGGTGGCCCAAGGTTGAATCGGTCCTAAAATGGGCCACCCAGCGCTGTCGGAATCATTTCGACATCGACGTGGTGGACGAGCAGGTGGAACGTTTGATTTAGATCGGGCGGTCCGCCGCGGCCGGATCAAACCTTATAGCCGATTTTCCGCACCAAATCCTTTCGCTTTTCGATGTCCTGATCGTTTTCGATGCCGATCGGCGGGTACCCGTCGATGACGCCCAAGATGCCGCGTCCTTGGTCGGATTCGGCCACGACGACCTGGACCGGATTTGCCGTGGCGCAAAAGATACGACAGACCTCGGGCACCGCCTTAATGTTATTGAGGATGTTGATGGGAAATGCTTCCTTTAAAAAGATGAGAAACGCATGACCGCTCCCGATCTTTTGACAGTTCGCTTGGGCCCGTTCGACCAATTCCGGATCATTGCCGGCGTATCGGATTAACCGGGGACCGGACGCCTCCGAAAACGCCAAGCCGAATTGAATGTGGGTGCCGGCGTTGGTGATGGCCTCATACAGATCCTCCACCGTC
>SLMV01000004.1 GCA_007133365.1 Clostridia bacterium
CACGCTAAATCCTTTTTCTTATAAAAGCATCCCACAAGCCAACCCCCCGGGGCCGGCACCCACTACCACCACATGCCGCTCCGTCATCACATGCCTCCCGTCCCATCGCCTTCCCAAACTGCATGCTCAACCTCCGGGCTGCACCGCCTGCCGGATCGCGACGACCGCCCCAGACTCGATAATTATGATCTCATCCCAGCCTCGTTTTGAATCCGCCGGAGATTAGAATCTCCCCTCGAACATGAATCGGTCAGCACCAGCAACAAAACGAAGCCTCCCGATTCTTTTCGCCACCGAAACCCTGATTGTCCTGCCGATTCGCGACTCCCAATGGGGACAATCGGATTATCGTCCGCCGCCACCTGGCATTTGATGCGGACCGGAGTGGCAATGCTGGTTTTCCGGATTCAATACTACGTCGTTATTATTCCTTGTTTGCCACCTTATGTCCAGGGATGAACCCACATAAATGTTACTCATACCCCGCCACCCTTAAAGGAAGTTTTCCAAACCGCTATAATAACGATTGAGGAGGCGCTATCATGCGAATTTTATCGTGGAACGTCAACGGGCTTCGGGCCACCATCAAAAAAGGTTTCGTGGATTGGCTTAAGAACGAAGCCCCCGATATTTTGGGGGTTCAGGAAACGAAAGCCCACCGCGAGCAGCTGCCGGAACCCGTCACCAATCTCGATCACTACGAGAGTTACTTCGCCGAAGCGGAGCGGAAAGGGTACAGTGGCGTAGGGCTTTTCACCCAATGTGAGCCCCTGTCGGTGTCGGATTCTTTGGGCATCCCCCGGTTTGATCGTGAGGGACGGGTGCTGATCGCCCGTTACCCCGAGTTTACTCTCTTTAACGTGTATTTCCCCAACGGGAAAGCATCCGATGAACGCCTACAGTATAAGATGGACTTCTACGAGGCCTTTTTGACGCACTGCGAAGGATTGCTCGACGCCGGCGAATCGGTGATCGTCTGCGGCGATGTCAACACCGCCCATCAACCCATCGACCTGGCCCGGCCCAAGGACAATGAAACCATCTCGGGTTTCTTGCCCGAGGAGCGCGATTGGATCGATCGCTTCCTGGCCGCGGGCTTTGTCGATACCTTCCGAATGTTTACCGCCGAGGGCGGGCACTACACCTGGTGGGATCTTCGCACCCGGGCGCGCGACCGAAATGTCGGGTGGCGACTCGATTACTTTTTCGTCAGTGAGGACCTAAAAGCGCACGTCCGGGATGCCTTCATCTTGCCGGACGTGTACGGGTCCGATCACTGCCCCGTGGGCATCGACCTCGACTTCTGACCAGCGGGCCTTTGGACGTTCAACTTGCAAGGAAAGGAGCACCGATGGTTATTGCCAATCTTCTCACCGCGGGCATGACCTTGATCTTGGGGCTTTTGATCAAATATGGAAAGCTCTACGGCTTGATCGCCGGCTATAACACCACATCACCCGATGAAAGGGAACGGACCGATATCGTTGGATTGGGCACCTTCATCGGAAACGGAATGCTTGTCGTCACCGCGATTTTAGCGGGCGGGGTGTTGTTGGAATATTGGAACGTGATCGGAGCCGCGGCCGGTTCCTGGTGGGGCTTCGTCTTCGTGGTTTTATACATTGCGGTGCGCGCTCAGCGCTTTACAAATTAGGGCTTTTCGTTCGCTTGACGCATGATTCCGGGATGAGGTGGTGGGTTCGTCGCTCAAGTTTCACCCTTTTGATGCACCTAAGGCGCGGGGGATCCGCTCATAAATGAGCGGGCGCGGGGTCGCCGCCTCACCCAATACAAACGCCACCCGGACGTCCGCTTCCACTGCTTGTGCCTGCGATTCCTTCTGCGCGTGGATCACGGCCAACGTCTCGCCATGAACCACCGCATCGCCGATCCTTTTCGTCACCCTCAATCCCACCGCCGGATCGACCCGGGCTTTTCGGGTCAAACGGCCGGCCCCTAAACGCACACTGACCTCGCCGAGTCGGCGCGTTCTGACCGCCTGCACTACCCCATCGGCCATGGCCGTCACCGGCCATTGGACCGGCGCCGTCGGAAGTCGGGAAGGATCCGCAATGATCGCGGCATCACCCCCCTGGGCACTGACAAAGCGCCCAAAGAGCGAAAGTCCCCGCCCGTCCTCAAGACATTTTTGAAGTATTGCCCTTCCCTCATCAAGGTCAGCGGCCGCGTTCGCAAGTGTCAGAAGGGAAGCCCCAAGTTCAAGGCAGAAGGTGCGAAGTCGGTCACTGCCCCCTCCCTTTAGCACCCGGATGGCCTCGGCCACTTCCAAGGCATTCCCGATGGCCGGTCCCAACGGCTGGGACATGTCCGAAATGATGGCGGCCGTCCGGATTCCGGCCTGATGTCCGATATGGACCATGGTCTGGGCAAGCGCCCGAGCCTGAGCCCGTTCGGGGAGAAGCGCACCGTCGCCCGTTTTAACATCCAGCATGATGACATCCGCCCCGCCCGCCAGTTTCTTGCTCATGATGCTGCTGGCGATAAAGGCGGGGATGTCGACGGTACCGGTGAGTTCGCGAAGCGCATAGAATTTTTTGTCGGCGGGGACCAGGGCATCCGTCTGCGCCGCCACGGCCAGTCCCACCCGACGGACCTGCGCCACCAGATCCTCGACCGTAAGGGCGGTGGAAATGCCCGGGATGGCTTCAAGTTTGTCGATGGTGCCGCCGGTGTGGCCCAGGCCACGCCCGGCCATCTTCGCCATGGGTACCCCGGCCGCAACCACCAGGGGTAACACGATGAGACTGGCGGTGTCGCCCACGCCCCCGGTGCTATGTTTATCCGCCTTAATACCGGGGATCGCGCTCAGATCGACCCGTTCCCCCGAATCCCGCATGGCCAGAGTGAGTTGGGCCGTCTCCCTCGCGCTCAGTCCGGCGAAATGGACCGCCATGGCCCAGGCAGCCATCTGATAATCGGGGATGCGACCGTCGGTGTAGCCGGCCATCAATTGGCGAATCGCCGATTCGGTCAGTTCGCCCCCATCGCGTTTGGTTTGGATCCATTCAATGACGTTCACGCCACCCCCCTATTCGCTGACCGAAGCGGAACCCTTCTTGGTGTCGTCCTCTTCGTCGACCGGGACCGCAACGATCACGCGTAACTCGCCCAGGCGTTGGGCAATACGATCCAGATCATACATTAAATTCACCATTTCCATCAGCGGACGGACGGACGTCGTCCCTTGATGGTGTCTCTGCCAGCTATCGACTTCCGAGTGAAGGGTGTCGCGCCGCCGCTCCAGATCATCGCCCAATTGTTCAATGGCGTCCCGGCGCTCCGGGTTGGGATCGAAAAGTTCTTCCACCAGATAGCGTTCTAGACTGACGATCGACAGCAGCATCTCTTGGATGGGCCCTACCAGGGCTTGATATTGCGGGTCGGCTTCATCACCGGATTGGAGACGTTTGGCCCGTTCTTCGGCCAGGTAACTGATGTCGAGAACGCGCTGGGCGTTGAACCAAAGGATGTCCAGGGCTCGCTCCAGCCGGCGGACCTGCTCAAGTTGCGTCTGGGGAATTTGCCAGCGGTACCCGCGCTCGGCCGCAAAGCGCGTCAAACACTCGCGAGCTTCATCATATCGCCTCTCGATGCGCTCGGTCAGGTCACGTTGCGGGTCGTGATCAATGGGTTTCGCCGTCAGGAAACGGTTCACCACCCGCATGATGAGGACTTCAATGCCCTCATTGAGTTGAAGTAAGCTGTCTTTGAGACGGCTTTGATGCTCCGGCGGGGAAAAGAGATAGTTAATAGCAACCGCGATGGAAATCCCCACGAAAGGAAGGATGACCACGCGCTGAAGAGCAAATGTCCAGGTGGTCGCGCCCACCCCCGCCATGATGACCACCACGGTGATGGTGGCAAGGCCGATGGAGCCGGTGAGTTGATAGCGAAGACAAATCAACAACGTCACGATCACCACCAGCCCGATGAGAAGTGGATCGCTCCCGAGCGTGGTGACGGCCAAAAGCGCCAAGGCGATGCCGATGGCCGTGGCCTGAATCCGCTCCCATCCCTTCTTAAGGGAGTCGCTGATAGTGGGTTGCAGCGAGATAATGGCTGCAACCGCGGCCAGATAGCCATATTCGAGCGCGAATAGTTCCGTGAACCACAAGGTGATGGCGACGGCCAGGCCGGTTTTCCATACCCGGGGACCAATGTTCATGGTACGCTTCCTCCTTCCTCGCTCTGGTGGCGACCTCGTTTCTGGGCGCATCATCCGCGGTCTCCTCCGAGGCACCCACAATCCTCAATGCCGAAGGTTATCGTCGCCGGTGCGATCGGCGATATCGCCAACTGATGAGCAACGCCGCCACGGCGCCCAAGACGGCCGAGATGACGATCACCACGATGAGTGACGTCTCGAGCCGGGCAAACACCAGGTTCACCGTCGCCGGTTGCGTGTTCACCAGGCCAAAAACGGCCAGTAACGCCACTAGAATCAAACTCAGGATCAACGCCCAATTGGTTGCGATCGGGAAACGTTTCTCTTTTGTTACGTCAGTTCCTCGGATTCGCCCGGTCGTCCCATCTTCCGGGGGTTTACTGCCCATCCAATCCGCATCGTTTCGGTATTGTCGATTGTCTCTAGACATCCGCATTCCTCCTCTCGGAAAAACAGTCATTCTCCATTTTGTTGACCAATCCTTGCTTGGTCAATCGTTATCCATTTTTCCATCCGCCTAAAATCGCTTTTTGAGGTGCGACCACTATGCCGACGTCAAGCGACGACGAGATCCTCGCAAATGGTATGGTTAGTGGTGGATTTCGTGAAAGCGAAGCGATAATCCTCTTCACTGCCTAGCCGTGCTGTCAAATCACC
>SLMV01000018.1 GCA_007133365.1 Clostridia bacterium
GGCAGCTTCTCCGGCGTCAAAAACACCGTCAAAGGCCAGCCCCCCTGCCCGGTCAACGCCTGACAAGCGGTCATGTAGATGTGGTCGATATCCGGCCTTTCTTCTCGATCGACCTTGATCGACACGAAATGTTTGTTTAACAATTGGGCGACTTCGGGATTCTCGAACGATTCCTTTTCCATGACGTGGCACCAATGACAGGTACTATACCCGATGCTGAGAAAGACCGGTTGGTCCTTGCGTTTGGCTTCTTCAAAAGCCTCCTCGCTCCAGGGATACCAATTCACCGGATTTTGTGCATGTTGTTGAAGATAGGGCGATTTTTCTTTGGCCAAGCGATTCATATGTTCGAACACCCCTTCGGTGTTTGAAGTTCCGAGCTCCCGCGCCCCTCCCCTACCTTTTGGGGCAGTTAGTGGGCGACGACGTTTTCCTTTTCGGGTCAACAGTGCACGGACCGGATGAACGCGTTCACGGCCGAGTGCACTGCCAACCCATGATATTGCCAACTGACAATTCCGTCCCTAATAAAACGGAACAATGAAGTTAACGCTGAATGAGGGGCTTTAGGTCACCATAGCCTTCCTCGTCTAGACGATCCCAGGGGATGAAACGAAGAGCGGCACTGTTGATACAGTAGCGTAGTCCGCCCAATTCCTTGGGACCATCTTTAAACCGGTGTCCGAGATGAGAATCGCCCACCCGGCTTCGCACCTCGGTGCGACGCATCCAAAGGCTCTGATCCTCGTGATAGGTCACCACTTCCGGATCAATGGGGCGGGCAAAGCTCGGCCAACCGCAGGTACAATCGAACTTGTCGCTCGAACTGAACAACGGTTCCCCGGTCACCACATCCACGTACAGGCCCGGCTCGTCGTGCTGAAAGAACTCATTTTGATGGGGCGGTTCGGTGGCATCCTGTTGCGTCACCGCATACTGCATGTCGGTCAACGTCTCCCGTAACGTCGCGTCATCCGGTCGACTGTAGCCAGAGGGATCCAGCGAATCCACCCCGGTTTCCGTTGGTTGTTCCAGCTGGGACATGTCGACATGACAGTACCCACCGGGATTTTTCTCCAGGTAGTTCTGGTGGTATTCCTCGGCCCGGTAAAAACCGTCTAGCGGTTCTACTTCCACCGCCAGCGGCTTCTTGTATTCCGCTTTGACTTCTTCCAGCACCTCACGAATGACCGGGAGGTCCCGCTCATCCGTATAATAGATACCGGTGCGGTATTGCGTCCCCACGTCATTCCCCTGGCGGTTGACCGCCGTCGGATCGATGATCTCCATGAAGTTCTCCAATACGCCCCTTAAGTTGATCCGTTCCGGGTCATATCGTACGCGGACCGTCTCGGCATGGCCGGTGTTTCGGTATATAACATCCTCATATGTGGGGTTCTCGGTGCGGCCGTTGGCATATCCGGCGACCACTTCCGCCACGCCATAAACTCTGGACATGTAGGCATCGACGCCCCAAAAGCAACCGCCAGCCAGATAAATGTCTCGCAGGGTACTCCCGTCGTAGTCGATCTCTCGATTGGGATTGGGCGGAAGATGCGGGGCATCTGTTCTACAGCTCGGCCCACCGTCTTTACCAGTTACTGTTGCCATTCCGAAACCGGTCATTCGAAATGCCAAGCCTAAAAGGCTAAGCACTAGCAATCCAAAAGGCAATAACCATAAACGATTCATAAGACTCCTCGCTTTCTATGTCTTTTTGAAGTCAGGCATCTTCAGCATTAACAAAAGCAATCATTCTTTAACGTGCTTAGTGCGTGAACTCTCTTGATTAATCACGTCTTAGCTCCAAGCCCTTCTGAGATACCCGGGAGGATAATACGGCGAACAGACAAAGCAGCAACCGCATCGTTGTCAGGCAAGGCCCGGAAGTATTGAAGAAGCAGTCCGGGTTTCGAGCCAGTAACCGCTTAGAAAGCGCCGCAAACACTTAACAAGATAGGCGATACCTGCCTCTCATTCTGCCCGCTCACCATCACGTTGATGGCCATTATCGCTTCGGATCAATGGATTATGTGTAATTACTCCTACATAATAATTATAACATTCGGCGCAAGGGGCTTCCAGGTGAAGGCTTGGTTGAGGAAACCATTTCACGCCCGAAAGATCTTCGGGTACTTACGCGCATGAATCGGTCAGGGTGGGTCCGGATGTTTCCAAATTAGGGGGACAAGGCGTGACGACGGATCATTGGCTGGTGAGACTTCGGGACAAAGTGGATAGGGGCGATACGGCGAATCGATGTGGACGGTCGAAGGGGTTAACGACTAAAATGAAATGTCCCTCGTTTGGCGAATTGACACCCTGAGGAGATGTCGATAGTCCGCCATGGCCAATATCGCCGAGATTTGATTAACCGCTGAATCCCGTGGCAAAATTCCGTTTTGTGAAGGCCGGGAAAACCCACCCCCCGAATCAATCTTGGTGCATGCCACTAATCAGAATCGAGAAGTCGACTCGATGATTCTCGAGGCCTTGTAGTCGCTTCAAAGCGAAGGGGCCCCACCCGTATCCTGGCGTCTTATCCGTTGGCCCGTTTGCCTTTTCGGGGGGACGCACCCAAAGACGCTCGGGTCCCGCTTTTGTGAGCGGGCGAGTTTGCTCCGTTTTGTCGAGATGGTCATGGTTCACCAGGTACGAGGCACGAGAGGATTCACCCTACCGGGCCTTCAATTGATACACCTTGCCGTCAAAGGCAGTGAGGAACACCTCACCGGCTTGGTCCACGCCGAAGGACGTGATGTTCAGGCCCGTCTCAACCAGCTGAACGTTTTCAGAATCCCGACCCTCCTCATACCATAGTCCCCAGATGCGCCCTGTGACGTAATCCCCATAGATATAGGCACCTTCCAGCGCGGGCAACCGTTCCCCGCGATAAATGTAACCTCCGGTAATGGATCGCCCCAGGGGATGATGATACTCATAAACTGGGAGCTCGAGACCCGAGGAATCGCAGTCGTCCTGGGGCTCGAAGCAGAGGCTACCCTCCATGATATTCCAACCGTAGTTACCGCCCTTCTCGACGATGTTGATTTCCTCCACCCGGTCCTGCCCGACGTCAGCTACCCACAGATGACCCGTCACAGGATCGAAACTGAAACGCCAAGGGTTGCGAAACCCGTAGGCATAGATCTCTTCCAGCCATCCTTCGTCGTTTCCGACGAACGGGTTATCCGGAGGGATGGCATACTCGTCTTGCGATCCGCCGGTATCGACGTCGATGCGAAGGATGTTGCCGTGAAAGGTGGACGGGTCTTGACCGTTGCCCCGGGGATCTCCCCCTCCCCCACCATCGCCGGTTGCGATATAGAGGTAACCGTCCGGACCGAAGGCCAACTGCCCTCCGTTATGATTTTGAAACGGCTGAGGGAATGAAAGTATCACTTGTTCGCTGTCTGGGTTCGCACCCTCCGGTGAAGCCTCAAAGCGAGCAACGACGGTACCCTCGGTACTCGTGTAATTGACGAAGAAGCCCCCATTGTCAGCGAACTGGGGATGGAACGCCAAGCCAAGAAGCCCCATTTCGAACCCGCTGTCGTCGACGCGATCCTCGATGTCTAAAAACAGTTCCCGTTCGAACGGGTCGGCGCTTTGGAGGGCGTAGATCCGTCCGCCTTGTTCCACCACAAAGACCCGCCCGCTGCCATCATCGGCAAACTGAAAGTCCAGGGGGCGATCAAAGGCGATGCCGCCAAACGCTTCCTCGACGACGTACTGATCTTCCACGTCCTCGGCCCGTGGAAATTCGAGGCTCGGAAACGGCGCTTCCTCCTCAGGATCATCTGTCGCTTCCTCTGCTTCGTCCGTGATTTCCTCCTCATGACGATCTTCTACAGCCTCTTCCTGCACTTTTTCTTCGGTATCGGTTTCCGGCTCGGCTGGCGGGGTGTCTTCGCCCCGACCAGCACACGAGTAAAATAGGATCGACAGGACCAAGATTAATGCGAGCAAGAGTGCTTTTCGGATCATCTTTGGATACCCCCAACCGTCTTTCGTCATTCTTGGAAGCATTCCCGAGGTTATGCCTAAAGTCTAATCCCTTGTCTTTGTCATGTCCAGGTTCGTTGGCACGTCGTATCGAGATGGCCAATCTCTGAAATTTCTCAGGGTTGGGTCACCTTTAACCCCTGTAGATCTAGTGGTATATTTATTCTTTTTAGAGCATTGGGCGAAACAGAACGAAGCCCGATATCATTGGCAAGGGAGCCGAAAATGAAGGTTTTCAAGGACATATTCTTCGAAGTATTTCATGCCGTGATTCCCTTGGCAAGCGTTGTGTTCGTCTTGCAGCTCGTCGTCGTTGGCTCACCCAGGGTGCAAATTCTTCAGTTTCTCGTGGGCCTCCTTTTTGTGATTTTAGGGCTGTTCCTTTTTATGGTCGGTCTCCGGGTGGGCATACTTCCCATCTTGAGAAGCCATCGGAAGCGCCATTCCCCAAGCGGGGAAGTTATCACTGATCATCTTTTATATCTTCTTGCTAGGATTTTTGGTCACCGCCGCAGAACCTGACGTCAGGGTGCTTGCATCTCAGGTCGATACGGTATCAGGCGGAGAGATCCCCCACCTCCTACTTACGTATACCGTTGCTTTAGGAGTTGGCCTATTCTTGGTCGTCTCCCTCCTGAAAGTGGTCTTTAACCTTTCCCTGAAGTACTTGCTGATTATCGCCTATATTGGCGTTTTCATTTTGGCAATGTCGACGCCCGAAACCTTCGTCCCGATCTCCTTTGATGCCGGAGGCGTCACCACCGGCCCGCTGACAGCACCCGTCGTGATTGCGCTAGGCGTGGGAACCACCGCGGTATTGGA
>SLMV01000181.1 GCA_007133365.1 Clostridia bacterium
GGAAAGATGCTCGCTAAGATGGCGGATTGCCCGGCGGATTCGATGCACGTGACCATCGCCTCCCATACGTTGACCGCCCGATCCCGGCGTCCGGCCCGTTTGTGAAAAAGGGAGATCGTGCGGGCGGTCTTTAAAAACAGCGCCGGATCCGAGCTGTTGTCGAGCGCCCAATCAAAAAACCGACAGGCAAGCGCCGGCTGCTGGGCGGCTTCTGCCATCCGTCCCGCGGCCACGGCTTCAGTCACCGTCAACCCCCTCCGCGGCTTTTCGACAATGCTCAGCATGTGATGGGCCAACGCCATGGAAGAAAGAAGGTCATTGGCATTGTGTTCAAACACCGGGGCAAGGCTTTCGGGGTCTTGCTCCTGAAGATATATAAAATATCGGGTGGGCACCTCCGCACCAGGAATGTCATCCACCCGCCGAAATCCCAGCCGATGCTGCTCGAGTGCGGTCAATCGACAACTGTCGAGGAGCTGACGCCAAAGGCGACGGGCCGGATGCAATAGATCGTGGTGTCCGGCAAAATCAAAAACGGGCGTCATACGATTTAGGGTAAAGCGGTGCTTGAGCAACGGAAGATCAAACGAGCGGCCATTGAACGTCACCACGTGGGAGAACGCCTCGAGTCGCTGGCGCACCAACGCTAAGAAGGCCGGCTCGTCCCCGGGGTCGGGTAAAAAGATTTGTTCCAAGACCGCTTGGCGGCCCTGAAAATAGGAAAGGCCTACCAAAAAGACATAGGTTCCGGTGCCCAGCGACAATCCAGTGGTCTCCGTATCCAAAAAAACCACCTGCTCCCAATCGGTCGGGGCAATCTCAGAGACCGAAAGCAAGTTCAACGCCTCCGGCGATTGCCGGGCGATGGCGTCTATCGTCACGCGACCATGACGATACTCGGCCGGAACCATCATGACGCGCCGCCACGCCCTGCCTCGGGAGGTGATCACGGCCTCCAGTGACAACGAGTCCCCATAAACCCGCGAAGCGGCCGGTCGGCCCAACTCCTCGGGAAGGTCCAACAGCCCGTAGCGCTTGAGTCGATCGAGGCGTCCTCGAAGATCCATCAGGTATTCACCACCAGATGTGACAGAAGCTGATGGGTGGCAGACTTGGTCGCGCCCCCGACTTCCCCGGCCGCTCCCACGCACGACGGGCAACCACGGTCGCATTCACAATCTTCGAGTAGGGCCTGACACGAAGCGAAAACGTCGTCGAGAATCTGATGACACCGTTCCGCCAGCCCGATCCCCCCCGGGTAGGCATCACAAAGGTACAAGGTGGGCCGCTCGGTAAAGGGGGAGCGCACCTGGGGCACCACGTAGAGGTCGTTTCGATCACAGGAAAGATATAGGGGCGCCACTTCTCGCATCAGATGGGATAACCCCACCAGAGCGGACTCCATCGCGCCCGGCCCCATCGACTCACCGAAGGACTCGGCGAAGGCGGTCCAAGTCGCCGAGGTGTGCATCTCCCGGGGCGGCAGGTGAATCCGGCCCCACCCGATGTTTTCGTGGGTAAAGTAGCGAATCTTCTTATACAGCGTGGGCTGGGCCGTCAGTTGGACTTCCCCAAGATGATGTTGCCCCGCCGGAAACTCTTTTTTCGAAAATTCGTCTAAGACCCGGACATCGACCGAAAGGGAAGCGTCGGTGTAATAGTTGACGTCGACTTCCCGGACGTAGGCTTTGCCATCGTCAAAATCCAATTCCTCCACCTGATATTGCCGGGATTCATGCAGATAAATGGCGCCCTCGTGCACCATCAGGGGGGCACTGAACTGATCCACCTCGCCGATGACCTGATGCTGGGGGTGGGAGATGTCGACGATCACCACGTTCTCCGGGGCGGCCGAACGAAGACTGATCTCATTGGCGGGGAAACTCGCCGCCATCCAATGCCAGGTATCATTGGAGCGATGCAAAATTCGATGCTCTTCGAGGTACTGGAGAATCTCATCGATGGACTGTCCCCCATACCGATCGCCTTTGGTAAAGGGCAATTCAAACGCCGCACATTTTAGGTGGCTCACCAGGATAATGAGGTTATCGGGGTTGATCAGTGCGGCCTCGGGCGATTGATCGAAAAAGTAATCGGGGTGATTGATGATGTGTTGATCCAAAGGACTCGAACTTGCGATCAAAATCGAAAGGGAAGGTTCGTCCGTCCGCCCGGAACGCCCCATCTGCTGCCAGGTGCTGGCGATGGACCCGGGATATCCGACCAAAACGGAGGATTCCAAGGATCCGATGTCGATCCCCAGCTCCAGGGCATTGGTCGCCACGACCGCATCGATCTCGCCTCGGCGAAGGCCTTTTTCGATGGCGCGACGTTCCCTCGGCAAATAACCGCCGCGATAGCCCCGGATCCGCGCGCGGGGCGCATCTTCTCGCAAATAGGCCAATAGCACCTCCACCCGGAGCCGACTGCGCGCAAAGACAATGGTTTGGATTCGGTGGGTCACCAGGGTGCGAACCAGGGTCCGAGCGGCAATGAGCGCGCTTTGGCGCATGCCAAGTTGGGTATTCACCACCGGCGGATTGTAAAAAACGATATGTTTTTCCGCCCGGGGCGCTCCCGATTCCCGGATCAGCTGACATTCGGTCCCGGTCAAACGTCGCGCCAATTCGTCCGGATTACGGATGGTAGCGGAACAGGTGATGAAAATGGGATCCGAGCCATAAAACCGGGCAATCCGTTTTAGACGACGGAGCACGTTGGCCACGTGGCTGCCAAAAACCCCTTTATAGGTGTGAAGCTCATCAATCACCACATACTTGAGATTCTCAAACAATTTGACCCACTTGGTATGATGCGGCAAGATGCCGGTATGAAGCATATCGGGATTGGTGAGCACGACGTGCCCGGCCGAACGGATGGTGCGGCGAACCACGGCGGAAGTATCCCCATCATACGTATAGGTCCCGATCGGTGCTTCAAGCGCATCAACCCAGGACTGAAACTCCGCCCGTTGATCCTGGGCTAAGGCTTTGGTGGGAAAGATCAACAGCGCCCGGGATTCCGGCTCCCTTAAGGTTCGCTCGAGAATGGGCAAGGTGTAACAAAGGCTTTTCCCCGAAGCCGTCGGGGTGCTGATGGTTACGCTGTCGCCGGCGAGAACAGCATCAATCGCACGGCGCTGGTGATGGTAAAGTTGCCGAATGCCGCGCGAACTTAACACCCGTTTTAATGACGCTGAGAAGGTCTCGGGAACGTCGCAAAAATGGGCATGCTGCACCGGCTGGGTCACCCAGGCTCGGACGTTTTTGGTAAACGCTTGATCTTCGGCCAAACGATCGAGTAACTGTGCAAGCGTCATGATAAACCTCCACGTTTATTCTAACCGAACAAATGTTTGCCGACAATCCTTTTTTGCCCTTATGCGAGGTGCTCGAACCCCCTTATGATGGGCGCTGGTTATCCGGCTGCCCGGTTCCCGGTCGACTGGTTAGGATCGCTCGGTGGTCGGCTCACCCAAAAATCCGGGCTTATCACCGATCCATACGCCGACGTTTTGCAGACCCCGAAATTCGTCGAGCGATTCAATCGCTTCTTGGCCGGTTCAATCGGTGACACACGCGATGTGCCGTCTTATGCGCCTTTTGCCATTCACTAGATTGTTCAAATCTCTTTTTACATTCCGATGACAAATCATCGGTTGGATAAGATGGTGCGAGGAGTTCTGTCATGCCGTCGCGAAGAGAGTTATTCGTATATATTGCCGGACTTACTTTGCACAAATAGATTTTGGAGGGATTTAACATGCGATTTTCAAACCGCTTACTGGTCATCGCCCTAACCGTGGTCCTGATGCTATCCCTAAGTTCGCTGTCTTTTGCCGATACCCCGGCCGAAACTCAGCGACGCGCCGAGGTCTTAAACGAGTTAGGCCTTTTCCTCGGGGTTGATCTGGAGGTTTTCACCCCTGATTTGGAAGGCTTGGCCACTCGTGCATCCGCCATGGCAATGGTGGGCCGCGCCCTGGGATGGATGGAGACGGACGAGTGGGATGATGATGCCGTCAGTGGCTTTACCGACGTGCCCGACTGGGCGGAGCCTTATGTGGCATTGGCGGTCGATCAGGAGATTACGCTGGGCATTGGCGACAACCTCTTTGGTGCCAATATGCATATCACCGAGCGCCAACTGCAAACCTGGTTTGATCGTGCCATGGGAGATGGCGACACCTGGGAAGCCAATGTCGAACTCGATAATGACACTGCCTTAGCACGCGCTGCCTTGGTCGATGGCACCTGGCTGGCGCTACAGGAAACCCCTGTTGACGCTGAAGAAACCCTTATCGAATCCATCGTGGCCGATGATGACGACATGAAATACATCGCGATAAAGGGTGGGCTTGTTGCCCCTAGGGAAGTTGAAATCGATCCGGACGATTACGACGTTACCATCGATGATGTGGAGAAAGGCTTTTATGCTCCCGGCGATACCTTAACGTTTGTCGTTCGTGGCCTCGAGCCTCTGACGGAACAGGAAATTAGTGTCCTGATCCATCGCGGCGGAAACGGCTTTCCCTTCCACTCGCCCATCTTTGTCGGCGGAAGTGCGGAGGTTGGGGAAATCGGCATCGTCAATCCGGAAGGCGCTTTAACCGTTAGCGGCGTATTAAAAGAGGATCTGCCTGAAGGGCCCTTCGCCGTCACCGTTGCCGGTTATGGGATCACCATCGATAACACCATGCAACTGATGGTTGGCGATCACACCGTGGTCTTGGGAGAAGACCCGGATCCTGACATGGAAAACGACCTGGAAAATGGCAACGATACGGAGTAAGCCGGA
>SLMV01000177.1 GCA_007133365.1 Clostridia bacterium
CTCAAGACCGCCCGCGCGATATCTCTTTTTCACAAACGGGCCGGGCGCTGGAATCGGGCCGTTAATGTGTGGGAGGCGATGGTGAAGCGCATCGAGTCCGGCGGTCAGTCCGCCATGTTGGCGAGTATCTTTCCCTACGTCGAGCTGGCCAAATATTATGAACACCGGATGCGGGATTTTGGTGTTGCCGCCCATTATACCCAAAAGGCCCTCCGCCAGGTGGCGCGGCAAAGCGCCCTGGTGCCCACCGAACCCACGCTGGCCCAACTTCACCATCGCTTAAGTCGCATCAACCGGCGATGGACGAAAGCCGACGACAACGCCCATACCAAGCCGCGCTGACCCCCATTGCCATCATGCTTTCGATAAACTGAGGGCCCCATCCGGCAACGGAGGCCACCTACCGGATCATCCGTCGTGAGCACTCAACATTTGGGCTCCTCCTCCCACATTTCACTCAAAGAAGCGCCCGGAGGGACCATGGGAAACACGCCCTCGTCGTGTTTGACCTGACAGTCCACCAGGACGGGACCGTCTTGCGCGAGCGCCTCCTCCAGGATGCTCGCCACGTGGTCGGCTGTTTCAATGCGAAAGCCCGGGATCCCATACGATTGCGCCAGTTGCACGAAATCCGGAGTGGCGGGCAGTTGACTGTGGCTAAAACGCTGGTCAAAAAACAACTGCTGCCATTGACGCACCATCCCGTAGGCGGCGTTGTTGATGACAATGAGTTTAATCGGTAGCGCATATTGGGCGACACTTGCAAGTTCCTGGAGGGTCATTTGCAAACTGCCGTCGCCATCGATGCCGATCACTTGATGATCCGGATATGCCACCTGGGCGCCGATGGCGGCGGGCAAACCAAATCCCATGGTTCCCAAGCCACCCGATGTCAGAAAACGGCGGGGGTGTCGGACGCGACAGTGTTGGGCCGCCCACATCTGATGCTGCCCCACCCCGGTCACAATGATTCGTTCATCATCGGCCAGTTGATCCAGGGTTTGAATCACTTGCTGGGGGAGAAGCCCGGAATCGCCGGTGTTAAAGGTTGGCGAATGGTCACTTCGCCATTGGCTCAACTGCCGGATCCAGGCGGATGTGAGGTGGCCTCGAGGTGCATTTTTAGTGGCCGCATCGTTCCCCATTGTAGTGGCCAGTTTCTCCAATCCCCGGCGGGCATCGACGGTCAAGGAGACATCTGGCACGCGAATTTTGCCCATTTCAGCGGCATCAATGTCGAGGTGAATCACGAAGGCATCGCGAGCAAAGGCCGCCGTTTTTCCCGTCACCCGATCGTCAAAACGGGTTCCCACCGCGACCAGGCAATCGGTATTCGATAGCGCCATATTGGCACAGTAGGTGCCGTGCATGCCCGGCATGCCCAAGAACAAGGGATGATCGGGGGGGAAACTGCCCAGGCCCATGAGGGTGGTGGTGACCGGAATCCCATAGGTCTCGGCGAGTCTCTGTAAGATTTGTATGGCAACCGGGTCCTTTACGCCCCCGCCCACGTAAAAGACGGGGCGACGCGCCGTTAAGAGCGCCCCAGCCGCCCTTGGCAAATCGTCCAATTCGATCGATTCCGGGTGATAGCCCGGAAGGTCCAGGGTGTTGGGATACGCATAGTCGTGCTTTTCCGTCAGGATGTCTTTGGGAACGTCGATCAGGACTGGGCCGGGCCGACCGGTTCGCGCGATATGAAAGCCATGGCGAAGTGCGCGCAAAAGAGCGCCGGCTGTTTGCACCCGGTAATTGTGTTTGGTCACCGCCTGGGTGATGCTAAATATATCGGCTTCTTGGAAGGCATCGGTTCCCGACACTGACCGGGGGACGTTTCCGGTGATCGCCACCAATGGGATGGAGTCCAGATGGGCGGTGGCCAGGCCCGTGACCAGATTGGTGGCGCCCGGACCCGAGGTGGCCAGGCAAACCCCCACGTCTCCCGTGGCTCGGGCATACCCGTCGGCCGCATGAACAGCCCCCTGTTCGTGGCGCATTAAGATATGGAGGAGTTCGGATTGATAAAGGGCATCATACAGCGGCAAGACCCCGCCGCCCGGAAGGCCGAAGACGGCCTTGATGCCCTCTTCTTTCAATGCATAGATGATCGCATCGGCTCCGGTCATCCACATGGGCCTGCACCTCCTAATATGGCGCCCGCACTGGCCGAGCCGACCTGTTGGGCATAGCGGGCCAGATACCCTCGGGTTTTTTTGGGGGAAGGGGGCTGCCAGGCTGCCCGCCGTCTTTCAAACGTCAACGCCGAAACATTGAGATGCAATCGACCCTCGGGAAGGTTGATGTGGATGGGGTCTCCATTTTCCACCAGCGCCAGCGGCCCCCCACACATGGCTTCGGGGGCAACATGGCCGATGGCGGCCCCGCGCGTCGCGCCGGAGAACCGTCCATCGGTGATCAAGGCCACACAATGATCAAGTTGTGCGCCCGCCAACGCCGCCGTCGGGGTGAGCATCTCCCGCATTCCCGGCCCTCCCTGAGGGCCTTCATAACGAATGACAACCACGTCCCCGGGCACGATTTTTTTCGATGTGATGGCGGCCATGGCGCTTTCCTCATCATCAAACACCCGTGCCGGCCCCTGGTGACGCTGCATTTCGGGCGCGACGGCCCCAATCTTCACCACAGCGCCGTCGGGTGCTAAGTTTCCAAAGAGGATGGCCAAGCCGCCGGTGGCGCCGGCCGGATCCTTGACCGAATGGATGATGGACCCGGCACCCTTCGCGGAATCAATGGCCGGGGCGTCGGCCAGGTTGTCACCGACCGTCTGGCCGGTAACGGTCAACGCCCCTGCATCGATTAGGCCTGCATCCGAAAGTTCCCGTAAAATGGCCGGCACACCCCCGTGGCGGTGGAGGTCCTCGATATGATGGGGCCCCGAGGGTGCCAGCCGAACCAACTGCGGCACCTCCCGGCTGATCCGATGAATCAACGCGAGATTGAAGTGATCGGCCCTTTCGGCCTCATGGGCGATGGCCAAAAGGTGAAGGATGGAGTTGGTTGATCCGCCCAGGGCCATGTCGACCCGGACGGCGTTTTCGAGGTTTTCCGGACGGAGAAGATCGCGTGCGGTGATGCCTCTTCGGAGGAGCGCCATGATCTTTAGCCCCGAATGTTTGGCCAGCCGCAAGCGCGCCGCCTGGGTTGCGGGGATGGTGCCATTACCCGGCAATCCAAGCCCCAGGGCTTCGGTGAGACAGTTCATCGAATTGGCGGTGAACATGCCGGCGCAGGATCCGCAGGTGGGACAGGCCACCGTTTCCAATTGGTGGAGGTCCTCCGGGGTCATGTGGCCGGATTCGACCGCATTGACGGCCTCAAACACCGTGGACAGATCCACGGCCTTGCCTTTGAACTGCCCAGCCATCATCGGACCGCCCGAGACGACGATGGTGGGGAGGTCCAACCGTGCTGCCGCCATCAGCATCCCGGGCGTGATTTTGTCGCAATTGGGGATCATGACCAGGGCATCGAGTTGATGGGCCTCGACCACCACTTCGATGGAATCGGCGATGAGATCGCGGCTGGGAAGGGAATAGTGCATTCCGGCATGCCCCATGGCGATGCCATCGTCGACGCCAATGGTGCCGAACTGAAGCGGTGTGCCCCCCGCCATGCGAACACCGTCCATGGCGGCCCGGGCCAGGGTCCGAAGATGGGTGTGACCGGGGATGAGTTCACTGTAGGAGTTGACAATTCCGATTAAGGGCTGTTTTAGTTCCTCGTCGACGTAACCCATCGCCTTAAAAAGTGCCCGGTGTGGGGCTCGGTGACGGCCTTCGAGCACGTGACGACTTCGGACGGTGTTACCCTTCCCGTGGGACATGGGCGGCACCCCCTGACACGTCCTCGGCCGAACCGGGGATGGGCACACCGGAGCGAAACGTCAGTTTGCGAAAATCGGCCAAAATCTGGGCGGTCAACGGCCCGGGTTTGCCGGTGCCGATCGTCCGGCCGTCGCAGGCGATGACCGGCATCAGTTCACAGGCGGTACCCGTCATGAAACATTCCTCGGCGGTGTAGAGGTCGAAGCGGGTGAAGGGGATTTCTTGCACCTGCCAGTCCCGTTCGCGGGCCAGTTGGATGACCACGTTTCGGGTGATGCCATTTAAAGCACCGCCGAAAGTGGGCGGCGTCAAAAGCTGACCATCACGAACAATGAAGACATTATCGGCCGTTCCTTCGACCACATAACCCTCCTGATTGAGCATTAAGACCTCGTTATAGCCGGCGTGGTTGGCTTCCAGTTTAGCCAAAATGTTGTTGAGGTAATTCATGGACTTGATCTGAGGATTGAGCGCCTCGTGATGATTGCGCCGCGTCGGCACCGTCACGATCGCCATGCCCGTCTCATAAAGCTCTGGAGGATAGAGTTGGATGGTATCCGCGATGACGACGACGGAGGCGGGACCGCATTTAGCGGGATCGATGCTCAGATCTCCTTCGCCCCGGGACACATTGATGCGTATGTAACCATCGGTGATGCCGTTTTCGGCACAGGCTGTTAGCACGACCGCTCGCATCGCCTCGGGTTGGAGCGGAATGTCCAGGAGAACGGCGTGAGCGGACTGGTACAAACGCTTGATATGGGCGTCGAGTTCGAAAACACGGCCCTGATAGGCCCGGATGCCTTCGAAGACCCCATCGCCATAGAGATAGCCGCGGTCAAATACGGAAACTTTTGCCTGGTCCCGCTCGACGAAGTCACCGTTGACATAGATCTTCATCATTCTA
>SLMV01000143.1 GCA_007133365.1 Clostridia bacterium
CTCATAAACTGCATGGCATCCGCCAGGCGCTCCTGACCCGTCAAACGGGTGAGCACCAACGCCATATGAGCACGCGTAAAGGGCGAATCCGGATCCAAATTGCCCTGGGCATCACCAATAAAGATGCCGGCATGACCTAAATAAAACGCGGCCTCGGCAAAAAACTCGTCCTCCCACTCGCCTGCATCAGTAAAGAAATCACCCGGCGTCACCGCAAAGGCCGTACCGGCAATACTGACCAGAAAAGCAGCCATTATTGCAAAAACTAACAATCTTCGCTGCACATAAATCCCTCCTCTTTCATTACGAAATACCGCACCAAAATGAAGCATATATAGATTGCTTCAGGAAATGTCCCACCTATCCCTGTCGTATTTCGTTACAACTTCTTTACATCTCAAGAAGTTAACCGATTTCATCCACTATAACTTTCTGCGTAATCAAGTCGGATAGCGTTAGTTGGCGGGTTATCCTATATCAACGGAGGAACTACGAGAGCGGCCAGCTCTGAATGAAGCGCAGCACATTTCTGTCCTTTTCGTTTGAAGGTGCCTCGATAGCCGAATTTATTCCTATCGCTAACTGTTGCCCCTCCAAATGCTTGTGTTTCTCCCACCTACACCCTTCGAAGTGTGACCTGAGACGCATACAATCTACCAATTTCTTGAAGCGGCCAAACCGGAAGATTAAGCGTGCTTCAACATAGATGAGATCTTCCTCAATCGATCGGCGTAATAAGGCTCGGAGGATCCGCCCGTTGTTGAACAAAAAAGAATGAATCATCGGGCGGCGCTATGCTCATGCGGTACTGCTGCAGGATGTACTAGCAAGTGACTCCGAGGACCACCCGTTAGTTTTACGCTCGTAGAACTGACCCAGTGTTGGCACTAACGATTTGGGAAATTTGTATGATCGAAAGAGGGATAGTTTAATCTGCGGTAAGGTAGTATGAGAATCTGGCACGATGACAACTATTCGGCAGGGACCGCTTCAAATTTCTTCGACCCAAAGAGAAAAGTAAACGTATATATAGGAATTGGAAAATCTCCGTCCATTTCTCGAGAGAAGAGCCAGCGCGATCAGAATCTCCGAAGGCCCCGGGTTTGGACACCGGGGCCTTCAGGTCAGCTACCTAAGACCTAGGGAACTAAAAGACAGGCTCTTAGCTATTGTCCTCCCAGTCAAGGTTATTGGTCCAGATACCAACTCCTATAAGTCTAAGTTCGAATTCGTCAATTGCGACGTTTATTACATCTGCCCCATGGTTGCCTGCTCCACCGGCATCCGTTTGGAAATTATCGATTTGGTCTTCAGCAATGTCATCCGCATCGTGGACTTGTTTGTCATCGCCGCCGGGCATCCAGTGGGGTAGTTTGTCATCCATCAAGACTAAACCAAAGTAATCGTCGTCATCGCCAAACTGACCGGAAAGTCCCTTCTCACCACCGGCTAGAAGTGCATATTGATTGCCGTTGGAGTCTTCAAACAAGAGGGATTCCCAGGCGCCACCACGGGGGTTATTAACCCAGCCAAGGGCACCGTCGTTCTCGAAATAGTCTGCAGTAGGCCCTTCGAAGCTATATTCGAATCTATCATCCAAGTCGAAGTTACCGTCGAAATTATTGTCGTTGTCGACGATGAATGAAGAGTCACCTATCCACTTACTAAAGAAGACAGCGTCACTCTTGTTGTTCCCTTCTGTTGTGTAGTCGTAGTCGAACGAAACTGCCCAGTCGACCACATCTACTGTGCCTCGGTTGTGTTCAAGGGATACGTATTCATAGTCTTTTTCGACGTAGCCAACGACTCCTTCAATTTCGTAAAGCGTCAGCGCATCGCCTTCTTCTAAGACCCCGCGCTCGATAAATATACCTTCGTCGAAGTCATAGTAGAATACATCTTCGTCAAGAGGAAAGACTCCATCGACGTCAAACAATCGAATCCAGCTGCTGGAACTTTCATGATAAGTACCTGCTTGATAAGCAACAGTCCGCGGGCTCTTCACCGAGACCTCATCCTTCTCTTCGATGAGAACGACCTTGCCGAGGAAGTCATCGAGATCTATTTCTTCATAGTCAACATCAAGCGTTGTCTCGGTACCATCGGCCAACTCGACTTCAATTTGATCATCGGTGCCGATCGCCACGAGTTTTGCAAAGTAGACATCTGCAACCGGATCCACTTCATCAAGGATGGCGACAATCTTGTCTGTGCTATCCAACAGGAACGTTTTCTCGTCCGTGGTGCCTACCTGATCTTTGACATCGCTTGTAATATCGTATCGCACACCATCGACTCGGATGAAGTCAACACCAATGGAAGTGACTGCACCTTCAACGGTGTTATCCATAAGAACCGATACCCAAGTTGCAAGCCCCTCTTCTTGGTTACCTTCAACGCGAGCAGTAACGACAGGCTCATCATGATCCCAGGTGTCCTGGAAGTCTTCCAGCGCGGCTTCCAATTCGGCCAGGGTGACCACTACACCGTCGAGAAGAATACTGGTGGTCTCCTCGACATCCAACGTGTAGTCGGTATCGCCCTCTTGCACGGTGATATCACCAAAATCTTCTTCATCATCCGCGACGCCAACATTGGTCAACCAAGCATCTTCATAGGTATTGTAAACCGCTTCAATCTCGGTTACTTCGCCATCATTATCGAGTTTGATGGTGACCTCTTGATCTTCGAGGAAATCATCGAAGACCGTTCCTTTGAACTCGTCTGCCTTCACACGGTCATCAAAGGTACCGTCATTCACGATGACCTCAACGTCGATGACCTCATCATCGGTCCGGACATAATAACGCGTGCCGTCAACGGTCATCCGCTGGGAAGCTTCGCTGTAGGCAGTCCAGGTACCCGTTACCGTATCCAGTTCCTCGTGGTAAAGATCCCAGGTATCCGGGTAATGGCGCCCGAGCAAGGTGTCTCTCTTGTCATCCGCCCACTCGTCATCCTCTTCATCATGCACGCCTACCAACGAAGCACGGAACGCCATCGAGACCATATCACCACGGAAGACGGGAACGTCCGGGACCGGATCCATGTCCAGGTCATCGAAAATGCCCATCTCGTGACCTGCAATCATGGCGCTTCCCGGCCATGTGCCAACCTCGAGATGGTCATTGCCAGTTGTTCGGGTCAACAACGCGGCAATTTCGGCAAAAGTGAGGTTCTCATTCGGGTTTACATTGCCTTCAGGATCGCCGATGAACCATCCACGTGCTTCGGCCAACACGAATGCACCGCGCGCCCACGTCGGGATGTCGGCATCGTCGTCCCAGCCTGTTTCCATAAACTGCATCGAATCGGCCAAACGCTCCTGCCCGGCCAAGCGACTGAGCACAACCGCCATATGGGCACGGGTAAAGGGCTCTTCCGGAAGCAAGTTTCCTTCGTCATCCCCTATAAAGATTCCAGAATGTCCCAGATAAAATGCGGCCTCGGCGAAAAACTCATCGTCCCACAGATCCGCATCAGCAAAATAATCACCCGGGGTCACTGCTAGAGCAGAGCCAACGATGCTGATGAGAAACGTGGCCGCCAAGGCAAGAATCATTAACTTACGCTTCACAATCTATTCCTCCTCTTTCGAAAAATAGTGTGCCGCCGCAAACAAACGCGACGGCAGGCTTCTGACTACCACCTTCAAGCCCTAGAGCGAACACTCCTGTCTTTTTAAGGTTACAAAATCTTTACGTCATACCACCCTCGGGCTCCGGTAATCAAAAACTGCCCACTTGAGAGTCTAATAACCGCTTTCAACCCGATTCAAGGACCAAGGATCATCTGTAAAAAAATCGAAAAACGCCAACGTTAGCACCTCATTGGCGTTCGGGAGAATGGGGAAATGGAGGTGCGATGGTATCCGAGCACAAGCGTTCCCACTCAGCTTTGTGCACCCATGTCTGTAAACCCACCCACCTGCAAAGAAAACCCGGTCCATTAGGATCATTTTCCAAAATCTCCTGTTCAAACCGTCTCATCCGCCCTTTCAACACCGCTTCAATTTGAGCGGATGAAAGCACCGATTCCCCACCTCACCGAACACCATCGAAGCCTTTCGCCATAAATCCCATCACCCCGCCGAAAGAAATTCCCAAACTGCTCCTCATTTCATCAACCTCGACCGCAATCCACCCGAAAACGGTGACGCCCACGCCAATGGGGGCCCCATCAATGGGACCCCCAGTTCCTTCGCTTACTTATCCAACCGTCTGTTCAGTTTAGCCATCGAACGGGTGATAAATCACTACATACCCCACCACCCCGTCGATCATGCCGAGGGCCAGAGAATCATTCCCTTTCAGGTCGGTACGACCGACGAACTTCTTCGTATCCGCATTATAGTAAAAGACGTGTTCGGCCAGCGGATAGACGCCCCCGCCCTCTTTTAGGCGAATCCAGCTGCTAGTGCTCGCATCATACCGCCCGACCTGCGAGGTGAGTGCTCCCGCATCGTGTGCCTCGTGTACGGCCCAGATCGAATTCCCCGGCGCCTCCGTGATGTCATAGGTCACGACCACCACCTGGCCGAGATAATCCGCCAGCACCTGATCCGTCTCCAAAAACAGCGTGATATTCTTCACCGGAAGATCCGTTCCATCGGGAAGTTCCACCAGTGCCTCAACCTTCCCGTTCACCAGCATGTATTCCACCAACTTGGCGAAATAAATGTCTGAAACCATGACTTGGGTGAGAATGGC
>SLMV01000173.1 GCA_007133365.1 Clostridia bacterium
TATCGAGATGAGCGTTTCCTTGATCACCCCGATTGCGATTGAAGAGGGCGTTCGGTTTGCCATTCGCGAAGGGGGTCGGACGGTCGGTGCCGGTGTCGTCACCGATATCGAAGAGTAATGACGACTAAAACTCAACAAATCAAAGAAGGAGGGGCACAAGATGGCTGGACAAAAGATTAGAATTCGATTGCGGGCGTTTGATCATGAAATCATCGATCAGTCTGCTGATCAGATTGTTCAGACCGCCTCGAGGACGGGCGCCAGAGTGTCCGGTCCGGTCCCCCTACCGGTAGATCGCTCCGTCTATACGGTGTTAAAGGCACCGAATGGGGAGAAGGATCTTCGAGAGCAGTTTGAAATGCGAACGCATAAGCGCCTCATCGATATCCTCGATCCGACGCCTCAGACGGTCGATGCATTGATGCGCCTAGATCTGCCTTCAGGTGTGGATATTGAGATCAAGCTATAGTTTGCGACCGGATAGGAGGTGGCCATAATGAGCAAGGGGATGCTCGGAAAGAAAATTGGGATGACGCAGGTGTACGATGAGGCTGGTAACCTCACACCCGTGACGGTGATCGAGGCCGGCTCTTGCGTGATCGTCCAAGTGAAGTCGGAAGAGAGCGACGGATATTCTGCGGTACAAGTTGGATTTGATGAAGTTGACAAGAAGAAACTAACTCGGCCGGAGCAAGGCCACTTTGAAAAAGCAGGCGTAACGCCGCGCCGATATTTGGCCGAATTTCGGTGTGATAATGGTGACTGGCAAGAGGCCAAAGTCGGTGATGAACTGGCGCCCACGTTATTTTCGCCGGGTGACCGAGTAAAGGTGCGAGGGGTTTCGCGCGGAAAAGGCTTTGCTGGTGTGATCAAACGGCATGGATACCATCGTGGTCCTATGAGTCACGGTTCTCGCTACCACCGGGGACCGGGATCGCTTGGCGGCTCGGCGTTTCCGGCACGCGTTATGCCTGGCACTAAACTGCCGGGTCGAATGGGTGGTCAGCAAGTGACGGTCGAAAACCTGGAGGTTATCCGGGTGGATACCGACAATAAATTGCTGTTAGTTAAGGGATCGATTCCTGGACCTAGGGGCGGAATCATTCGAATTGAACATCAGTCTTAATATTAACGATGCTTTTTGACTTTGTGAGAGGAAGGAGGGAACGGTAAATGCCTAAGCTGCCTGTTTATGATATTCGCGGTGAGACGGTTGGGGAAGTTGAGTTGAATGCATCGGTTTGGGAAGCACCGATCAACGAAAATCTTCTCCACCAAGCGGTGGTCACCTATCTTGCCAACCAACGTTCGGGTTCAGCATCGACGAAGGGGCGAGCGGAGGTCAGAGGTGGTGGACGAAAGCCCTGGCGCCAGAAAGGGTTGGGTCGCGCCCGCCACGGATCCATACGATCTCCGATTTGGAAAGGTGGCGGTGTCACCTTTGGTCCGAAACCGCGTGATTATTCTAAGGCGATGAACAAGAAGGCTCGAAAAGGCGCCTTGCGCGCTGCGCTCTCCGCGAGTGCGAGCGAGTCCACTATCACCGTTCTCGATCAATTTGAATTGTCTATGCCAAAGACGAAAGAAATGGTCGCGATGCTGCACGCATTAGGACTCGAAGGCAAAAAGGTCCTGATTGTGACCGCCAATGGGGATCCGATGGTATATCGGTCGTCTCGAAACATCCCTGGTGTGGCAGCGACCACGGCGCGGGATTTGACCACATATCGGGTGCTCGATGCGGATCACCTGGTTGTGCTGCAGGATGCGTTGCCGGTGATCGAGGAGGGGCTGCGAGATGTTTGAAGCAAGAGATATTATCATTCGACCCGTCGTGACAGAGCGAAGCATGATGGATGCGGCCGAGGGAAAGTATACCTTCGTGGTGGATCCACGGGCGAATAAACATCAAATTCGCGAGGCGATTAGGACGATCTTTAACGTGGAAGTATTGAAAGTAAACACCATGCGCATGCGAGGAAAGCAGCGGCGTATGGGGATCAACGTCGGACGTCGCCCCAATTGGAAGAAGGCGATCGTTAAGCTCGCCGAGGGCGAAGAACTCGATATTTTCGAAGGCTTAATGTAATCACGGAAATTGATCTAAGATTGCTGACCAAGTGGAGGTGAAACACAATGCCAATTAAAAAGTTCAAACCGACGACAGCAGGTCGGCGTCATATGGCGATCAACCGGCCCGAATTGAGCAAGGAGGGGCCGGAAAAATCCTTGCTGGCCGGCGCGAACAAAAGACGCGGTGGGCGAAATGTTTATGGACGCATGACGGTTCGCCATCAAGGTGGCGGGCATAAGCGGCGACTCCGCATTATCGACTTTCAGCGCAAAAAGGATGGGATCCCGGCGAAGGTGGCGCGGTTGGAATATGATCCTAACCGCAGCGCCAATCTCGCCTTACTCCATTACGTTGATGGTGAAAAAGCGTACATTCTCGCTCCCCTTGGGTTGCGGCCAGGTGATAAGGTGGAGTCCGGGCCAGGTTCTGATATCAAGCCGGGCAATGCCATGCCACTTCGGGAGATTCCCGTCGGAACCGTCGTCCACAATGTCGAGTTGAAACCAGGCCGTGGCGGACAGCTGGCTCGTTCCGCAGGAGTGACGGCGCAGTTTGTGGCCCGAGAGGGTCATTATGGCCATATTCGCTTGCCTTCCGGCGAGGTCCGGCTGATCCACCTTGATTGTCGCGCAACCATTGGTCAAGTGGGCAATGTTGAGCACGAGAACCAAGAAAGTGGCAAGGCCGGCCGCAAACGTCATCTTGGCGTACGACCCACCGTTCGAGGTGTGGCGACCAATCCGGCCGATCACCCGCACGGTGGTGGTGAAGGTAAGGCACCCACAGGCCGACATCCGGTCAGCCCTTGGGGCAAGAAGGTGCACATGAAGACACGTAAGCGAAAGAAATACTCCGATAAATATATTATGCGCCGCAAACGGCGCCGCAAGTAAAAGGGGGTGACTGTTTATGGGCCGCTCTCTGAAAAAGGGCCCCTTTGTTGACCCAAAGTTAATGCAAAAGGTAAGAGACGTTGAAGAAAGTGGTAAGAAGCGAGTGATCCGAACGTGGTCCCGGGCGAGTACGATTGTGCCCGAGATGTTAGGCCATACCATAGCGGTTCATGATGGGAGGCGTCACGTTCCGGTCTACATTATTGAAGATATGGTTGGACATAAATTGGGCGAATTTGCACCGACTCGTACATTCCGCGGTCATGGGCGGAAGGGCGATCGGACGATAACCCTTAAGTAGTCCATGCGTGCGGTTTGAGGAGGTGTGAGGACCATGGCTGACGAGCAACAACAAGCAAGAGCGATTGCGAAATTTGTCCGTATATCGCCGCGAAAAGCGCGGGCGGTAATGGACTTAATCCGGGGGAAACCGGTGAATGAAGCAGAAGCAATTTTGCGTCATCTCCCACGCCGGGGCGCCGACATCGTTATGAAAGTGTTGAATTCGGCGGTGGCTAACGCGGTCAATAACTTTGATTTGGACGAAGAAGTCCTCTACGTGGCCGAGGGAACGGTTGATCAAGCGCCGACGATGAAGCGGTGGCGTCCCCGCGCGAGAGGTATGGCAACGCCAATTATGAAGCGCAGCAGCCATATTAAGGTCGTTGTGGCTGAGCGAGAGGAGGTCTAGATTTGGGACAAAAAATTCACCCTAAAGGGTTTCGCATTGGTATTATTAGAGACTGGGATTCCCGCTGGTATGCTGACAAGAAAGATTTTGGCTCCCTAATTGTCGAAGATTTTGAAATTCGGGAACACATTAAGAAAGAAATGTTTTCGGCAGGCATACCAAGGATCGAGATTGAGCGTGCAGCTGGTCAGATAAAGATTACGGTGCATGCGGCTCGTCCCGGGATGGTCATTGGTCGAGGGGGTACCTTGGTAGAAAACCTCCGGAATCAGCTTGAGAAAATGACTGGAAGTCGCGTCAATGTGCGAATTGTCGAGATCAACAACCCGGACAGCAATGCCCAACTGGTGGCGGAAGGAGTTGCCGATCAGCTGGTCCGACGAGTAGCCTTTCGCCGGGCCATGCGCCAGGCCGTCCAACGAGCAATGCGGGATGGTGTGCAAGGTTGCAAAGTGATGGTTTCCGGACGTCTCGGAGGCGCGGAAATGGCGCGGCGCGAATGGATGGCTGAGGGATCGGTTCCCCTTCACACGTTGCGGGCAGATATAGACTATGGATTTGCCGAGGCTTATACCACGTACGGGACTATCGGTGTTAAAGTATGGATTTATCACGGCGACATCATGCCGGTCGTCGAGAATAATGAGGAGGCGGCTGCTAATGTTGATGCCAAAACGGGTTAAGTTTCGCAGACAGCATCGGGGCCGTATGAGGGGAAAGGCTTACCGAGGCTCTGATGTTGTCTTTGGTGAATATGGGTTGCAAGCAGTTGAGCCTGGTTGGATCACTGATCGGCAAATTGAGGCAGCTCGTGTAGCCCTGACGCGTTCCATTCGACGTGGAGGCAAAGTCTGGATCAAAATTTTCCCGGATAAGCCGGTCACGAAGAAAGCGGCAGAAACGCGCATGGGTAAGGGTAAGGGAGCGCCGGAGTATTATGTTGCCGTCGTTCGCCCGGGCCGAATCTTGTTCGAAGTTGCCGGTGTTCCGATGGAGCTGGCCCGTGAAGCCATGCGGCTTGCTTCGCATAAGCTTTCCGTGAAGACGAAGTTTGTCCAACGGGAAGCGAATGGTGGTGAATAAAGTGAAAGCGAAAGAAATTCGTGAAATGAGCGATGCGGAAATTGAACGCAGAATTCGCGATTTGAAACAGGAACTATTCAACTTGCGCTTTCAGGGTGCGACGGGGCAATTAGACAATCCTATGCGGATTAATAGCGTCAAAAAGGATATTGCTCGCTTGAAGACCGTGCAGTGCTCGCGTAAGATAGCTGCTCGGGTTGACGCTTAAGGGGAAGGTGGGACGTATGGAAGTAAAAGAACGTGGAAATCCAAAGACCCGACAAGGGGTCGTTGTCAGCGATAAGATGGATAAAACGGTTGTTGTTGAGGTCGTCGGCCGATCCCGCCATTCCCTTTACGGACGGCGGATCAGGCGCAGGAAGAAGTTTAAAGCTCATGATGAGCAGAACGAATGTCGAATTGGTGACCGGGTAGCCCTTGTTGAAACAAGGCCTTTATCAAAGGATAAACGCTGGAGGGTTGTTCGTGTCTTGGAGCGGGCCAAGTAAGTGGGCAGGTTGGCTTAAGGAGGATAGGGCATGATTCAGGCCGAGTCACGTCTCAGAGTAGCCGATAATAGTGGTGCTCGATCGATTGGAGTTATCAAAGTGCTGGGCGGATCCGGCCGGCGTTACGCCGGTGTTGGTGATATTATTGTCGCCTCGGTTAAGGAGGCGACCCCCGGTGCAAGTGTACGTAAGGGTGACGTGGTTCGAGCGGTCATCGTTCGGACAAAAAGCCCGCTGCGTCGGGGCGATGGTTCTTCCATTCGCTTTGATGAAAATGCGGCTGTCATCCTGCGAGATGATACGGAACCTCAAGGCACAAGAATTTTTGGTCCCATCGCGAGAGAATTACGGGGAAAACGATTTGCTCGAATCATTTCTCTTGCACCTGAGGTCCTCTAACTTGAAGCCGAAGGCCGGAAGGAGGGAGTCTCACGGTGAGCATGCCGAAGTTGAAGATAAAAACCGGTGATCGCGTGGTTGTGATTGCTGGAAAAGATAAAGGAAAAAAGGGGCAGGTGATGCGAACCCTGCCGCGAGAGAACCGAGCAATTGTTGAAGGTATCAACATGATCAAAAAACACCAGCGGCCGACGCGCGAAATGATGCAAGGTGGCATCATTGAACAGCCGGCCCCAATCGCGCTCTCCAATTTGCAGCTTCTCTGTCGGAATTGTGGTGAGCCAGCGCGGGCTGGTCAACGATCACTTGCTGATGGACGAAAGATTCGATACTGCAAGAAATGTGATGAGAATATTGACCGATGAGGAGGTGATGTTTGTGGCCCCACTACAAGAAAGATACCGAGAAGAGGTCGTACCTAAGATGATGGAGGAATTTGGGTATGAAAATGTGATGCGTGTTCCTCGCTTGGTAAAGATTGTTGTTAATATGGGAGTTGGCGAAGGACGCGATAATCCCAATGCACTCGATTCTGCTGTTAAGGAATTGGTGATTGTGACCGGCCGACAGCCGATCGTCAATCGGGCGAAGAAGTCGGTATCTGCCTTTAAAATACGAGAAGGTGATCCGATTGGATGCAGCGTTACGCTTCGCCGAGACGCAATGTGGAGTTTCTTTTCCCGCTTGGTGAATGTGGCTTTGCCTCGGGTTCGGGACTTTCGGGGTTTAAATCCGGATGCATTTGATGGTAGAGGCAATTATTCGTTGGGCCTTAAGGAACAAACAATTTTCCCAGAAGTCGATTACGATGATATTGATCAAGTACGCGGCATGGACATTGCCATTGTGACGACGGCCGAAACCGATGAAGAAGCACGTTTTCTTCTAAAGAGTCTCGGTTTGCCACTTCGAAGCAGTGGCGAGGACTTTGAAATGCTCGCTTAGATTTTTTCTAAATTGGGAGGAGGAAAAGCATGGCCAGGAAAGCCCTGGTTGAAAAAAGCAAAAAGGATCCAAAATTTGAAACCCGGCAACGGAATCGCTGTAAGATTTGCGGTCGGCCGAGAGGCTATATACGACGCTTTGGGTTATGCCGTCATTGCCTTCGACGCTTGGCGCATAAAGGTGAGATTCCTGGGATCAAAAAGGCTTCGTGGTAGATAGATGACTAAGATGACGGAAGGGGGGGTTCTCTATGGCGATGACCGATCCGATTGCGGACATGTTGACTCGAATTCGAAATGCCAGTGCGGCACGCCACGAATACGTGGACATTCCAGGTTCAAAGGTTAAGTGGGCAATTGCCAAGATTCTTGAGGCAGAAGGATATGTCCGTAAGGTGGCCTGGGGTGAAGATGATAAGCAAGGTGTGGTGCGAGTTTACCTAAAATATACGAAGGACAAGGAGCAGGTTATCACCGGATTACGGCGCATTTCCAAACCGGGTCTTCGGATATATGCAAATAAGGACCAAGTGCCTCGTGTGCTAGGGGGTATTGGAACCGCAATTATGTCCACCTCAGCCGGTTTAATGACCGATCGACAGGCGAGGGAAAAGGCCGTGGGTGGTGAGGTGCTGGCGTACGTATGGTAGCCGGTGCAATGAACTGAGGAGTAAGGAGGTGCGATGAATGTCACGAGTTGGCCAAAACCCAATTCCAGTTCCGGAAAATGTTCAGGTGAACATTGATAAAAGGGGCGTGTCCGTCTCGGGACCCAAAGGGGAGTTATTCCAGAGTATTCCTGCGAGCATTAGCGTTCGAGAAGAGGAAGAGGGATTAGTTGTTTCTCGCTCGGGTAATGGTTACAGAGCGCGGTCGCTACACGGACTTACGCGTTCGCTTATAGCCAATATGGTCGTTGGGGTGACGGATGGTTTTTCAAAAACCCTGGTCATTCGGGGTACGGGATATCGTGCAGCATTATCAGGGAATAATCTTGTCTTGACGGTGGGATATTCACATCTCGTTGAATTTCCCATTCCGGACAATATTGAAATTGAAACGCCAAGCCAGACACGAATCGTGGTTAAAGGTGCGGACAAACAACGTGTTGGACAGGTTGCCGCCGAGATCCGCAAGGTACGTCCCCCGGAACCGTACCATGGTTACGGTATTCGATATGAAGGGGAGTATGTCCGCATGAAGGAAGGTAAGTCTGCTGCGGGTGTCTGAGCTTAAGGGAGGCCGGAAGTTATGAGTCGACATGAGGCACGTAAAAAACGTAAAGTTCGCGTTCGCAAAAAGGTATCGGGGACGCCGGCCCGACCGCGTTTGTCGGTGTTTCGAAGTTCCAAGCATATTTATGCCCAATTGGTTGATGACTTGAGTGAGCGCACATTGGCTGCTGCCTCGAGCCTAGATCCTGAATTGCGGGGCGAAGAAGTGACCGGGAAAGAACTTGCTCGACAGGTCGGTCATTTATTAGGAAAAAGAGCCCTTTCAAACGGCATTGAACGGGTCGTCTTCGACCGAGGAGGCTATAAGTTTCATGGGCAAGTCGCCGCCCTAGCAGAAGGTGCTCGGGACGAGGGGCTTGCATTTTGAACTGTTCAAAGGAAGGGAGTGGACCATGTCAAGGAATGCACCGGGTAAGGATGAAGCAGTAGAAGAACGCGTGGTGGCCATCAATCGTGTATCGAAAGTTGTTAAGGGTGGCCGGCGGTTTAATTTTACCGCAGTGGTGGTCGCGGGCGATTCTGCCGGCACTGTAGGTGTGGGGCTTGGTAAAGCGAAAGAGATTCCAGCTGCGATCGGTAAGGCCGCGGATCGTGCCCGCAAGACCATGATCAAAATTTCGTTACGGGAAACCACCATCCCGCATGAGATTATTGGCGAGTTTTCTGCCAGCCGAGTGCTGTTAAAGCCAGCGTCGGAAGGTACCGGCGTCATCGCCGGGGGGCCGGCGCGTGCCGTATTGGAACTGGCAGGGGTTCGTGATATACTGACCAAGTCATTGGGTTCGAACAATCCAGCCAACCTGGCAAGGGCTACGTTACAAGGACTTGCCGATCTCCGAAGTCCAGAAGAAGTTGCTCGGCTTCGCGGTATTGACGTTGCGGAGATGTTCGAGTAATGGCTTTTATTTCGTGGGAGGTGAGGCACGTTGGTTAAGTTGCATGAACTAAGCCCGGCAACGGGCTCACGAAAATCCGGCAAGCGGGTCGGACGTGGTCGCGGTTCGGGCAAGGGGAAAACGTCCGGTCGTGGCATGAACGGGCAAAACTCACGTTCTGGGGCAGGTGTTAGGCCGGGCTTTGAAGGTGGGCAAATGCCCCTTCAGCGGCGTTTACCCAAAAGGGGATTTAAGAACTATTTTCGTGTTGAATATAGCATCGTCAATGTTGATGATCTCAACCGCTTTGATGCGGACCTTGAAGTGACACCTAAAGCGTTATATGAGGCCGGATTAGTTAAGAAAAACGACCCGGTCAAGATATTGGGAGATGGTGACCTCGAGGTTGCACTGACCGTTCAGGCTCATAAATTTAGCAAGACAGCACGCGAGAAAATTGAAAGCGCCGGCGGCAAGGCAGAGGTGATCTAGGTGGAGATTCTTCGAACTCTTCGAAGAGCATTTAAAGTGCCGAATCTGCGTCAGCGGATCATGTTTACCCTTTATATGCTCTTGATCTTTCGTCTTGGATCGCACGTTCCGGTCCCGGGTATTGACCCCGGTGCTTTGTCGCAGCTCTTCGAAGAGGGGACACTGTTTGGACTGCTCGACATGTTTGCTGGCGGTGCGTTAAGTTCGTTTTCGATCTTTGCCATGAGCATCACGCCCTATATCAATGCGTCAATTATCATGAACCTTTTGACCGTCGTGATCCCAAAACTGGAGCAATGGTCTAAGGAAGGCGAAGAAGGGCGGCGAAAAATCACACAGTGGACGCGCTATGCGACGTTGTTCCTGTCGCTGATTCAGGCGTCCGGTATGGCTGCATTCATGCGAGCACAAGGTGCTCTGGCTCGGCCGGATATGTTCGGCCTTATCAGTGTGATTGTCAGCATCACCGCGGGTACGGTGTTCTTAATGTGGTTAGGTGAGCAGATAACGGAACAGGGAATTGGCAATGGAATTTCGATCCTGATTTTCTCTGGTATTGTTTCCAGAGTGCCCTCGGGCACGATGGGTTTGCTGGCCTATTTACGCGAAGGAACGGTGACACCATTTACGCTCGGTATTATGTTGCTGGTCGGTTTGGCGGTGATTGCCGGTGTCGTTTTCGTTCAAGAAGGACGGCGGCGCATACCGGTCCAGTATTCGAAACGCGTGGTCGGACGCAAGATGTATGGAGGGCAGACGACGCATATCCCGCTGCGGATTAATCAAGCCGGCGTTATTCCGGTTATCTTTGCTTCCTCAGTCTTGGCCTTTCCGCCCACAATCGCTCAGTTTGTGGATGCACCTTGGGCGGAGACCCTGGCACGTGTCATGGACTTCGGCTCAACGTTGCACACGGTCCTGTTTTTCTTGATGATTGTGTTTTTCACGTACTTTTATACGGCCATCACCTTCAACCCAAGTGATGTGGCCGATAATATTCGGAAATACGGAGGCTTCATTCCCGGGCGGCGTCCGGGTCGTGCAACCGCGCAATATCTCGATCGTGTCCTCGTGCGGATCACCCTGCCGGGTGCGATCTTCTTGGGTCTGGTTGCGATATTCCCCATCTTTTTTGGCGGTTTTACCGGTGTGCCCGGGGTCAATTTCGGGGGTACCGCATTGCTCATTGTCGTTGGTGTGGCACTTGAAACGATGAAACAGATTGAAGCCCAGTTGATGATGCGTCAATATGAAGGATTCATGCGTTAGGAGGAACGGAGAATGCACTTGGTCTTATTGGGTCCCCCGGGAGCAGGCAAAGGGACTCAGGCAGCACTTCTTAGCCGCGATCTCGGTTTGGCGCATATCTCGACGGGCGATATGCTGAGAGGTGCTGTTCAAGAGGGTACGGATTTGGGACTGCTCGCTCGCGAGTACATGGACCAAGGTAACCTGGTCCCAGATGATGTGGTCATTGGGATCACCAAAGAGCGGCTGGAGGCACCGGATGTGCAGACGGGCTTTGTGCTGGATGGATTCCCCAGGACGGTAAAGCAGGCGGAGGCCTTAGACGAGATTCTAGAGGATATTGGTTTACCGCTTGATTTGGTGATCAATATTAAAGTGCCGCAGTCCGAGCTCATTCGTCGCATGACGGGTCGGCGGGTCTGCCCCAAATGTGGCGAGAGTTATCATCTCGTTTTTAACCCGCCAAGAAGTTTGGGAACCTGTGACCAGTGTGGCCACGATTTACACCAGCGCGATGATGACAAGGAGACCACGGTTCGCCAGCGTCTAGAGGTTTATGAGCGCGAGAGTGGTCCTTTAACCGATTACTACAGTGATAAAGGGGTCTTGGTTTCGGTTGATGGTACGGGGACCGTTGAGCAGGTGGCGGATCGTTTGAAACTGACCCTGAAGTAGCCTATTTTGGGACCGGAGGACATATTGATTATTACCAAATCAAAGCGGGAACTTAGCAAAATGCGGATAGCTGGGCGAATCGCGGCTCAGACCCTCGCGACGGTGGTGGCGGAGATTCAGCCGGGTGTAACCACCTTGGAACTGGATGCCAAGGCCGAAGAACGAATCCGAGCGGCGGGAGCCATCCCTGCTTTTAAAGGGTATCGTGGTTTTCCGGCAAGTCTTTGTACGAGCATTGATTCGGAAGTTGTTCATGGAATCCCGAGCTCACGTCGCCTTGAAGATGGGATGATTTTGAGCTTGGATGTCGGGGCGATCTGGGAAGGTTTCTACGGTGATCTGGCAATAACCGTTCCGGTTGGTGAGGTTAATGACGAAGTGGTTGAGCTGCTCAACGCAGGCTCCGCGACATTGGCGGCGGGGATTGCAAAGGTAAAGGCCGGCAATCGCCTGACGGACATTTCTCATGCCATACAGCAAGAAGCCAAGGCAAGGGGTTATGCAGTTGTTCGGGACTATGCCGGTCATGGTATTGGGCGCGAAATGCATGAGGATCCTCAGGTGCTTAACTATGGTCAGCCCGGCCGGGGACCGGAGCTACGTCCCGGCATGGTGCTCGCAATTGAACCGATGTTGAACGAAGGGGGACACCAAGTACGGGTGGCGCCCGACGGTTGGACCGTTTTTACTGCAGATGGACGTTTATCGGTTCATTTTGAGCATACTGTAGCGGTTACGGATAAGGGGCCAGAGATATTAACCCAGTGCGAATGAACGATCCGTTGGTAGTGAGTGATGAACAACAGGGGAGGTCTGGAGTGAGTTCGGAATTTGATGTCGGCGACTTAGTTACCTCGGTGGCCGGACGGGATAAGGCGAAAATCTATGCTGTAGTCGGCTTTCAAAATGGCCGGGTTCTCTTGAGCGAAGGCAGTCGCCGAACCCTCAAAAGACCCAAGAAAAAGAATCCGAATCATGTTGTAAAGGTTGGGCGATTGGATCGACGAATTGCCTCGCGACTCACTTGTCGACGGGCAGGCGATGAAGAGATTAAACGATCAATCGGAGCGTTCTGTGACGAGTCCACCGAAGACAACGGTGATCTCGCCTTGACAAAGGACCTCCGCAGTAGGGAGGCTTATTAACTAGATGGCAAAAAAAGACGTAATTGAAGTTGAAGGCACCGTCGTAGAGCCTCTGCCCGGTGGTATGTTTAAGGTGGAACTGGAGAACGGCCATGAGATTTTGGCACACATCTCGGGTAAGATTCGCATGAGCTATATTCGCATTTTACCGGGTGATCGCGTCACGGTTGAATTGTCGCCGTATGATTTAACTAGAGGCCGGATTACCTGGCGCCACCGCTCCTAGGTCAGCCAATGGTAAAGAAGGCGAACTCCTGGGCAGTGGTTTCAGCAGGCTAATCCATTTTTGGGGGAGTGTTCCATGAAGGTACGTGCATCAATCAAGAAAATCTGCGCAAAATGTAAAATTGTCCGTAGACACGGGACTTTGATGGTGATTTGCGAAAATCCGAAACACAAACAACGACAAGGATAGTCTCAGGAGGTGAGAAGATTTGGCACGAATAGCGGGTGTTGATTTACCAAGAGACAAACGTGTTGAGATTGCTTTGACGCGATTGTACGGAATAGGTCCTTCGACGGGGAAAAAGATCGTCGAAGAAGTTGGCATTGATCGACAAGTCCGCGTCAAGGATTTGTCAGAGGCCGAAATCAGTCAATTGCGAAAGATAATTGATGAGAACTACCAGGTGGAAGGTGTTTTGCGCCGCGAAGTCCAGCAGAATATCAAGCGCCTGATTGATATCGGGAGCTATCGGGGAATTCGTCATCGCCGAGGCTTGCCCGTCAGAGGCCAGCGCACTAAGACCAATGCGCGTATGCGAAAAGGTCCCACCCGTCGAGTGGGTGCGAAGCGCGGTTAGGCATTTAAAAGATGTTAAGTTAAGTGCAAACTATCGAATTGAGGAGGGTGAAGATGGCAAGAAGAAGGCCAAGATCGACGCGATCGCGTCGTCGGGTGCGTAAGAATGTTCAAAAGGGTCATGCGTACATTCGATCTTCATTTAATAATACAACGGTTACGATAACGGACGAAGCGGGCAATACGCTTGCTTGGGGTACTGCTGGGGTTGTTGGCTTTAAAGGCTCCCGAAAGAGCACCCCGTTTGCCGCCGGGATGGCTGCTGAGAAAGCCGCGCGTGATGCTATGATTCACGGATTGCGGGAAGTGGCCGTTTTCGTGAAGGGTCCAGGCTCAGGACGAGAAGCTGCCCTTAGGTCGCTTCAGTCTGCCGGCTTGGAAATTACGATGATCAAAGATGTTACCCCGATTCCCCACAACGGCTGCCGCCCACCGAAGCGTCGCCGTTAGGAATGATTGAGGAGGTTAGAAGTAATGGCTAGATATAAGGGCCCTGTTTGCCGGCTATGCCGGCGAGAGGGAGACAAGCTTTTCTTGAAGGGTGATCGGTGTTATACGGATAAATGTGCGATCGAGCGTCGCAACTATCCACCAGGGCAGCACGGTAACAGCCGACGCCGCAAGGCGAGCAATTATGGTCTTCAACTGCGAGAAAAACAAAAAGCTCGACGTATTTATGGTGTCATGGAAAAACAATTCCGTGGTTACTATCGCCAGGCCGCGCGGCGTAAGGGCGTGACGGGTGAAATTATGCTTCAGATGTTGGAGCGACGGTTGGATAATGTCGTTTTCCGTTTAGGACTGGCGAGCTCTCGACAAGAAGCGCGACAGATGGTTCGCCACGGATTGTTCTTGGTTAATGGCCGTAAGACGGATATCCCGTCTTACCTCGTTGAAGAGGGTGACAGCATTGAAGTGAAACAGTCGGCGCGGAGTAATCCTCGCTTTCAGGAAATGGCTGAGCTGGCCGAGACCCGCACGACACCGGAGTGGCTGAGTATGGATTGGAACACCATGCGCGGGGATATCGTGCGTTTCCCACGGCGAGATGAACTTGACATATCGATCCAAGAAAGTCTGATTGTGGAGATGTATTCCCGTTAGTCATTCGGACAGTGCATCCTTTTTTGGGGGGGCGACGTATGTTGGAAATTGAGAGGCCCACCATCCGGTGTGAAGCTTTTGAGAAAGACGGTGCGAAACAAACTTTTGTTGTTGAACCGCTTGAGCGGGGATACGGCACCACGTTGGGAAATTCGCTCCGTCGTGTTTTGCTTTCGTCCATTCCGGGGACTGCGATTACGGCCGTTCAAATTGATGGCGTCAACCATCAATTTGATACTGTCCCCGGTGTTGTTGAAGATGTCACGGAAATAGTTTTGAACCTAAAAGAGATTGTTCTAAAATCATATTCTTCGGAACCACAGCGTCTGGTGTTGGAAGTAGATTCGGAAGGTCCTGTTAAGGCCGGAGATATCAAGTTGCCGGCCGATATCGACTTGATTAACCCGGATGCCCACATTGCGACTTTGGATGAGCGCGGGCGACTTTACATGGAAATGACGGCCAAACCAGGGCGAGGTTATTCACCTGCCCAAGAGAACAAGGAAGAAGGTCAACCGATCGGGCTGATTGCGCTTGATTCGGCCTTTAGCCCAATTCGTCGCGTCAATTACCGCGTTGAGAGCACACGTGTTGGCGAGGTCATTGACTACGACCGACTTATCTTGGATGTCCGAACCGACGGCAGTATCCCGGCCGATGAAGCGGTGAGCCTTGCGGCCAAGATTATTCAAGAGCACCTGGTGCTATTCGTCGGTTTAACAGAAGACACGGTAGGCGAACCGGAGATCATGGTGGAGCCCGAAGAAGAGGAACGCAATCAGCTGCTGGAACAAAATATTGAAGAGCTGGGGCTTTCCGTTCGTTCTTTCAATTGTCTAAAGCGGGCCGGTATTGATACCGTTGGGGAACTGGTTTCCTATACCGAGAGTGAAATGTTGAAAATTAGAAATCTCGGTGAAAAGTCGCTGGAAGAAGTTTTGACCAAATTAGAAGAGAACGACCTGAGCCTCAAAGCAGACGATGAGTGAGGCGAGCGGATCTTGACGGTAAGAGGGGAGTGAAGGCAAGTGCGCCCAAAAAAGTTAAGTCGACCGGTTGATGAGCGGCGAGCCCTGTTACGGGGCCTGGTGACTTCGGTCCTCGAGCATGAGCGGATAGAAACGACGGAGGCCAGAGCGCGCGCAGCTCAACCGTTAGTTGAGAAAATGATTACCTTGGGGAAACAAGGCGATATAGCAGCGCTCCGCCAAATTAAGAAGTTTGTCAACCAAGAATCGGTGGCAAAGAAGGTAGTCAATACCTTAGGGCCGCGGTATCAGGAGCGCCCGGGTGGCTATACCCGTTTGTTAAAGACGGGACCCCGCCGGGGTGACGGGGCTGCCATGGCAATTCTCGAATTAGTCTGACGGGTGGAGTTTCCCATGTCGCAGACCGCTTTACCGCTAATTGAGCTGCAAAACATCAGTTACACTTATCGTCGGGGCGATATGGGTGAAATTCCGGCCCTCGAGGCGATTAGCCTCAAGGTAGAGCGTGGTGAATTTGTGGCAGTGGTGGGAAGCAACGGCTCGGGTAAATCGACCTTGGCTAAGACAATGAATGCACTTTTACTTCCGACGGAAGGCGAAGTCTTCGTAGATGGCATGAGGACGTTGGATGCAGAGAATCTTTGGGACATTCGTCGGATGGTGGGCATGGTCTTTCAAAACCCTGATAATCAATTGATTAGCACCACCGTGGAAGAAGAGATTGCATTTGGTTTAGAGAATCTGGGTATCCCCACGGAAGAAATGAAGGAAATAATTGACCGGGTCTTGGGGGAAGTTGGGATGCTCGAGATGCGACGCTTTGAACCCCACAACCTCTCGGGAGGTCAAAAGCAACGCGTTGCCATTGCAGCGGTGCTCGCGATGCAACCCGCGTGTCTGGTGATGGATGAGGCAACCTCCATGCTGGATCCTGAGGGACGCCACGATGTGTTGACGACCGTGCGTCATCTTTGCCGGGAAAAGGGGCTCTCGGTTGTCTTTATTACACACTTTATGGAGGAAGCGGCTCAGGCGGACCGTGTGATTGTTTTGGACCAGGGCCGGGTTTATGCGGATGCCACACCGCGGGAGATATTCGGAACAGGAATCGATCTTTATTCGGTAGGCCTTGATGTCCCCCCGATCACCCGGCTTGCGCGCGCCCTCCGAGAAGACGGCTTTCCGGTTAGCCTCGCCATTACGCAAGTGGATGAGCTGGTGAATGAAATATGGCAATTATATTCCAAAATGTAAGTTATACGTACGATTCTGGTACACCCTGGGAACATCGGGCCATCCGGGACGTCAATCTTGAAATTGAGGACGGAGATTTCGTCGGAATTGTCGGGCCGACGGGCTCTGGGAAATCAACCCTTATTCAA
>SLMV01000055.1 GCA_007133365.1 Clostridia bacterium
AATCCTTCTGGGGTGCCAACCGGATGCGGGCACCGTTGGCGCCGCCTCGCTTATCGGAACCGCGGAAAGTGGACGCGGATGCCCAGGCGGTCGAGACCAACTCCGAGATGGACAGATCGGTGTCGAGGATCTGTTGTTTGAGATCGGCAATATCGTGTTCGTCGACCAACGCATGATCGACCTCCGGCACGGGATCCTGCCAAATGAGTTCCTCTTTGGGCACTTCGGGACCGAGATAACGCGAGCGGGGTCCCATATCCCGGTGGGTCAGTTTGAACCACGCGCGGGCAAAGGCGTCCTCGAACTCGTCCGGATTCTCATGGAACCGCCTGGAAATCCGCTTATAGGTGGGATCCATGCGAAGCGCGAGATCTGCCGTCGTCATCATCGGGGCGTGGCGAATGGAGGGGTCCTCAGCATCCGGCACCGTATTGGCGGCCTCGGGATCCGTCGGTTCCCATTGCCAGGCACCGGCCGGGCTCTTGGTCAGATTCCAATCGTACCCAAAGAGAACGTCGAAATAGCTCATGTCCCATTGGGTGGGCGTCGGGGTCCAGGCGCCTTCAATGCCGCTCGTGATGGTGTCGCGCCCTTTGCCGCTGCCGTATGTGCTCTTCCAGCCGAGCCCTTGCTCTTCCAGCGGGGCGGCTTCGGGTTCGGGCCCCACATGGGACGGATCCCCGGCACCGTGACATTTTCCGAAGGTATGGCCGCCGGCGATGAGGGCGACGGTTTCCTCGTCGTCCATGGCCATACGGGAAAAGGTTTCGCGGATATCTTGGGCCGAGGCCAGGACGTTGGGTTCCCCGTTGGGTCCTTCCGGATTGACATAGATAAGGCCCATTTGTACGGCGGCGAGGGGGTTTTCTAACTCGCGTTCCCCGGAATAGCGTTCATCGGCGAGCCATTCGCTTTCGGGCCCCCAGTAAACGTCTTGTTCCGGTTCAAAGATGTCCTCGCGACCGCCGCCAAAACCGAAGGTCTCAAGTCCCATCGACTCCAACGCGACATTGCCGGCGAGGATCATAAGATCCGCCCAGGAAATCTTCTTGCCGTATTTCTGCTTGATGGGCCAAAGCAGGCGGCGTGCTTTATCCAGATGGACATTGTCCGGCCAACTATTGACGGGCGGGAAGCGTTGGTTCCCGTTGCTTCCGCCTCCACGACCATCCCCCTTACGATAGGTCCCGGCACTGTGCCAGGCCATCCGGATGATGAGTCCGCCGTAGTGACCGTAATCGGCCGGCCACCACTCCTGCGAATCGGTCATCAAGTTATGAAGATCTTTCTTGACCGCGTCCAGATCGAGTTTCTTAAATTCTTCGGCGTAATCAAAGTCTTCACCCAACGGGTTACTAAGTTCGGAATGTTGACGAAGGATTTCAATCCTTAAGCGATTGGGCCACCAATCTCGGTTTGAGGGGCCATGTTCGGAAGGTGCATTGTTCGTTCTTCCTGTCACTGGGCATTTGCCCTCTTCAGTCATAAGTTTCGCTCCCTTCTCAGATGCTGCATCATCGACAAGCAACCATTTAGAAACGTACCTTTATGATACACTTTATTAGCAATGATTTTAAGTCATAATGAAATTTGCATATGCGCCCAAGGGGAGCGGAGGCCCGGAAAACCGGATTTGCCTAAAATGGAAACGCGTGACGCCTCAATCATTTGAAATGGGTAATCAACCGCTAAATCGCGGGCGCTCGCCCGGGTCCCCACCAAAGTTGGGGGTGGGCGTTTCTTGGGCCTATTGCCCATCCATTTGAAGAGAGTAGCCGGAGGAAATATGGTAACGAGGGAAGACGTCGTGCCGTTCGGATGCCTATGAGGGGCCGTGATGTTCGAGGTCGAATCGCCGGCTCGAAAAAGCGTTTACGATTCGGAGGGATAACCGTGAAGATTCCTGTCGAGGTCACCCAACTCCTTTGCGACCAGCGCTTGGGGGTTTTGTGCACCAGTTTTGATCATCAACCGCATGCGTCTTTGATGGCGTTCACTTACCTTCCTGACGAGCAGGCGGTGCTCCTGGCGACCCGCCGGGACACGACGAAGTCCCAGAATATCGAACGCAATCCCCGCGTGTCCTTTTTGGTTTTTCGTTCGCCCACGCGATCGGAAGCCGGATGCAGCTGTACTTTATCGGGAGCAGCGCGCTTTATTCCAGAAGACGCCGCGTCTCAATATCGAAAACGTCACCAAGAGCGCCATCCAAACCTGCCGGCGTTTACCACCCGGGATTTACTCACCCTGGTTCGAATTGATGTTAAACGGATATCATTTGCCGACGCTGAGGATCGCGTGCGGGTGTTCGCTGAGTGACAAAGGGTCGGGCATTTTGCCTGATCGGGTGAGCGGTGATGTCTCGGAATAAGCGGGGGCTAGAACACCTTCCGACCGGCCCGGCGGGTAGAAGGCATCCCGGGCGAATGGATCAATACGTCGATATGGGCACATTCACTTAGAACCTCGGAGGAACCCCCCTTGCGATGATCAGCTCGACGGGAGAAATCGGCGATGACAATTTCGATGGGGACCGGTCACTGACGGCGGATCCGATGACGGGGATTTGGCGTTTCCCCGATTGCTGGCAATCATCATGATCGTGGCGTTATCTCGGGTTATTCGTTGGAGGGTTTCGAAGCCCATCCCCGAAGTCGTCCCGGTGATGACGGAGGCTTTTCCGTGTCGGAAGGTGTGACGCTTCTTTTTCGGTTGATTTCGGCTTCGAAGAAAAGCCAACTCCTTCGGCAGTGGGATGCGCCGCATTGTTCGCTCTTTTTTAGCCGAAAAGTTTTCCCATGATCAAGCGGTACAGCCGCCGAAGGCCGGGCACATTGTTCATGATGTCGCCCCATAGATCGTAATAGTCGCGCTGTTCGATGATTCGCCCGTCGTCGTGCAAGGTGAGGCGGGTGCAGCCGTAAATGGGGGTGGAGGGAGATCGTCGAAAGGACATGGTCATGGTCCAATCCATCATGATAATGTTGCCGGATTTGGTGATGTTGTGAATGTCCATGTGGAGTTCTTTACATCGTCGAGTCAGTCGGTGGCACATTTCGGTAAAGTCATCGATGCCATGGAGCGTTTGGATGGAGTCTTGAAAACGAAGCTCGGGGTGATAGTAGGGGAAGATGTGCGACCAATCGGGCTTTCCCTCCGTATTATAGGTCTTAGACCAAAGGTTTAGCACGGATTCTACCGTCAGGGGGTCAACCGATGGCTTTTTCGGATGGACGGATTGTTTTTCATTTTGCATGATACGACACCGCCTTTGCGTTAGCACGATTCTCAAGTGAAAGGGGTCGCCGGCATTCGCGGGGATGATCGAAAACGAAGGAGCCGCTTCGCTTCCCAGCAGGTGCCCGGTATTTTCGCACCCTTTTCTTCCAATCTGTTGGTGGGCTCCTCGATACGCTAGCTGAGACCCCGATTAATCTTTCATTCATCATATCAGAAGGATACGGCCGGTTCATTGAGGATCCCGGCGAGCCGGGCGCAGATTGTCCCGATGGTTTGAAGGCAAAGCGCGCTTCGGGCGATGCGTTGAGCGTTTTTGTGGCTGAAGAGCAGTGGGCCGGCTTCGATTCGCTTTGCGCCTGCTCACCGTCTGGATTCCATTCGCATGCGTCAGCATGGTCCCTCCATTGGACCTTCGCTTGGTTGCCCGAAATTCCGGCAATCGGGGCCATGGTATAATCGATTCGAGAAACGCTCGACCGAAAGGTGCCCCTTTTTTCATCTATCTTATTTGGATCTAAGGTTCCCAAAGCACGTTGACATCCGCCGGGACGGTGTTGTGGGTCCCGATTATGCGTCAGCGAGGGTGGCCGGACCTCAAGGATCCGAGGTTTAGAATGTGGGCGCTAAAGCACCGGCATGGAAATTCCAACATCAAGGGCTGAGCGCTCGTAAAAAGCACATCGGGATAACGGATGCGTCCTTGCGAGGATGTCAATCTTTGCTCAGCGAAAGGAGATTTTTTGTGGACCGATTCCTGATCGGAATGCTGGTGGCGGCATTCGTTATCGCATTGATCTCGTGGGGGCTGGCGCACTTTGTATCGCACCGACGGTGGGTGTCGTATCTTCCCGCTGGCCTCATGTTGGTCTTGGGTCTACACCAAGTAGCGGTGGCCCGGGCGGTTGGCGGTTTTGAAGCCCTAGCCCGCGGACTGCTCGCGGTATTGATCCTAAGCGGTGCGATCGGTGGGGCCATCGCCGTCGTGTCGTTGGACGTCTGCCGGCGCCGCGCCCGGCGACATTCGAGTCGGTGAGCCCCCCTCGACGACGGGATCCTGGCATTATCCGTATCGTCCACTCGTCGCGCCCGAGCCTGTTTGCCGAACGGGCTTGTTTTCCCCGCCATCAAATACCGGGTTTGAGGGAAGGTCGTTGCTTGGGTGCGGGCAATGTTGACGGACTCATGGAATCCCTGCCTCTGTTTCTTGTAAAAACGTACGGACCGCGCGATTACAAGCATCCGGCACTTCGAGGTTCCTGACGTGCCCCACATTTGGAATCACGAGCAGCTCCGAGCCGGGGATGCCCGCATGAAAGTCGCGCGATATTGAGCGGCGCACGCTTAGCCGCAACACCTTCGATCAGCAGCGTGGGGACCCTGATGGTCGTGAG
>SLMV01000081.1 GCA_007133365.1 Clostridia bacterium
CCACCCCCAAAAACCCGGTTGTCGCACCTTTCGGATCTCCAACAAATGGACCTCGCTGCCCAGTTCCCCCTTAATCCGCTTGAGGACTTGGTCGATTTGGGCACCGTAAAATTTTCGGGTCTTCATGATAAGGTCACCTTTCCAATCGCTTCGATTTCCACCGCGGGTTCGATTTCTTGATAGCTCACCACGGTGAGGCCCTCAATGGCTTGTTCCGCGAGACGTTTAAAATAGAAGCGAATCCCTGGGGAGGTCAAAACCACCGGTTCCAATCCCTGTTTGACGCATTCATCGGCGACTTCCTTCGCGTTTCGAATGATGCCGGATTGCACGTCGGGATTCAAAGCGACAAAGGCACCGCCGTCGGTGTGTTCGATGGCATCGGCAATGCTCTGCTCCACGTCCGGGGCCAAGATGATGACGCGTAAACGTCCTTCGTGGACCGGGAGTTGATGGGTGATGGTTCGATACAGCGACGCCCGGACCAGCTCGGATAAACGATCGGTATCCTGAATGATCGGACCGTAATCGGCCAGGGCCTCGAAAACGCTCAGAAGATCACGAATGGGAACGCCTTCGCGGAGAAGGTTTTGAAGCACCTTTTGCACATCCCCTAAACTCAACACTTCCGGCACCAACTCGTCGACCACCGCAGGCGACGTCTCGCGCATGGCATCAAGAATAATTTTGACCTCTTGGCGCGATAACAACTCATGCGCAAACTTTTTCAAAACCTCACCCAAGTGGGTCATCATGACGGAAACCGGGTCGACCACGGTATACCCTTGGCGCTCGGCCGCATCTTGCCGGGTTATCGGGATCCATTTTGCCGGAAGGCCAAAAGCAGGCTCTACCGTGTCCAACCCGGAAATCTCCCCTTCCGCTCCCCCGGCATCCATGGCCAAATAGCGATCCGCCATGAGATCGGCGCTCGCCACGGTCACGCCTCGCAGTTTGACCTGATAGGCGTTAGCATCTAACGCCATATTGTCCCGCAAGCGAACGAGGGGTAACACCATCCCCAGTTCGGTGGCCAGCTGGCGACGAAGCATGCCAATGCGCTCCATCAGATCATCGCCCTCACGATTGTCGGCAAGCGGAAGGAGGCCATACCCGATTTCAATTGATACCGGATCCACTTGCAAAAGACGGGCCATCTCTTCCGGCCCATCCGACCGTGGCACTTTTTCTTTTGCTTCGTGCGTATCCCGTTCTCTTTCCTTTTGCTCCGCCAGTTGCATACCGGTTAGGTTGCGTCCCACCACGGCGGCGAGCGATCCGATCACCAAAAACGGAAGCAACGGAAGACCCGGCACCACGCCCAGGCCCAAAAGCACCGCCCCCGCAATGTAAAACACCCGAGGTTCGCGGAGCAGTTGCCCGGCCACTTCGTGTCCGAGATCGACTTCCGATACGGCACGCGTGACCACGATGCCAGTGGCCACCGAAAGCAACAAAGCCGGGATTTGACTCACCAGGCCGTCGCCCACCGTCAAAAGCGTATAGCGCGTCAGGGCTTCCTCTAACGGAAGTCCCAATTGCCAGGCCCCGACGACGAAACCACCTAGGATGTTGATGATGGTGATGATAATGGCCGCGATGGCATCCCCCTTGACAAATTTACTCGCCCCATCCATCGAACCGTAAAAATCGGCCTCGCGGGCGATGGCCTTTCGCCGCTCCCGGGCTTCGTGATCATCAATTAAACCCGCATTTAGATCCGCATCAATGCTCATCTGTTTCCCCGGCATGGCATCCAGCATGAATCGAGCGGCCACCTCGGCAACCCGTTCGGCGCCTCGGGTGATGACGACAAATTGAATGGCGACCAGGATTAAAAAGACCACAAACCCCACCACCGGATTGCCGCCGACCACAAAGTGCCCGAATTGTTGGATGACTTCTCCCGCATACCCCTGAAGGAGGATGAGGCGAGTGCTCGAAACATTGAGGGCTAAACGAAACAGGGTCGTCAGCAACAAAACGCTAGGAAATACGGCAAATTCGAGCGGGTCGTGGGTGTAAAGGGTGACAAGTAAAATGATAAGGCCAAAGGTCAGATTAAAGACCAAAAGCAAACTGAGAATAAAATGGGGTAGCGGGATGACCATCATGCCGATGATCACGACGATCATGGCAGCGGCGGCCAAGTCACTATATTCCAATAAACGTCCCGCCAACCCTAAAGGCGGCTTCATTTTCGGTTCCCTCCTCTCCCCTTATACCGTTTGTGGGCCCGCCACACATGCGCCAATACCTCGGCCACCGCCTGATAGAGTTCCGGAGGAATGGACTGGCCGATAGCGCCCACATCGTAAAGTGCCCGGGCCAAAGGAGGATTCTCTTCGATGACGACCCCTTCGGATCGGGCCACCTCCCGAATGCGCTTTGCGATCAAACCACGGCCTTTCCCCACCACCTTCGGGGCCTGCATTTCGGCAGCGTCATACGTCAAAGCGACGGCATAATGAATGGGATTGGTAATGACAACGTCACTGGATTTGACGTCCTCCATCATCCGGTTACGTGCCATTTGTTGTTGGAGACTCTTGATACGCCCTTTAACCTGAGGATCTCCCTCGGTGTTCTTCATCTCGTCTTTCAACTCTTTTCGGGTCATTTTCAGGCTCTTTTCGTGCTCGTGCCGTTCGTAAAGATAATCGAGCACCGACACCCCGAGTAAAACGCCAGTGGCCCGCACTACCAGGGCCCAGACCACATCGGCCGTCCAACTGAGCGCATCGGTCAACGGCCGGTTCAAAAGCTGGGAAAACCCATCGAGATTTCCCGCGATCACCCCGTACGCGAGATACCCCAAAATCCCAACTTTGGCGAGTGATTTCACCAGATTGATCAGTGCCCGCGACGACAGCAATTTTTTTCCGCCCTCCACCGGATTGATGCGATTGAGATCCGGATTGATGGGCTTGGTGCTGAAAACGGGCCCCGTTTGCGCCCACGTCGCCGCCGTCCCCACCACCCAGACGACACCAAATAAGGGCGCGACCACCAGCATGGCAATACTAAAACGTTGACGAAGGAGCCCACTAATTTCCGACACGCTCCAGTCCGACGTCGGCGAATACGTAAAGGACGCGATCATCGCGCTTCGAAGTTGTTCATACACCCAAGGGAACAAGAACCATAAGCTCATAAAGAGCATCACCAGTAAAACGGCCGATACCAATTCTTTGCTTTGAAACACCCGCCCTTCTTCGCGGGTCTTTCGCCGCTTTCTCGGCGTCGGCTCCTCCCGCCGTTCTTCCCCTTCAGAAAAGAGTTGAAGGTCAATCAACTTCGCCATGCTACCAGGCCTCCAACAGGCGCAACAGAGCACCCAACTGATCGGAAATGAGGGTTTGAAAATAGGTTACATATAGGGGGACAATGGCCAATAACACCAACATTCCGAGGAGAATTCGAAGCGGAATGCCCAAAACAAAGACGTTGAGTTGTGGCATGGTTCGGCCGACGATTCCAAGGGCGACGGTGGCGACGAATAGCACGGCGAGGATCGGCACGCTGATCCGAAAGGATGCCAAAAACATCCAACTCATAAAAGGGAATAGCCCCGCCACGCCGGATGCCGATAACCGGGTGCCCGGCGGCACCAGTTCCAAGCTTTCGTTTAGAATGTTAAGGAGATGATGATGCCCATTAATCCCGAGAAATAGAACTAACGCCACGACATATAGAAAGTTGCCCGTCAGGGGAACCCGTTCACCCAAACGCGGGTCGATCTGCGCTGCTGTGAAAAACCCCATTTGAAAATCAAGATATTGTCCGGCCATCTGCGCCGCCATTATCACCAACAGCGCCGCAAATCCGATGAGAAATCCGACCAAGAAGTCTCGCAGTCCAAAGGCCACTAAGGCCCCAAATATGAGATCATCCGCAAAAACCTCCGAGGCCAGACTCGCACCCGGCGCGAGTAAGGCCGCGAGAATTAGACTCAAGAGCACTTGCACGCTCGGCGGGCAGTACGGTCGGCTGAAAAAGGGAAGGGGCAAGAAGAACCCACTCAGGCGCAAAAACACTAAGAAAAACATCAGCACACCGGTGGGTTCCCACGATATTGTCACCTCAGGGTCGCCTCCTTCCCGTCGCTAGCGGATAAATCCCGAGAGATTCCCGAGCATCTCCGCGCCGAATCCGGTCGCAACATTGATCATCCAGGGTCCAAACAACATGGCGGATAAAAAGATCACCACAATTTTCGGGATAAAGCTCATCGTCTGTTCATTGATTTGGGTGGTCGCTTGAAAAATGCTCACGGCCAAGCCGGTGGCCAGCCCGGCCAACAGCATCGGAGCGCTCACCAATAAGACGGTATACAGTGCTTGACGCGCCAAACTAATAACAAGTTCTGCGGGCATGATTCCCCTCCTAAGTCATTAAGCCATCGAGCAACGACTGAATGATCAAGTGCCAGCCATCCACCATAATAAATAACAAGACTTTAAACGGCAGCGAGATCATCATCGGGGGCAACATCAACATCCCCATGGCCATCAACGTGCTGGCAACCACCATATCGATCACGATAAAGGGCAAGAAAATGACGAACCCCATTTGAAACGCCGTCTTTAGTTCGCTGATGGCAAAGGCGGGAACCAAGGCATAAAGCGGAACCTCCTCGGGAGTCTCGGGCGGTGCTTCCTGCGAAAAACCGAGAAACAGTTGGAGGTCGCGCCCACGCGTGTGCTCAAGCATAAAATCACGCAACGGATCCTCAGCCCGAGCATAAGCCTCCTCCCATCCGATCGTCCCCTCTTGAAGCGGAATCCAGGCATCGGCATAGATCGGCTGCCATACCGGCATCATGACAAACACGGTGATAAATAGCGCCAATCCCAGCAACACCTGGTTTGGCGGCATTTGCTGCGTGCCCAGCGCATTTCGCACGAAGGCCAGCACCACCACAGTGCGGGTAAAGGAGGTCATCATCACAAGAATCGCCGGTGCCACCGCCAAAACAGTGAGCAATAACAAAAGCCGAAGCCCGGTACCTGTAGCCCCAAGCTCATCATCGAGTTCGATGTCGACGGAAGGCAGTGCGTGAACCGCTTGCATCGGTGTCGCCACCATCAGGGCAAAAAGGATAAGCATAAAGACAATGAGTCGAACCATTCGTCGTTGATTGGGATTCAACGTATAACGCCTCTTTCACGTAGAAGAATCTATCGACGGGTTGCGCGCTCGCTCCCGGCCAGGTTCGCGAAAATTTGCCCCCATCGCCCTTCGGTCGTTGGTCGATTGGTTTCAAATGAGATCGCCGACTTCGGCATTTCCTTTATCAACTCAACGGCATGGTCGGATACCCCTAACAAATAGCACTGTTCGCCGGCCCGAACGAGGACCAACTGGGATTTTCGGCCAATGGCAACCGCCTCGATGACCTCCAATTGCCCTCGTCCCATCTGACCGCGGATCAGGTGATTCAAAAGGCGCAGGGTGATATAGAGCAAAACCAAAATAAAAGCGCTTGCCAAAATAACTTGCACTGCTAGCTCCAAAACGGCCTCCTCACCATTTCCACGGATTATTTAAGATTACGGATTCGATCTTTTAAACTCACAATTTCGGTCACACGAACGGCAAAGCGTTCGTCCACAACGACCACCTCGCCCTTGGCCACCAATTTGCCGTTGACCAAAACATCGACGGGGTCACCGGCCTGTTTATCCAACTCGATAATGGATCCGGCCTGAAGGGACAGAATTTCGCGAATATCATAGGTCGTCCGCCCCAACTCAACCGTGATCTTCAGGGGGATGTCGAGCAGCATTTCGATGCTGCCGCGCGGCTTTTCGGCGTGAGTCTTTCGCGGTCTTAGCGGTGGAAACTGGGTCCGCGCTACCGGTCGTTTCGGTTGGGACTTCGTTACGGGCTCATCATCGGGCTGGGTGTCGTCTTCGACGGGTGCCGATTGTGCCGGTTCGTCTTTCGGTTCGGACACGGCAGTTCCTGCGGGCGCTTCCTCCTCTTGCACGAGGTTAACTGGCAGCCACAAATAGAGCATGACATCCGCTTTCTCCATCTGAATCGAAAAACATAAAGGATCGGCTACCTGCTCCGGATCCGGCCACTGTTCGGGGCGATGTCGACTCAGTGGCCCTCCTTTCACATCGGCCACATCCCCGTCTTCCGATAAGACATTCATCAGTGCTTCACAAAGTGCATCGACCAAGAGGGTGAGCCACTCATCCACCGCCTCTTCGGCATCGGCCTCGGATGTATCGCTCGAAAGTTGAAACCCCGCCCCCCCTCGAGCCTGGACCGAACCGGTCACTTCGAGCAGACTCCACCTCGACACGGCCTCGAGATCCAGCGTATCCTCACTCACCCAGTCCCACTCGCCCCAATCGACTGGTAATTCTTTTTGCATCAAGCCATCAACCAAACGCTCGGTCAACGGGGCTTCGAATTCGGCGTCCGCCTCGTCTGCCTCGTCATCCCCCAGCCCGGCCAAAAGCGCGTCAATTTCGTCTTGTGTCAGGATTTCTTTGGACATCACGACCTCCTTTCGCTTCATCGCTCACTTGCACGGCAATCTGATTTCCATATTGTCCCGGGTATCCGTGACGGCGCACCCGCGGTCCAAAGCAAATGCCGAGCGGCTCCGCCACCTTTTGATCGAGCATCACCACGTCGCCCACCTCCAGATCGATCAGTTCCTTCAACTCAATCGTCGTTTGTCCCAACTGTGCTGTCACCGGCAACTGCACCCCTTCTAAGTGCTGTTTGAGCCGGGATCGGTGCTCGGCATCCTGCCCGGTTTCAAAGTCCGCCCGGGCATTGCCAACCCATTGTTGTAGTGAGAGCTGCGGCAAGAAGGGCTCAATCAGCACGTAGGGAAGGGCCAAGGTCATATCACCGGCACTTTGCCCCAATTCCACTTGAAAACGTGCGAGCACCATCATTTCATTGGGGGGTGCAAATTGGGTAAAATAGGGACTGGTTTCGATTCCCAAAAGATCGCCCTTTGTTTCCACGATCCCCCGAAAGGCTTCCTTAACTGAATCCAGCACTCGCACGAAAACCGTCGAAATGACGGCGGTCTCGATATCGGTAAGGGGACGATTCACCTGCCCGGCTTCGTCGTTACTCCCGAGGAGACGCTCCACCAATGGAAAGGTGATGGCCGGGGCGATTTCAATGCCGACCTTGCCTTCTAGCCCCTCAAATTGGGTGATGCCTAAGATCACCGGACTGTGCAATTTTTGCGTGAACTCCTCATAAATCATCTGATCCAATGCAACCAAGGACACCTTAACGGCCGACCGAACATGGGTCGACAAATGGGTCACACAAAAACGTGCCAGGTTGTCGAAAATGGCGCGCAGGGCATTCAGATGCTCACGAGACAGTTTGTCCGGACGGTGAAAATCATAACGACGCACCCGATCCTCTCCCCGCAACATGCGATAACCGACGCCTGTCGCATCGTTCGCCATTTCATCCTCCTTCCTATTGGACGATTAATCGCTCAAAATAGACGGCCTCAATTTTACCGGGAGCCACGATCGGGTTCAGGCGATCTTTAATCCGTTCCCGGAGCCGATCCATCCCTTCCTCACCTTTGATTTCGCCCGGCGTCGAGGAACGAAATACCGCCAGCAGTTGGTCTTTGACCTCGGACATGCGATCCTCCAACGTCTGAACCGAGTCGGCATCACGACCGCGCAATTCGAGCACCGCCTGTATGTAGAAGGTCTGACCGTCGGCATCCGAACGAAGGTCGGTGGTCATTTCATTCAACCGAAGGGTCGGCCCGTCTTCTTCTTTTCCATCCTCGTCACCTGAAACCTCACGGTATTCGTCATCGTTTTCCTCCCAAAACCGCAACGTCTCATGCATATCTTCCTCAATAACGAAGAAAGAACCGGCCCCTATGAGGACAACGAAAACGATAATTCCAAAGGCCCAAAAACGGTTCATTGTGCTCCCTCAATTTCCAAACCCGACAAATCGCGCTCCGGCTCATACTCGCTGGCCCCGAGTCGCAAAAGAATCACGTCAACTCGGCGGTTCATGGCCCGTCCCTCGACCGTTTCATTGGTTGCGACCGGTCGATATTCGCCGTACCCCGATGCGGACAATTGTTCCGGGTCGAGATCATGGCTTTCCAAGAGATATCGAAGGACGGACGTGGCCCGGGTCGTTGACAGTTCCCAATTGGATGGAAACTGTGGCGTATTGATGGGACGGCTGTCAGCGTGTCCTTCCACTCGAATCTGATTGGGCACCTGCTTTAGCTTCGGACCGAGAACGTCAAGGATATCCAGAGCCTCGGACAATAGGATCGCTTGGGCGGTATCAAACAACACATGATCGGTGAACTGAAGAACCAGCCCTCGCTCCGAAATCGCCATGCTGACGTCGTCCTCCATCCCTTCCTCTTCGAGGCGTTGTCCAATTTGATCGCGAATTTGGCGCAGCTGGCTCATCTCCAAATCGCGAATTTGATCCCGATGTCGCATCTCGTCGAATATATCTTCTAGTTCAATACGCGGCTCAGCTGAGGTGACCGTGCGCCCACCCCTAAGGATTCCAAACGCTTCTTGAAGTGAGGTGATCGCCCGTTCGAACTCCGCTTCATCAATGCTGGCAAAGGTGAAAAGGAGAACGAAAAAGGCCAGCAGCAAGGTGACCATATCGGAATAGGTGGTCACCCAGGCATCGGTATTGGGTTTTTCCTTTTGGCGCCGGGGGCTATCAGTCATCCGAAGCCAGCTGGCTCCTTTCGTCTTCGAGTTCCGGTTGACGCTCAACCGCTGCCTCTTTCACTTTCGCCTCTTTTGTAACGTAGGTATTCAACTTGTCCTCAATGAATCGAGGGTTTAGCCCCTCTTGGATGCCCAGGATGCCGTCACGAATCATACGTCGCAAAAAGACCTCTTCGTCATCGCGCTCATCCAGTTTGTTCGCCATCGGAATAAAGAGGAGATTGGCCAACAAGGTTCCGTACAAAGTGGTCGTTAATGCCACCGCCATTCCCGCCCCGATGTGATCAGGACTGTCAAGGTCGGTCAGCATCTGAATCAGTCCGATAAGCGTTCCAATCATCCCGAATGCCGGTGCCACCGTTCCGGCGGTTCGAAACAGCGCGGTGCCTCGGGATTGATGTTCACTTTGATGCGCGATCTCATTGTCCAAAATCTCACGGATTTGCTCGGGCGGCGTGGCATCGGCGAGCAGCTGGACCGCATCCTTCATGAAGTCGTCCTCGAGATCCTCGATGGCGTCTTCCAGTGAGAGAAGTCCTTCTTTACGCGCCTTGTGGGCAAGTTCCACCAAAGAATCCCGTACCCGGGCCGCCTTCATTCGGCTGCGACCGAACACGCGAAGCACCAATCGGGGCAGGCGTCTTAAAAGCGCCCCTTTATGACTGATGGCCAAGGCCGCCACTGTTCCACCCAATACAATCCGAAGCGAGGCAACGTCCCAGTAGGTGGCGAGCGCCCCTTGATCCATCACAGCCCATAAAATGAGAAGGACGCCCGAGAAGAGACCCAAAAACGCTGTGAACTCCAAAGTTACACTCCTTTGCTCGGCCTTTGACGTCGGCTCGGGGCATGGACCAACCGATGGTACTGCAAAATTCGGTGGGTCACGTCCTCGACCGATTCGCTGACCATAATTTTTCGTCCGGTCGTCAACACCAAAAGGGTGTCGGGGGTTGATTCCACCATCTCGATCAGGTTCGCGTTAACCTGTAACGGCGTTCCGTTAAGTCGTGTGACCGCGATCATGCTGTCAACCCCCTTTTCTTAGTCGGCTTTGGTCAAACACTTCCTCAGCGTTTGAGATTTACCAATTCACTCAGCATGTCGTCCGATGTCGTCACCACACGCGAGTTGGCTTGGAAACCCCGCTGGGTGATGATCATCTCGCTAAATTGCTCCGAAAGATCAACGTTCGACATTTCAAGCGAGCCCGGAGCCATTAATCCTCGACCGCTCGTGCCAGGGGGGCCCACCTGACGTAGGCCGGAGTTATTCGATTCCATGAAGATATTGTCCCCCGCTTTCGTCATCCCGCTAGGATTTGAAAAAGAGGCAATTCCCACCTGCCCTAAGGTTTGCACGGTCCCATTGGAATAAACCCCGGTAATGACGCCACTCGCATCCACATCGAACGATTCCAATGTTCCCATGGGCGAGCCGTCTCGCTCCACCGCGGAGACCGTTGACGATCCCGACATTTGCGTGATCGCTTCGAAATCAAGATTGAGGGCTAGGGCACTGGCACCGTCAACATCAACACCCACGGCATCCGGCGTTTCACCATCGGTCACGTTGCCCTCATCAGAAAAGGTAATGGCGCCACTGCCATCCCCGGTGATCGCCAGCGCCTCGTCCTCCGTCGTCAATTCCCAGTTCCAGGTATTCGAATCCGCTTTGGAAAAGCTGAGATTTACCGTGTATTCCCGTCCCTGAGAGTCGAACACTTCGACGGGTGTCGACCAGGTCTCATCCGGATCGGCATCCGCACTTAGGTTATTCGCGTAGACGATTCGGGAGGTCGCCTGTGCCCCAACGGTTTCGCCCATGGGGATTCGAAGATCATCCAGGTTTGTCGTATTGGTTTCGGGCAATTGCCCGCCTTCTCCACGCCAGCCCTGCACGCGCAGCCCGGCAGCGTTTACCAGATAACCATCGGCATCGGTGCTAAAGCCACCGGCGCGAGAATATACCAAACGATCCTCTTGGTTGAGCAAAAAGAAACCGTCCCCCTCAATACCGAGGTCGGTCGGATTCCCGGTCGTCTGCAAAGAACCCTGCGTATGGAGGGTGTCCGTCCCTGACAGGCCCGTTCCTAGCCCGATTTGCTGGGCATTGGTACCCCCACGTTCGTCACTTGGGGCCCCGGCCCCGCGGAGCGTTTGACTAAACACTTCGGAAAAAGTCGCGCGACTCGACTTGAATCCCATCGTGTTTACGTTTGCGATATTGTTACCAATTACATCCATTTTCACTTGATGATTCGATAATCCGGAGACTCCGGAGAATAATGAACGCATCATAACGTCTTTTCTCTCCTCTCATGATGGGGGAACGGGAGTCGCTTCAGGCGGTCCACGTCTCCCGCTTCCTTTCACAAGGGCCAGCTCAGTCCGCCAAGACGGCCGAGTCAATGTCGGTAAAAAGGCCATCCTGTCGGCGTTCCCCCGAAACCACGGTGACGATTTTTCGATGTTCAACGTTTACGATCGCTGCTAGGTCGTCCATCAGCACCAGTGACTGTCGTCCGCCACGCTCGGCAATCCGGTCCACCGCGCGGCCTAGACGCTCGCGTTGCTCGCCGTTCAGTTGGATGCCTTCGCGGGCCATTCGTTTCTCGGCATGTTTGGACGGCTCGAGCTCGCGTTTTAGGATTCGATCGAAGGACGGCGCTGTCGCCCGTTCCCGTGTCCGAGTTGATCCCTGAGTCGGTCTGGGGAATGGCGAAATGTGTCCTCGGTCAATACGTGACATCTTACGATTCCTCAGCAATCCGCAATGATTCGATGCTTTTGAGCGTCAGCTGTTCGCCGTCAGTCGTCTTTAGATGAATGTCATCGTCCTTCCATTTCGCCGAAGCAATGGTCCCGACGATCGATTCCCCGGCAGACGTCACCATTTCGTAAGTATTTCCCAATAGTTTTGCACCGAGCAGCGTCATTTGATTACGAAGCAACGATTGGGTCTGATTCAGATTGGAAAACTGCGCCATCTGGGCAATGAAGTCCCGGTCATCCATGGGATCCATCGGATCCTGATTTTGGATCTGAGCCACCAATAACTTCATAAAGGCATCCTGTCCGAGATCATCAAATCCCGTGTGTTGGGCGGCTGGCTCAGTTGGTGCACTTTGATTATTCATCTCGATTCGCATTTGGCTTTTGTCCTTTCCTTTAGGCCCAGAGGTTCAATGAACCCTTTTCCGTGCGGTTTACCATCGCTCCGGTTTCTCGGTTTTCCTCTCGGGCGTCACCTTGCGTCATCTCATCCGGTCGATTTTCTTCATTCCTTGATCCTTTGGTGTCGTCACCTTGCCACCCGGATTCGTCCGGGTGCGACTCCGAAGAGGACGCAAAATCCATATCAACGCGGTCATAGCCCATTTGATGTAGGTTCCGATGGAGGTTTTCAATATCAACCCGTAGCTCGCGAAGTAAAAGTGGATCTTCCGTGCGAATTTGCCCCATAATGTCGGCCCGATCGGCCGAAAGCCGGAGCCGCATGGACCCCCCTTCGTCATGATCGATCCGAAGAAGAAGTGACGACCGCGGATTGTCAGGCATTTTAAATTCGGAGGGTAACGGGACGCTCCGTGGTATTTCAACCCCTTCGGCAATCATCGAACCCTCCCCGGCGCGCGCGAGCAGTACCGGCGATCCCGCTTCGGATGCCCCCGTCCACATTGTGCCGCCCTCTTGCGTTACCGGTTCAAATCCGGTCATGTCCCTGGCTATGTTTCCCGAGGGCGAGGGCACGGGATCTTTCGCAGATGCTTCAGAACCCGGGGTTTCCCATCGGCCAACCTGGAGCATCGCTTTGGTTTGATCAAAGGACAACGCCGAGTGCTTCTTTGCGAACGAATTCGTCCCGTCGTGGGTCGGATCTACCGATTCCGACAAATCACTAAAGGAGAGTTGGGAACCTTTTGAGATGGATTCAACCAAGCTCGACATGGCCTTTTTTATTCGTTGTCCTGTGGCGTCATTTATGGCGGCCTGAAACTCCTTCGTCCCCTCGTCAATAGCGACGTTGTTGTCGAGGGCGCTGAGCAATTCGTCCGCCGATGTCCCTAATAACGTCCTATCACCGAATGGCCGGTCCGATCCTTCCGATGAAGGATTGATCGTCCGATTGTTTTCGAAGGACATCGCGGCTGCCTCTGTTATCTCTTCGTTAAATGCCAGCAGGGAGGGCCACGCCCCCTCGATGGTGCTCACGCCAGGATTGTCGGTGCCGTGTTGATGAGCGATCACCATCGCGGCCTCAGCGGATAAAGGCAGTCTTTCGCCCTGAACACCGTCACCGAGCAAAACCGACTGGATTCGAATGTCCCCCGCATGGTTTAAGATCGATGCCATAAGCCCATGAACATTGTCCTTGGGGGCTTCCTCTTCCTCTCCTTCTGATGCACCACCGGTTTCCGTTCGCATCAATGCGCTCCAAATGGATTTCCAGCCGAGCGTGGTATCGTCCGATACATCGTCCGGGGACTCCTCGACCGAATCCATCATGCACCTGTTAACACTGGGAATCGTTAATCCATCCATATTCTTCACCTCCTCGCTGTTTGACATACTGAAATCCCGCAATTTCATCGACTTGTTTTTGTTGTTGCCGTCTCTCGATCACCCGCCACCGAGCCTGATGACGGCGCTTGAGCGTTTCCAGCATTTGCTCGCGCTGCCGGGCCACCAAAAGACGGGCTTGACATTCTTCCACCTCAACCGCCTTTTGGTCATAGTCCTCTTTCAGGGCGTGGCATTGCCGCTCGAGGCGTACCTGATGGGCCCAATGACGACGCAACTCGCCGGCGGGACAACCCTGTTCCTTTGAGGCCACCAAATCATCCCGCCGTTTTTTTCGTTGCTGATATCCATCCTGAAGGGCATTTTGCGCACCCTGTCGGCGGCGGTGGGCCTCACGGGTTTGATTCGCTTCGAATTGGGCCTGTTTGATCCGCAGTTGGTAGATCCTCTCAAGACGAAAACGACTCGGCGTCATGATCTGCCTTACCCCCCTTTAGAATGGCCTGAAGCTGCAATTTGGTCTCGGACAACGGTGTGGGTTGATCCGGCGTCTGCCGCAAAAACTGACGAATGGCGGCCATCCGGTCGATGGCGCGGTCGACCTGAGGATCGGCCCCCCGCTGATACGCCCCAATATTGATGAGATCGCGGGCATCTTGATAAGCGGCCAAAAGGCGCTTCAGCTCGCGGGCCGAGCTCTCGTGATCGTCAGTGACGATATCCGACATCAGACGGCTTACGCTCTTGAGCACATCGACCGCCGGGTAATGCCCTTCATCCGCCAACTCGCGGGATAGTTGAATGTGGCCATCCAAAATGCCGCGAACCGCATCGGTAATGGGTTCTTCCATATCATTTCCTTCCACCAAAACCGTGTAAAACGCGGTCATGGTCCCCGTTTTCGAATTGCCCGAGCGCTCCAACAATTGAGGCAACAGTGAGAACACGGAAGGCGGATACCCTCGGGTGGTAGGGGGTTCGCCCGCGGCCAGGCCGACTTCACGCTGCGCCATGGCAAAGCGGGTTATTGAATCCATCATCAACAGGACGTCGGCGCCCTCTTCACGAAAGTACTCGGCAATGGTGGTGGCCACATAGGCCGCTTTAATGCGCATAAGAGCGGGCTGATCAGAGGTCGCAACGACCACCACCGAACGCCCCAAACCCTCAGGCCCGAGATCATCTTCAATGAAGTCGCGGACTTCACGGCCCCGTTCCCCGATAAGGCCGATCACATTAACATCGGCATCCGAAGTGCGAGCGATCATGCCCAATAAGGTGCTCTTTCCCACCCCACTCCCGGCGAAAATTCCCAGACGCTGCCCGCGGCCGCAAGTGAGAAGACCATCAATGCTTCGCACTCCGAGGTCGAGGGGTTGGGAGACACGGCTTCGCTCGAGCGGTGAAGGCGGTGCGGCATAGATACTTCGCCGCTGCTCGCTTTCGGGTTTGGCTTTCGCATCGATGGCGCGTCCTAAGCCATCGAGGATCCGGCCTTTTAGCTCGGGACCAACGGGCACCTGAAAGGATGCGCGCGCCACCTGAACCCGCATGCCGGCGCGAATACCTTGAACCTCGGAAAAGGGCAGGAGGAGCATCGTCCGATCATCAAATCCGACCACTTCGGCCATGACCGGCTCGACCCGAGAATCCTCCCCGAATAAGCGACACAATTGCCCGATTTGGGCACTTTTGCCGCGCGCTTGAATGGTCATGCCCACCATCCGATGAACGTAGGCATAGCGCTCCCGGGGCTCCCATTGGGCAATGCAATTCCAAATGCGCTCGATTTCACCCGAGATGCTCATCGTTCCTCCTCCCTTTCGCCCAACGCGTTGCGCAACGATTCCACGGCATCGTCGATGGTGCCGACAATAATGCCCTCATCGCCTTGAAGGCGAAACTCCCCCGGTCCCAATTCCGTATCCGTATTAAACAAAAGGCGGACGCGAGGAGGCAATTCCTGCTCTAATTCGCCTCGGACCGAAAGCAGTCGATCCAGGTCGGATGGGGACACGCTGAGTGTGACATCGGAGGTTTCGGAAAACGACCCAAGGGAATGACGCACCCGTGTCGCAATATGCTCAGGTTGCATTTCGAGTTCCTCACATAAAATGCGCTCCACGACGTCCACCACCACTCGACTGAGATCGCGTTCGATTTGCCACCAACGGGTCGCCTCACGCTGTTTCATTTCTTCGTGCCATTGCTGGATGGAATCGAGGAGGTCTAAGGCTTTTGATATTCCCGCCTGATAGCCCTCCTCATGCCCGGTTTTTAACGCTTGTTCCCGGTGACGTTTTGTTTCTTCTTTGGCCTGCCTAATAATAGCTTCGGCATCCTTTTTTGCATTTATTAGGTCGGCCGCATCATCGTGCGGCAAATGCTCAGTTTTCTTGGGGCTCTCCGATGACACCCTCGGCCTTTCGCATGCAGGCCGATCCGGGAGCCTCTTTGTTCCTTCGATCTTGGCTTTATCCATTTTGATCACGTTCGAATCAGACCACGATGTTTTCTTGACGGCCACGGGCAATCACGATTTCTCCCTTCTCATCAAGATCGCGCACCACATTGACGATTTTCTGCTGAGCCTCTTCAACCGCACTTAGGCGCACCGGACCCAAGAATTCCATGTCTTCTTGGGCCGCTTCAGCAGCGCGACTCGAGAGGTTCGACACGATGAGATCCTTGACTTCGTCGCTGCTCGCTTTTAAGGCAAGGGGCAGATCGTTCTGCAGGTCCACCTCGCGAAGAACGCGTTGCACCGCCCGGTCATCGAGAAGGGTCAGATCATCAAAGGTAAACATGCGTTTGCGCACTTCCTCGGCCAGTTCGGTATCTTCGTCCTCTAAGTGGCTCAAAATCGCCTTTTCGGTGCCGCGATCGGCGAGGTTTAAAATGTCCACCAGGGATTCGATCCCGCCGGTTCGCGTGTAATCTTCATGCATCAATGATGAGAATTTTTGCTCCAACAGGTTTTCGACCTGTTCAATGATTCCCGGCGACGTCCGATCCATCAGCGCCAGTCGCCGCGCCACCTCCGTTTGAAGCTCCGCTTGGAATTTTCGAATCACATCAGCACCTTGCTCGGGCGCCAAATAGGAGAGGATCAGTGCGATGGTCTGGGGGTGTTCATCCTGAAGAAAGTTCAATAATTGTTCCGGATCCATCCGACGA